>WRGC01000004.1 GCA_009787385.1 Bacillota bacterium
CAATTGTAATATAAAAGAAATCATATTAAACATTTAAAATATGATTTCTAAAAATAATTTATAGTATTTTACACACGCAATCAAACCTTATCTTTATTCAAATATATCATTCAATATTATCACAAACACCACTCACCATTGTTCAATATCTCTATAGTATTATCCAAAAAATCTGTACCAATTATACACATATCTGCACTACCTATCAAAAAATCTAGATGTATTTGAGATTGATTTAAACCCAAATTAATCAATTGCTCTTTAGACATTTTCAATCCATCACTAATTGTATCTCTATATGATTGTCCAATAGCAAAATGACAACTTGCATTTTCGTCAATACTTGTATCTTGCCACAATATTCCCAAACAAGATATTGGATTGTTGTGTGGGACAATTGCAACTTCCCCCAAAAATCTAGCATTGTCTATATCAAGCAATTTGGCAAGCTTATCCTTGTTTGTTTTTGCACCAAAATCTACAACTTTCCCTTTATCAAATCTCAACCAACAATCTTGTACTACAAAATCGTATACAACAATATCTTGTGTACTATACACTATCCCTTGAGTACCATGTTTTAATGGAGATACAAATACTTCTTCTGTAGGCAAACATTTTATAAAATAATTATTGTTGTCATCTACACCACAACATGATATCCACTTAGAATCGTAATGTAATTCTACTCTTATTTTAGTCCCATTTGTGCTACAAAAATCTAAATAATGCAATCTAAGGTTGTTAAGTATATTGGATTTGTGTAATAAATTTTTAACATGTTGATGATATTTTTCAATAAAATTTTGAGTATCTACACGACATATAGTCAAATATCTCTCCCACATAAAATCCAAACAATCTTCAGCTATGACTTTATCTCCAAACAATTTTCTTGCCCAATGACTAGTAGGAACACAAACAATACTATAGTTAATTGGAGGACTAATCAACATGCTATTATCATCAAATATAGGAGAATACAACCAAAGAGTTTTATAACCAAGATTTTTCCAATTTAATTGCAATTTATCAATTGATTCATTATTATTTTTTGAAGAGTCAAATATTTCAACATCAATATCAAAATTTGCCACCACATATTTATACAATTCTTCAGCAAAATAATTAGTATTATTATTGCACCACAACAAAAGTAGGTCTCCACTTTTCAAGTTAATACAGTATCTCAATATTATTTTGATATAATTATTTATCTTTTCTTTTAAATCCATAATAACTTTTAAAATACTAAAATAGTACTGATTTGCAAAATAAATACAAATCAGTACAATAGTTCATTCAAATACTACCAACTCATTATGCAAAAGAGCCTGTACTTGCATACTTACAACAAAATGGATTGATTATTTCTTTATTTGCATTTGTTTCCTATATTGCTATTTATATATCAAAAAAATTAGTCAGTCAAATAAAATACAACAAAAATATTAAATATAATTTCAATTCTTTAAATTTGTCAATTGTAAAGTAAAAAGCAACGATTGGTATAAATAAGTTTGTTCTGATTTATTACCCAAAGTGATAAAGAAAATAATTTTTCAATTTCTTAAAAACATTAATCAAAATATTGACTTTTGCAAATACTTGTGATATAATATTATCAATCGGATTTAATGTCATGTTTTTTACCCAAAGCCATTTACATGTGTCTTTTTTAAAAACCCTACATTATACCCTAGTCTTATAAGGAGGACACCCAACAATGGCGTACGAGGATAAACAACTCAAATGCAAAGATTGTGGCAAAGACTTTGTCTTTACTGCTGGTGAGCAAGAATTTTATGCTGAAAAGCAATTCACCAACGAACCACAAAGATGCTCTGATTGCCGTAGGCAAAAAAAGCAAATGCGCAACAATGGTGGTTTTAACAACCGTTATTAGGCATTAACCGTTTTAGAAATAAAACACAAAAACACTATTTAAACTTTTGTTTGAATAGTGTTTTTTAATATAGCTTAAATATAAAAATACAACTTTCCATCACTAACTACCTGCAATTTTGTGCCACTTCAATCTCAAAACATTTAGTAGTATTGATACACTACTACACGCCATTGCCAAAGCTGCAATCATAGGGTCTAACAATGGTCCACCAAATATATGCAAAATACCCGCTGCAATTGGTATGCACAATACATTATAACACAATGCCCAAAACAAGTTTTGTTTTATATTTCTCATAGTCATCTTGCTTAGAGCTAGGGCATGAACTACTCCCATCAAATCGTCTCTCATCAATACAATCTGTGCTGCTTCTATTGCAATATCTGTACCTGTACCTATTGCTATACCAACATCACTTTGTATTAGTGCCACAGCATCATTGATACCATCTCCCACCATAGCAACTTTTTTTTTGTTGAATTGCAAATCCTTAACAAAAGAGGCTTTGTCTTGAGGCAACATGTCTGCTTTTACTTGCAAAATACCAACCTGTTTTGCTATAGATTTTGCCGTCAACAAGTTGTCTCCAGTAAGCATAATAGTCTCAATGCCTTTTGCATTTAATGTCTTAATAGCTTGAATACTTGTGTCTTTTATTGCATCTTGAACAGCAATCAACCCCACAATTTTATTGTCAATTGCAACTAAGATTGGTGTTTTGCCATCAATAGAAAACTTGTCCAAAGTAGTCTTTATATCAATGTTTGTCTCATCTATATTAGTAGTCACTATATTGTTTTCAACAATCATAGCAAGATTGCCTACAATAATTTTGTGCGTATCTATTTTTGCAATCACACCTCTCCCACTTGTAGAATCAAAATCTTGTGTACTCAACAATTGCAAACCCTTAGATTTTGCGTACTCCACTGTAGCTTGTCCCAATGGATGTTCTGAGTTAGCTTCTACCGAAGCTACCAATTGCATGACTTTGTCTTGTGTATAGCTACCAAAAATCATAATATCTACTACTGATGGCTTTCCCTGAGTTATTGTACCTGTCTTATCCAATACTACAACATCTATATTTGATGCTATCTCTAAAGATTCTCCACCTTTGATAAGAATGCCATTTTCAGCCCCCTTTCCTGTTCCTACCATGATACTCATAGGTGTAGCCAATCCCAAAGCACATGGACATGCTACTACCAATACAGCAATAAAAATACTTATCACAAATCCAAAATCAACTTGTCCAAACATTGCCCACAACCAACTAGCCAAAATAGCTATACCAATTACTACAAATGTAAAATATCCTGATATAACATCAGCCAAGCGTGCGATTGGTGCTTTAGAATTTTGTGCATCTTCAACCAACTGTACAATTTTGGATAAAGTAGTATCTTTACCAACCCTAGTTGCTCTATACTGTATAGAACTATTTTTGTTGATACTTGCACTGACAATGTTAGCTCCAATATTTTTTAAAACAGGCATACTTTCACCTGTCAACATAGACTCATCTACAAATGACTTGCCCTGAACAACTATACCATCTACTGCAAATCTTTCTCCTGGTTTAACGATTAATATATCACCCACAACTATATTATCTATATCTATTTCTTGTATTTGTCTATCACGAACTACAGTAGCCGTTGCTGGGGCTAATTCCATCAACTTTTTTATTGCATTGCCCGTCATGCCTTTCATCTTAGTTTCATAATACTTACCCAAAACAACCAACGCAAGTATTACTGTAGCTACTTCAAAATATGGTTCATGATGCTTGCCAAAAAAATAATTGTCAAAACTCAACCACATACTATACAAAAAAGCAACAGTAGTCCCAATAGCAATCAAGCTTTCCATATTGGGATTTCCTCTAAACAATTTTTTGAACCCACTATAAAACAAAGGCAAATTGATATACAGCACAGGCAATGTGAGTATGGTCTGTATCAACATATTTGCTTTTGGAACTTTGTGAGAATCTAGCCACCAAGGCAACATCACATTGCTATGCATGAGTATCATAGGTATCATAGAATACAAAAATAGTGGCAGTGCAAAGCAAACTGACCACAAAAATCTTTGTCTCAACTCCCCCAACTCATTATGTTTTCTCAAATTTAATTGCTCTAAATTGTCTGCTATAGTGCTATTTTGTTTTTGCAACACCAATCCAAATCCAGCATTCTTGACTGATTGAGACATTGTCTCAAAACTAATCAAATTTGGGTCGTATATTATTTGAGCATTATTGGTAGCAAGATTGACATTAGCACTCTTTATACCTTGCAACTTATTGAGAGTATCTTGAACAGTTTTGACACATGATGCACAACTGAGTCCCTCAACCATAGCTACAATGCTCTCAGTATTTTCCTGCACAACATAACCTGACTTAGAGATAGCATCCACGATAGAATTATACTTTAGTTGAGACTTGTCCCACTCTACAGATACTTTTTCAGTCACCAAGTTGACAGATACTTTTTTTACACCCGTCAATTTTTCTACAGCCTTTTGCACAGTAGCTACACAACTAGCACATGACATTCCCGTTACTACAAATGTAGCTACTTGATTGTTATTTTTTATTTTTATCATCAATTTATTATTATAAACTTTAAAAACTCCTATGATGTTTTAATCAATTATTGTACCAAATTTTGGATATTCTCACTCACTAGTATCACTAGGCAAATCACTAGCATTTTTTTTGTTTCCATATCTTGGCTTATAATAAAACTCATAAAACAAAAATCCCAATCCCACAAGTATCAAGATTCCACTTATAACGCTAAATGCATTAATAGCTCCTTGAGGATGAAATTGTGGCATACGCATAGGTTCTAAAACAAACCTAGTTATACCATACCAAATAAAATAAGATGCGACAACAACCCCAGGATTCTTATACTTTTTTAATATATATAGTAGCACAAAAAATCCAATTGTATTAAGTAGAAACTCTATAAAAAACAACGCTATATGGTTTTTGCCTGTCATTTGTATAAAGACACTAAATGGAAAAAAATCAAAATTGACTTCAGCACCATAAAGTTCCTGATTGAAAAAATTACCCCATCTTCCCAAGCCTTGAGCCAACAATAATACAGGCATAGCAATATCTAGCATTCTTAAAGGGTTAACTTTTTTGACCATACATACCACTACCACACAAGCAGACCCAAATATAACTGCACCATATATTGCAAGCCCCTCCCAACCTTTCCAAAATGCGACTGCACTTTCTAAAGTATAGTCATCCCAATTGAGTGCTACATGCAAAAATCTAGCTCCAATAATAGCTGATGGAATAGTAAAGACAGTAATAAGGTATACAAAGTCACCATCTATATCTCTATACTTAGCTATACGCTTGCAAATAAAATACGCCAACAAAGCACTACAAGCTATTATTACACTATAGTATCCTACACTAAAATTGCCTATAGTAAAAATATTTCTATTAGGTGTAAAAGCCAAAATATTAGCCATTTTGCATTCCCTCATTCTTCAATAGCCGAATTTACAATAATCAATACAAATACAAGTATACTATATTATCAACAACTAGTCAATATGTTGTCACAAGGACAAAAAGCACTATTTCATAAAAATATGAAATAGTTCAATAATATATAACTCATTCAAATAATACACATTTATATTTTTACAACATTAAATACCAAACAAATCTGTAGGATCTATTTTGAATTGCAACATATTAGCAGTACTTCTACCATTATCACCACCCTTTCTTTGTATAGTTACTTTTCCAATTCTTATACTACCTTTAGGAGATATTTCTACCAAACCATCTCCAAAATAATGATTTATCACTTGATTTATTGGCTTCAATGTCCATCTTGCATTCGTTAATATTTTCTGTGCTACCAACACCCACTCTGCAGAAAATTTACCACGCCCCTTTAATATATCACTAAGTATCATAACTTTGTTTGCATCAAAAAAACTCAATAACTTATTTTGTTCATTTTTGCTAAATTCATCTACAAACATTCGTCTAGCATCTCTTGTCCCTACAATTTTTGGAGGTATTTCTCCAGTAAATAATCTCAAAAGTTCTACAGTACTATTAGGAATATTCCACATATCTACATAATTTTTTATCCACCTTTTATCAATTTGATTAAAACCCTTTTTATTACTCACCAACTTAACTTGCAAATTTTGCACATCAACTATTTGTTTGGATTTTACTGTAATTTGAACATTTATGTCAGCCTTATGACCACTAATTATGACAGCTTTGACAAAATTAATCTCATCTAAATCATACTGCATAATACTCAGCCACTGTTGAGCTTCAATATCTTGTATCCAATTATTGAATTTGTCTGCTATTTCTTTTTCATTTTTAAAACCACTTTTTGCAGTATTAGAACCCAAATTTATCATTTCTGCAAGTGTTTTCATTTACATCTCCAATATACTCTAAAAGTGAATTTGCTATTGATTGTATTACTGGGACTGTCATTGCATTTCCTACTTGCCCCAATAATACAGAATTAGGTACTTTACCTTTTAATTTAAATGCATATTCCATGCCAAACCCCTGCAACAACAATCCCTCTAATCCTGTTAGATTTCTTAACTTCCCATCTCTTACATACAATATTCCCTGTCTCCCTTTTCTAATTGTTGGCACTTTATCTTTATATATTCTCAAATCACTTTGTCTAGTATCAATAACGGTATACTCTTGTTTTGTAAGATTAGATAATTCAAATTTGCCATTATTGTATTTGTTTTGCAGATACTTTTTTAAAGTACAAACTTGTAAATCTGTAATTTCATTTTCTGTATCTATCAAGAACTTTGATAAAGATGCGGAATTTTGTTTGTGTTCCCAGTCAAATATTTTGCCTTGTCTACACAAATCTTTGCGTATCCCTACAAAATAAATTCTCTCTCTCATCTGTGGAACACCATAATTGATACTATTGAGAACTTTATATTCTACTTTATATCCCGCCATACTTAATAGTTCCAAAATAGTTATTAGCGTATGTCCATTGTTATGATTGATAAGTCCCTTTACATTTTCTAATATAAAATACTTTATAGATTTCTCTTTTAAAATTTTTACCAGACTATTGATAATCAATCCCCTACAATCATTCATTCCTTGTCTTTGTCCTATTATAGAAAATGTTTGACAAGGAAATCCCGCAATAAGACAATCAAAATATGGTAACATTTGAATATCAATCTTAGTCAAATCACAATACTTTTGCTCATTCTTTGTATCATACATCAACTCATAACTCTTGACAACAATATTATCAATCTCTACAAATCCAACAGATTCAAATCCAGATTTTATCAAACCTAGTCTACCACCACCAATACCTGAACAAAAGTCCATAAATTTGAGTTTTGATACATTGTGCAATATTGGTTTGGAAATATTGTACAAAAACTCATTATTATTATCAATTTTTATATTTTTTGCGTACAAAACTATCTCCAATTTATTTTAATAATCAAATAAATTATACTACAATTATTATATATTGGTCAATACGATGTATAGTTATTACAACAAAAAGAGAGATTTCATACAACTTCCGTACAAAATATCTCTTGCAATAATAACAATGTCTCTATTATTCAAACTATTTATAATATAACTTAAACTAGTCTTTGTGACACAACAAATTGACTGTATTGCTTTTGAGCAAATAGTTTACTACCGTAATTATACTATCATTATATGGTAATAATTAACCGTGATTGTAGTACTGTTTGTATAGGATGATTATCATTAGTACATGCCCCATTTTACTTATGCAATTTATTAATATACTCTCAGTATAAATACAAAAAACTATATCCCATATATAATAGCAATAACAGCATTTTTGTATAATTATTTATATCTACAATATATATAATATTATCTACTTCTTTTTGTCTTTTTAAATATAAAATAACCTAAGTATGTTATACCAAAAGCAACAACAAGTGCCGACAACACAACTGCTATAGTACTACCATCTATGCCGTGTTTCTCTTCAGTGTTATCATTATTCTCTTCGCCGTTATTCTCTTCGCCGTTATTCTCTTCGCCGTTGCCATCTATACTTCCATCGTCTTTTATCCATTTTGCATGTATATAACGAGGTAATTTGTTAAGATTAATATCACTAGGGTTTATATGGCTTTGCATATTTTTATCGTACCACTCGTCACCATCAACATCAAAACAACTATCATCTTTATTAAAATTGCCAATATTGCTATAATACCCCATAAATTTATACCCCAATTTTGTAGGCTTCAATCTATCATTTCTAAGTGGAGTATTTTTGTAAACTGTTTCTATATTATCACCCTTTGTTGCACTACTAAGCATTCCACCATTGGGATTGATTATTATTTGTTGACTAGTGGCATTGACGACAGTAGGTATAATATATGGATAAAGTGCTATATCTTGTTTAATATCAAAAATTTTTGTACTTTTTAATACAACATTTGTTCCACTATTCTTGCTTGGATTGGCAATATAATAAAGAATACCATTTCCATCTTCTTCACTAAAGAAACCGAACAAACTTGGAGCAAAAACACCAGTTGGGTTTGCTGGCAACTGTCCATAAGCAACCTCAACACTAGCTATAGACTCACCTTTTACCTGAGCAAAGGAAATTGTATATGTGTCCCTTGTTGTTGCAAAGGCAAAACTATGCCCCCCCCCCGCAAGCATACTAGCCAAAAGTAGTAAACAATAGCCTAAACAACAATAAAATTTTAAATATAATTTCATATATAATACCTATATGTTTTTAATATATAACTTTATAAGTTTACAACAAAAACATATTTTTGTCAATTATATTAATAATTATCATATTAACAATATTTGACTAATCTATAAGATATTTGTTAACTTATAGATTAGTTTTTGTTCTAAAGATCTATTTAACAATAATTACTAAATAGAAATTGTATAAATTAAAATTAATATTTTATAAATATATGGTATAATTATATGTAATGTATTTTATTATTTTGATAAACACATAACAATCATACAAAGGAGACCAATAATGCCAAATTCAAATTTTGATAACGAATCCAACAATACTAATAGTCAAAAATCTGAAAGAGACGCTACATCATACAAAACCAACAAAAATAATAGAGATGACAGTTGCAATAGTACTAATGAAAATAAAGAACAAATTATAGACTTTGATGAGAATATAAAGCTAAAAAACAAAAAAAGTGTATTGAAAAATGAACTTAGTACAACGCTTTTGACAATTTCAGGAATTGTAAGTTTGGCTTTTGCTGTAGGATTGGTTTTATTTGTATTCAATATGGCATACATGTTTATAGACAATACAACATTCAACTTGACATTTGCATTGTTGTTTGGATATGACTATCCTATTAGAACTACAATTATTATAATTCTTACACTTCCTGCTTTAGCAATGGGTGCAAAATTTGGTACAGCGACTTTCATTATTTCACTATTGATAGTATTGCCCGCAATAGTTGTAGCAGCAATGCCAATGCATTGCCTAATGGATTTAATAGCAATGTTACCAAACAACAAAATATCAATATAACAAAAAAGGGCTATATGCCCTTTTTTGTATCTTAATTTTATCAATTATTGATATACAACTCAACTAAACAATTATTTTTTCTTAAATACAGCCTTGTCATCAACGATATCTACTATAACTGTACTATTTTCTTTAATTCTTCCAAACAACAATTCTTCTGATATTCCATCTTCTATTGTTTGCTCTATCAAGCGACGCAATGGTCTTGCACCATACTCCATATCATACCCCTTAGACACCAACCAGTCAATACACCTTGTAGATACCTTAATGGTAATATTTTTGTCATTAAGCTTTTTTTGTACCTTTCTTAACATTATTTGTGCTATCTGTTGTACATTTTCTTTTGTGAGATGATTAAAGAAAGCTATAACATCTATGCGGTTTAAAAACTCAGGCTTAAACTTTTTTTTGAGAGCGTTGTTGAGAATTTCTTCCGTTCTAGATTGATCTACAGTATCATTGCTTGCTGAAAAACCTATAGTTTTGGGAGTATTTTTGAGATCTTCTACGCCGACATTGGATGTCATGATTATTATAGTATTCTTAAAACTAACTTTGCGACCTTGAGCATCTGTAAGTTGACCATCATCCATAATTTGCAACATACTATTGTAAATATCAGAATGTGCTTTTTCTATTTCATCAAACAACACTATACTATAAGGTTTTCTTCGTACCTGTTCTGTCAATTGTCCACCATCATCATATCCTACATAACCTGGAGGACTACCAATTAGCTTAGAAATACTGTGAGCTTCCATATATTCTGACATATCAAGTCGTATGATATTGTTTTCACTGTCAAACATCGCTTCAGCCAAAGCCTTAGTAAGTTCTGTTTTACCTACACCCGTAGGTCCTAAAAACAAAAAACTACCTATAGGTCTATTTGGGTCTTTCAATCCTGCTCTAGCTCGTCTCACTGCCTTAGATACAGCAATGCTAGCCTTGTCTTGCCCAATTACCCGTTGTTGCAAAGTCTTTTCCAATTCAACAAGTCTTGTCATCTCAGTCTCTGTAAGTTTGCTTACAGGGATTTTGGTCCACTTTGCTACTATTGCTGCTATACTTTCGGCATCAATTACTGCACTGCGTTTTTCATTTTCTTTACTCCATGATATCTTAACTTCGTTTATTTTATCATTGATACCCTTTATCTCATCTCTAGCTTCCTTGGCAACTTCATAATCATCTCTAGCCAAAGCCTCACTCTTCTTTTCTTCTAACTCTTTTATTTTGTCATACATTTCCTTGAGATTGGGTGGAGCTATCGTACTAACAACCTTAGCTGCCGACATAGCTTCATCTATAAGATCTATAGCCTTGTCAGGTAAAAATCTATCAGCAATATACCTATCACTCAAATTAACTGCTGCTTGTATAGCCTCGTCAGATAGCTTTACTTTGTGAAAAGCTTCATAATTTTCTCTTAAACCTTTAAGGATTTGTATTGTATCTTCCACAGTAGGTGGTTCTACCATTATAGGTTGAAACCTACGCTCCAATGCCTTGTCTGCTTCTATATACTTGCGGTACTCGTCTAGTGTAGTTGCACCTATAGTTTGCATTTCACCTCTAGCCAAATGTGGTTTGAGCATATCTGCAGGAGAAACTTCACCTTTGTCACTTCCTGCTTGTGCTAGAGTATGAATTTCATCTATAAAAATAATAATATTATTTTGTTCCTTAATAAGTTCTATTGCATTCTTAAGTTTTTCTTCCAAAGCCCCCCTATACTTAGTACCCGCCATAAGACTACCCAAATCCAAACTAAAAATAATTTTATCTTTAAGTATCTCAGGAACTGTACCATCTACTATAGCCTTGGCTAATCCCTCAACTACAGCACTCTTGCCTACACCAGGTTCACCTATAAGTACTGGGTTATTTTTGGTTTTTCTACACAATATTTGTATAATACGGTCTATTTCATCTTTTCTACCTATTATTGGATCTATCTTATGTTCTCTAGCTTTTTGGGTTATATCACTTCCCATTTCTTTTAGTTGTGCAGGCAACTTGCTAGTAGTCGGTTGTTTGTTGTTTTGTTCAAACAAAGTTTGTAGCTTTTGCAATATCTTGTTGATATCCACGCCACTATCTTTTAGTATATGAAAACACATACTACCCACATCTTGTAGCATTATATACAACACATGCTCAGGAGCAACTACCCCACTACCGATAGATTGAGCTAGACGATGAGAACTAAATAAATGTTGTCTTACTCTATCAGTAAAGTCCATTTGCCCCACAATACTCACAGCAACATTTTCTTGTTTGAGTATGCTTTCTACACTTTGTTTTCCTATACCAACTTCACTCAAAACATCACTAGCATCATTCTTGGTCAAAACTATAGCATACAAAATATGCTCAGTACCTATTTCACCACTACTAAGCTTAGTAGCAACTTCTTGTGCCTTGTCTAGCACCTTTTTAAAAGCATCTGTTGTAGGAAAATTTAACATCATAATTATTGTTCTCCATAATAATATCTTAAAATTACACTATATAAAACTATCCAACCGCTTGTTTAAATTTTGAGTGTCTTAGCCGTCAATCTAGCTCTATATATATCTCTTTCTTTAACATCTTTTTCACCGCAAAGAGAAATAATTTTGGCAGGCTGACAATCCAAAATCAACTTGTCTATTTTGGCTTGATCTTTAAACTTAATTAAATCCAAACTAGCACCCAACTTTACCAAAGCAATCAACGACATAAATTCTTTAGATGTGAGTGTATACGCATTGGTCAAGACACCATACGCTCTACCAATTTTATCTCTAAGAGAAACACCATCATTTTTTAACAATGTTTGCCTTGCAGAAAGTTCTGCTTGAGTGAGATGATTGATTGTATTTGTTACAGATTGCAAAATTTCTTGTTCACTCAACCCCAATGTACACTGATTACTTATTTGATAAAAAAATCCCTCATTGCCACTGCCCTCACCATAATACCCTCGTATCGCAATCTTAAAGTTGGACGCTATATTTATATTTTTTTCTATCTCCTGAGTAATAGTAAGCCCTGGCAAAAACAACAATGCTCCCGCTCTTACACCTGTACCCACATTTGTAATACAACTAGTCAAATGCCCCAATTGCAAATCATATGCATATCCAAACTCTTGGCTAAGTATATCATCTATAGGTATCAATCTCTCATAAGCCTCATACAAATTTAGCCCATCCATAATGCATTGCAACCTAAAGTGGTCTTCTTCCATTAACATCAAACTAACTTGTTCAAACTCATCTATTATAGCTGCACCATTTTCGCTATTTTGTATCAAATCATCTGATATAAGTCGCTTTTCTTGCATTACCTTAGCATCCAACAAATCCATATCCTTGATACGATGCAACAAAAACTGCCCCAAATTAGAATTGGACAACATACCATAAGCCGTAGCAATGATACTATCAATTTGTCCTTGGTCAATTTTTTTTCCAAATGGTACACCATCTATATTGCGTGCCAATCTCACACGACAACTACTTACTACATCATTTTTCATATTATCACCTTTTCAATACAGTTTTTAACTATCAATTGCTAATTATTGATACATATCATAGTCTCAACAAAGCCTACAATAGAAATAAAATTAATACAAATTGTACTCTACAGCACTAAATACGACTATCCTTTTGCTTCAATGCTCGCAATTTATCTCTCAACACAATAGCATCTTCATATCGTTCTTCAGCTTTAGCTCTAGCTATTTGCAACTCTAAAGTTTGATATTCTTGCATATGCTCCATTCCTTTTGGTACTTTACCTGTGTGTGTAGTACCATTTTGGATACCACCCAACATTGGCATAATAATCTTACCAAATGATTGATAACAATGTTGACAACCTACATACAATGTTTTTCTAAACTCACTGTATGTAGTACCACAGTGATTGCAAGATAGTGTATTAGTAGGAATAACTTCTTGTTTTCCACTATTAATAAAACTACCCAAAAAATCAGACAATCCTTGCAAAGAACCCAATATACCAAAGTTGGCAGCAACATTGCTTATTCCCATATTGTCATGCAAAATTTTTCTACAGTCACTACATAGATATATCTCAGTAACTTGCCCATTAATATTTTTCAAGCTATGATAAGTAGCCTTTTTTTGATTGCAATTTTGACACAACATATATATTCTCCTAGTTGATTAGACAGTAACACATTAAGTATATTTACCAAAGTTAATTGCAAAATTATTATACTATCAAAAAATTTTTTTGTCAACTATTTTAGCAATCTAATTTGTAGAGTGCTAAAATTTGACTAAAAATTAAACTATAAAAACAAATAATAAAAACCAACAGTTGATATCAATACCTATACTACTCTCTTAAACCATTTTTCTATCTCATTTCTTGTAACTACATAAACAACAGGTCTACCATGTGGACAAAATAAAGCACTTCCACTTTCTCTATAAATTGTTAACAATAATTGCATCTCAATAGTTGTAAGGTGTTGTTTACCCTTAATTGCTGCCTTGCAAGCTGATTGTTGCAATTTTTTGATAAGTATATCTGATTTGTTTAGTT
Organism: Bacillota bacterium; assembly: GCA_009787385.1. GTDB lineage: Bacteria > Bacillota > Clostridia > Christensenellales > Pumilibacteraceae > WRGC01. Next base: position 14,098 of record WRGC01000004.1, read on the forward strand.
TTCTATTGTCCTTGATATGTGAAAGCAACTGTCCAACAAATTCTTGCAAATCTATGTCATTACATATCAACGGAACACTACATATAGCCAACTCTCTAGAACCAAACTCCCTAATTTCAAATCCCAATTGTTCCAAATCTTTTACCTTTTCTAATACCATATCCTTGTCAATTTGCGATACCATAAATACATATGGTACTAACAATTGTTGAACTTGCAAACTAGAACTATCAATTTGATTACAAAATTTGTCATACAACAACTTTTCATGTGCTGCATGCTGGTCTATAAAATATACATTGTCATTGTCTTGTAGTATAATGTAGGTATCAAAAATACTACCAACCAACATACTATCTAACCAATTTTGACTATTATTTTCTTTTTCATCAAATTCAACATTGTTGTATTCAACTGCCAAATCTTGCATTTGAGATGATTTTTGAATATCAACTACCTTTTGCTTAACACTATCACTAATTACATCTGTCAAAAAACTACTCTCTCTAAGATAAGAACCATCAGCAAATATATTTGCTACCTTGTTAAGATTGATATCTTGAATATAATTATCATTGTATTGTGATTGAGAACTTTGTTTTAGTTCATCAACTTCTACATTTGTATTGATTGCAATATTTTCTTGAGATGAATAATCTATAGCAATCAAGCTATCAAACTTATCTAAATTTTTTATGCTATTTTGATTAATATTGTTAATTGTATTCAAACTGTCACTAGACACAAATGGACTATAAGCATTTATACTCTTAGACACTGTATGTGCTACTACTTTGCATACTGTATCTTTGTTGGCAAACCTAATTTCCAACTTATTTGGATGAACATTTACATCTACAAGACTAGGATCTATCTCCAAATTCAAAACAAATATAGGAAATTGTCTAGTCATCAAATATTGACTAAAACAATTGAAGACAACCTTGGATATTGCACTGTCTACAACTACCCTACCATTGACTACAAAAATCTGCATTGTATTGTTGTGCTTAGCATAACCAACTCTACTTACAAACTCCTTCAATTTTATACCATACATATCAGCATTTATTGATACCAAATTGGACAAAACTTCATTGCCCCAAACACTAAAAATTGCCTGTTCAAGATTCGTACCATTGCTTTGATAAATTGTCTTGCCATTAGAAGTGTACTTAAAAGAAATTTCTGGTCTAGACAATATTAGCTTTTCTATAAAATTTGTAATATTAGAAAGTTCTGTACCACTCTTTTTTAAAAATTTTTTGCGAGCAGGAATATTGTCAAAAATATCATTGACTTCAAAGATAGTGCCAAATTGACTACCACACTCTCCAGTATCCAAAATCTCTCCATTTTGTAATTCTATAAATGCCCCCAACTCACTTTCTTTCAGTCTAGACACCATTTTTATATGACTTACAGAAGCTATAGAAGCCAAGGCTTCTCCTCTAAAACCCAATGAAATTATGCTATTCAAATCATCAATAGTTTCTATCTTGCTAGTAGCATGTGCCAAAAAAGCAAGTGACAAATCTTGTTTTGGTATACCGCATCCATCATCTGTCACTTTTATACTTTTTATACCCCCATCTATGACATCAACAATTATCTTGTTTGCACCCGCATCTATACTATTTTCTACTAGTTCTTTAACTATACTAGCAGGTCGTTCTACCACTTCACCCGCAGCAATCCTATTATAAATCTCGGGTGGCAATTTGTGTATTTTTGTGGTTGTTTTCATAGAAATATTATAACATATTTGTGATATTTTCCCAACAATTTACAGTTAATTGAAAATACTACCTTGATACGCACAATTTGTACCAAAGTAGTATTTTTATAACTTTTTCAAAAAGTTTAACTCTGTATTATTAAGCTCTCTATAAGTACCTCTAGACAAACCACCCAACTTTATTTCACCTATTGCTGTGCGTTTTAAAAACACAACTTGACGATTAAAAGTCTCAAACATCTTGCGAACTTGACGATTGCGTCCCTCTACTATAATTACTTCCAACCTACTCAACAAATCCTTGTCTTTTATATTGTCATCCAAAGCACTTATGTGGTCTATAGCTTTTGCATTTGGATGAGCTGTATACAATTCTTGAGTTTTGTTTTCTACGCCCAAAAGATTGATTTTGCACTTCTTAGTTTTGACTCCATCTATAATTATTCCATCTTCTAGTCGCTTAATTTCTGGCAAAGTTATTGTACCCTCAATTTTTGCTACATAAGTCTTGGGGACTTCAAATCTTGGATGCATAAGTCTATTTGACATATCACCGTCATCTGTCAACAACAACAATCCTTCAGTATCATAATCCAACCTACCTACAGCAAACAATCTTTTGTCATCAAATTTCTTTGGCAATAAATCTAATACAGTCTTTCTACCCTTTTCATCACTATTAGAACAAATAACTCCCTTTGGTTTGTGAATCATCAAGTAAGTGTGTTCTTGTTTATACTCTAGTCTCACCCCATCACACAAGACAATATCTCCCCTTCCAATTTCTGTAGCCAACTCTTTTACTATGTTCCCGTTTACTTTAACTTTACCACTCAATATCAATTCTTCTGCCTTGCGTCTACTTGACACCCCTGCCTGTGCAATGTACTTGTTTATTCTCATTATATTACTATTATAGCATATTTATAAAAATTTAGCAACAGTAGGTATTTGATAATTGCAATATACTTTTTGTTAATATGCAACACTACAATTCGTTGCCATTTCCAAACTCAAATCCCGCTTGAAGAGCCTTTAAAATAAATTGTCTTAACATTTTTGGAGTACCGGAGTTGGTTATATGAAGTAGTACTATACATCCATTGTGCAGTCTCTTTACCAATTTATCGCTACAATTAGTGGGGTCTATAGGTTCTTTGCCCCAATCAGCTATTGCATTGCTCCAAAGTACTGTTTTTAATCCTAATGAATTTGCTTGCTCCAAAGTATTCTTGCAAAATCTACCAAATGGTGGTCTAAAATGTGTTGTCTTTATATTTTCAGTTGGAAATTTTTGCTGTATTTTTGTATCTAAATTTATTATATCTTTTTTTATATTTTCAATATCTTGCTTAGGCAAATCCAAATGTTTATCAGTATGATTACCAATACTATGCCCTTCATCAATCATTCTTTTTATAAGTTCACTTTCTTTTAAGTAATTTCCACATACAAAAAAAATTGCTTTGATATCGTGTTGAGCCAATTCATCCAAAACTTGACCTGTAAATCCGGCTTCAAAACCCAAATCAAATGTAAGATATATTTTATTTTTGCTAGTATCCCCAACATAAATCCCATTATTAGAACTCAACAACTCACTAGCTCCATTAGGGATTTGAGGGACACTTCCACCACCTCTATGAGTAAGCCCCCAACTAATAGCACTACACAATACACTAGGTGCACTGTGAGAACTGTGAGATAGGCACAAAAAAATAGATAATAAAACCAATGATAGACTTATACAAAATTTTTTCATATACTTATATTGCCAAAAATATTGAATAAGTATACAAAATATATAAACTCAATTATAGTAGATATATTGCAAGCTAAATTATTTTCCAATCAAAGCTTTTACAAAAGCTGAGCTACTCAACACAATTGCAGCCGCTACAACTACCAATATTGTATCAGGCACTAAATACACTATATTGTATGTCAAGCTATATCCCCATGCTGCCCAACCTACTAAATCACCATGCCAAATACCCCAATCTATTCCCTGCGTCCAAAATATTACACCCCCTACAGTATGACTAATCAATCTAACAACAAAATACAAAGCAACACCTACAAAAAACTTATAATGTCTTTTAAATCCAGCGAGATTTTTATTATCAGTATATTTAAAACCCAAAACTCCCGTACAAACCAATGCAAAACTAGGTATTACATAATCCAATATAGCACTCCAAGGAGTAACAATATAAGGATTGTACAATAATCCAAACAGTGCATACCCCAAAGATATTATCAAAGTCTTTTTGAGTCCAAAAAAATATCCAAACAACAACATAGGCAACACAGATACTAGAGTAATACTACCACCAAATGGCAACCTAAATACAGTAAACAACTGTAAAACTATAGACAACCCTAATGCCAATGCACCAAATACCACATCTCTAGAACTAAACAAAACCGTATCTCGCTTAGATAAAGGCAAAACACAATTATCACAATCAGCACCACAACACCCCAATCTGCTTATTGCTCTGCGTTGCAATAAATGCAACAATACTACAACCACTATTGTCACAATTACAATAATTGCAACAAGCAACCAAAATTGCCACAAATCTATCAAAATGCCGTCTAAGACTGACAAATAAAACATAAAAATAATTCTCCTTAATACTAATCAAAACAAAACAAACTCTCGCCATATTAAAGGAGAGAGTTTGCAAAATACACTACGACTGTACACTAACAAAAAGTATACAATATTATATATCTATGTTTCTCCCTTCGCAAATACTAATTTACAGGTTCTATGGGTTGACATCAAGTCTCTCAGCCTTTTTATACACAAAGGCACCCCAAAACATAATAATTATAAGGTTATTGTACTATATGATTTACTACTTGTCAAATATTTTTCACCACTATTTTTCATTGAGAGTGTGCAACGAGCGGTTATTAATAATATGATGCCAAGCATGCAACAAAATAAATATTATTCTTTTTACGCCAAAAAGAACCAAAAAAGCGTTTAGAGTTTGCGAAGCCACACGCAATATCCACTGCTAATATATGTTATAAATCCAAACTCATATCAATATGCAAAATCCTAGCATCCAAATATTTGTCTCCAAATTGCACATAACCTAATTTTTTATAAAAATCAAAAGCAGAAATTTGGGCAGAAATTTCAACAGATGTGCATCCTTTCATTCTTGCATAGTCATGGGCATGTTTCATCATTATACTACCAAAGCCACGCTTTCGGTATTCTCGTCTTACTGCTACTCTACCTATATGTGCAATATCTTTTTGTATACTCAATCTACAACAAGCTACCAACTCACTATCACAATACAAATTTAGATGCAAAAACAAAGACTCGTCATCACAATGTTCTTCTTCTATTGTTACGCCTTGTTCTTGTACAAAAACTAGTTCTCGCAAAGCAAGTTCATCAAGTGTTGCTATACTTTCTATTTTAAGAATTGGTTTGCTCATGACAACAAGTATTAATACATATCAAATAATTTTTTAAAAACCCCTTTATAAAAAACACAAAAGTTGTCAACTACTTTGCCAATTCAAATATTGCTTTGATGTCTGCATCATTGAGTTGTCCGTATGCACCAACTCTACTTTGAGAATTATAATGATTGTTGACTTGAGAGTTGACTTGTTTGTAGTCTATTCCTACATCAGCCATAGAAATTGGCAAGTCTATAGACTTATAAAAACTTACCAAATTTGCAATACCACTGTCCATTATCTCTCTATCAGTATTTCCTGTTGCTCCCATAACTTCTTTTGCAAATTGCAAAATCTTATTTGGACGCTTGTTGGACATATACTTCAACCATGCCGTAAATGTAATAGCCAATCCCGTACCGTGTGCTATATTGTGAGTACCTGACAAATACAAATTTTCTATATTATGAGTCCCCCAATCTTGTTCTGTTCTACCCAGTGACAACATTCCATTGTGTGCTACAGTTCCAAGTAGACAAAACTCATTCCACAACTGATAGTTGTGATTGTCTCTATAAAGTTTTGGAGCTATCTCAAACACAGCCTGCATTCCTGCCTTCAAAAGATAGTCAGTTGCCACAACATCAGTTTGTGGACTAAAATATCTCTCCATCATATGTGCCAACATATCTGATGCACCATTGGCAATCTGAACTTTTGGCAAAGTAAACATAAGTTGTGGATTAACAAATGCCAATACTGGACGCATGAGATCATGCCCAAAGCTAGCCTTAAATCCCGTTTTTTCATCTCTAATTACTGTTGCTGTACTATTTTCACTACCCGTAGCAGGCAATGTCAACATTGCTCCAATTGGAAGACATTTGTTCAATTTGGGTTTGTTTTCCCTTTCAAAAAAACTCCAAACATCATCATTGACTGCACCTATAGCAATAGCCTTGGCTTCATCAAGTACGCTTCCACCACCTACACCCAATACAAAATCTACTTTTTGTTGCCTAGATATTTCTACCCCTTGCAACATATGTGTTTTGGTTGGATTGGCTACCACACCGCCAAATTCTACAAACTTTAGACCACTAGCACTCAAACTAGATTTTACTCTATCTAGCAACCCACTTTGTACTACAGAGTTTTGCCCATATACTATCAAGATATTTTTAAAACCAAGTTGCTTTATATTGTCACCTATTTGGTTTTCTACACCTTTACCATAAATTAGTTTGGTATTGTTGTAATATACAAAATCGTTCATTATATTATTCCCCCTTATGTAATCTCAATAGTAGAATAAAATAGTATTTTAAAAAACTATTGACATATCTACTACAAAACTACACTGTAATTTTATATATTATAACATCAATATAATATATATGCAACCAAAAAATATTATTCAATATTCAAAATACTTTCTTCTTATTCTCTCAACTATATCCTTTGTTTTCTTGTTTATGGTATAATCCCCTTTACATTCTTTACATTTAACACTAACTTCTGATACTGTATATCCTATTCTTTACTTGTTTATATCTCTACAATATACAAAACTATATCCCTCATCTCTTATTATATCATATATACATAACCTACATTATACATCTCTTAAATACCAACAAATAATTGCTTTTTTCATATCAATTGTGATATAATATATTATATTATATAAATTCAAAGCACTTGCTTGAATTATTAAGGTAATTTAGACAAGTGTTTTAAAGAGTAATTGGAGCTTACTGTATGGATATTCCAATAGCATTGTGTCTAAACAAAGCTTTTATCAATCCTGCTTGTGTAGTAATGTATTCTACATTGAAAAATTCTAATCCACTAACTAGATACAAATTCTTTTTGATTAGTAGAGATATTGATGATAGTGATTTGCAATTAATCAATCAAAGATTGGCTAAATTTCAAGCTGTTTTTACATGTGAAATTAAGTTTATTAGTGATGAGCAGTATGCAAGCATTCCATCAACATTATACTATAGCAAGGAAGCTTGTTTTAGAGTTTTTATCCCACTATTATTGCAAGAATATGATAAATTAATTTATTTAGATTGTGATGTATTGGTTTGTCAAGATTTGACTCAACTATATCAAGTTGAGTTACAAGAAAAAGCTTATGCAGCTTGTAGTGAAAAGCCAATTTATAAACTTGTTTGGAATCCATTGATAACTAATAGAATGAAAGAAAAGTACAAGTTTTTTGAAAAAATGGATTTTGATATCTTAGATGATAATTCACATTATGTCAATAGTGGAGTTATGCTTATTAACAACAATTATTGGCAAAATAACAATTATTGTTATAGAATTTTGGAGTTTATAAAGCAACATAGTTGTGATAAAAATTTTAATTGTCCAGATCAAGATGCAATTAATTTTGTTAATAGACAAGATGGGAAAAATAAGTTTTTAAAACTTAATTTAAAATTTAATTTATTTAGCGAATTTTTTATTGAAAAAGTTGATGTTAACAATCCTAAGTTTAGAGAATTGCTCAAAATGTTGAATATTAATATAGATAAAAACAATATATTTTCACCTGTTATTATTCATTTTGCCACCAATCCAAAGCCTTGGGATAAAAGTAACAAATCAATATTTTGTGAAGATTATCGCAAATATGCTAACGAAATTGGATGGAAAATAGATCGTCATAGTGTTAAACGAAAGTTTAACATAAAAAAAATCATAAAATTATTGACTCCGCATGGATTGATTGTATGGAAAAATAATAATTTTAAGATTAGATAATTAAAAAATATGAGCCAAAGAATAAAAATACTAGTTGCTACCCATTCTAAAACTTTAGCAATTGAAAATGATATTGTTAATACTATATTAGTTGGTTCTAGTATCAATAATAAAGTATCAGCAACTTTAAAAGATGATAGTGGTGAAAATATTTCTCATTTAAACAAATATTTTTGTGAGCTTACAGCACATTATTGGGCTTATAAAAATTTGGATTTAGATTACTATGGATTTTTTCATTATAGGAGATATTTAGCTTTAAATAGAATAAATAGTAGTGGGTACATAGCAAAATTGGGATTTGAAAACAAATCGGAAAAGCATTTTGGTTTGAATGAAAAAAATATTAAATCAATTTTAAATGGAAAAATTGATTGGGTTTTACCATTAAACAATTATTCTCTTAGACATACAGTAACATCAACTCTATATGAAAATTATAGATATCATCATAACAGTACAAAAGATTTAGATTTTGTAATAGATTATTTAAAAAAAAATTATCCATCATATACAAAATATATAGACGAATATTTGTTTACTAAGTCCCTAAACAAACAATATTTTGGCAATATTTTTATTGCCAAAAAACAAGCTTTTATGGATTATTGCAAATGGTTGTTTGAAATATTATTTGCATTTCAAGAACAAAAAGATTATTCTAATTTAGATTTGTATCAATCTAGAATTCCTGGATTTTTGGCAGAAAGATTATTTGGAATATATATTTATCATGCACAAGCTACAAATCCAAATCTTAAAATTTTGCATGTCAAATCCATATTTATTTTAAATTCAATCAAAAAAGTCACCACAGTTGCAAAAATAAAATCATTTTCTAAAAATATAATAAAATTTTGTATGCCTTATGGTATTTTAAAACTGTATCAAAATAAAAAAAGTGATAAATAAAACATTTTTATATCATTAATAATATCATTATAATATATATGCAACCAAAAAATATTATTCAATATGAGTGTAAAAAATTAAAATCAACCTTAAAGCGTTCGGTGATTTGTGGGATTCGCTCCCTACAAGAGATTTTTTATTCTTTTTTGTCATCAAAAAAGAATATTGTTGATAGTTGTGTTATTGTTAATAACGACTTGTTGTCACTCTAATTCAATCTAATTTGCTAGCAATAAAAAATAATATATACAACCAATAAATATAATTGGTTGTATAACTAATTTCAATTTGGCAAAACTAAAGCCATTATTTTTTGTTCTAATATTTTTTTACGCTTTTCATAAAACTCTCCAAAGTATTGAAATTCATAGTTACAATCAGGCAAAGCAGCATATTGTATATACTTTTGTTTGTCTGTATCATTAAAGTTACTATACCAATCAATCAAAGATTTTCCACTTTTTATAAGGTTTCCTTCGTACAAATTTAGATTTGGCAATTTGTCTCTATTCTTACGATACTCCAAAAATGTATCTGCATCTATATTAGATGGTTTATTGTTAAAATCATTTATAGGATGCAAGTGATCAACTTGATATGTCAACCCTTCATTTAAATGTTCTAAATTGATATAATAAAGAACTTCTTTAGTTAATCTTGAATTATAATCAAGATTTAATACATCTTCTATTTTAAGTTTTGTCACTTGTAATTCTTTTATACTATCTAACATGTCAATATTTATCTCATAATTATTTTGATTAATATATGATTTGATTTTATGCAATTTTGATGTTGTACCATTTTGAAAAAATCCAAAAAATACTGCTCTTGTCAAGTATGCCAAAATTGATGATTTGTTTTGTATATAATTGCTATTAATATATATATAATAAATTATTGGAATCAACACATTCCAGCTACTCTCAAACTTTTTTATATCTATATTAAATCCATTTAACAACTCTTCAAGTTTATTTAAACTTAACTTAAATTCTTCCAAATTATTTTTTAGAGTATCTACAATTTTTTTGTTTATATTAGATTTTAATACATCACCATAAAGCATTAGTGCCGTTCTTATAATAAAGTCTGTATCAAATTTAGTATATGAACCAACCAAAATTTCTCCAAATTCTTTTCTAGCATTTGACCAATAAACTTCAATTATAGACATTGTTACTTCAGATTTTTTTAGACTTGTTCCTCCCGAATTAAATCTCACAAACATCTCAAGAGCATCATCAGTTGACATATCAATCAATTGAGTGTATCTTATTAAATTCTCATCAAAAACTTTACTGCACAATTTTGATAAAATATTTCTTGCATAATCTTTACTAGTTGATGGGACTTTTGTTATTTCATTTTCAATAGCTTCTTGTCTTGTATTTTTATCAATAAACTTGTCACTAATTATTTTATTTATATTAAATTGTGTAGGACTTGGTTGAGAAGACATAAATCTAATATCAAATTTTTTATTATTATATTCTTGTTCATCAACCTCAACTTTATTTTCATCTAGTTCTATATACAAATTTAACACCAAACCACTAGAAGTATTCCTTTTTTCGTATTTTGATTTTTTGTAAAACATTCCATAAAATGTCAAGAACAATGAAGTCAACCGTTGTTGACCATCTAAAATTGCAACATCAGTTTTAGATGTATCTATCCTAATTGTTCTATAGTTTGATGCAATAGATCTTGATAGACTATCAAAATACCCTTCTTGCAAAAAATCACAAAAATAAGTATCATCACTTATGTTATTTTCATCAACTCTCCAAAATAAAAATGTAGAAATAGGATAGTCCAACAATATACTATCCCACAATTTTTCAATTTGTGACATGCTCCAAACAAATTGCCTTTGAAATGCAGGTATTGTATAATTTCCATTCTTTATATAATTTATAGCATCATAAATTGAGATACTATCATCTTTAAGCTTTGACATAATTCTCACTCCATATCGTTCTAAGTTATGAATAAATTATATCATACTATTAATAATTTGACAATATATATATATATATATTGTCAAATTATGTAAGAACTATGAAATAAAAAAGTTAATAATAAAATTCCGTTATCTACTAAATACAAAACTAATTTTGAACAACAAAATGTTGGGTGTGACTTCGTCACCCCAACATTTATTATAGAACCCATTTATTATAGAATCTCATTTAAATTATGATTTAAATAAAACTATGCAACTATCTTATTTTTAAGACAGTGCATAATCTCAAATATGGAGCGGAAGACGAGAGTCGAACTCGCGACATTCACCTTGGCAAGGTGACGCTCTACCACTGAGCCACTTCCGCATATATTATAAATAATATATGAATAAAATTAAATTTAAGAAGGAATAATACTAAACTGACTAATGTACCTAGTATCCAAATACTTAGAATCATTTACTGATACATATATTCTGTAGAGACATGTAGGACAAGATACAAATCTAACGGTATTGGTATCACTATAGTATCTCTTGCCAATCTGTACATCTTGTTTTTCGTAAACAAATTCACAATCACATTTAGAACATGTCTTAGTCAACTTACCTATTTTGTCTAGATTACCTTGTTTGATTACTTCCATGATTGCCTTCTATATCTATATAATGGTGCGGATGAAGGGACTTGAACCCCCACATCAAGGATACTGGTTCCTAAGACCAGCGCGTCTGCCATTCCGCCACATCCGCATTTTGATAACTAACAGTAAAAACAGAACAGTATATAACAATAATTATCAATTACTGCTAGCTATTGTGATGACAAACAATATTTTAAAACCATACAAAAGTCACACATTCACAACAATTTTATTGTACAATATTTGTATAAAATTGTCAATCAAATTTGTATATCCTTACATGGTTTTTTAAAATTTATTTTCTAGGAGTCATTGTAAAATAAGAATTTATTTTGCAAACAACTATCAACAGTCAATTGTCAAGACTACTATTTTGCTCATCAGTCTTGTGTTGCTTATTGTTCTTCTTCATCAATTTCTTTAAAGCTCTAGGAGTAATCATACCTACAGTACTATTGCCAATAGATTTAAGCAAACTAGTTTCAGCATTGAGATTGAGTCCAGTCTCTAATTTTATTTTATCCCAAATAGCATCTACAACTTCTTCACCAATATGCATCATATTGGTATAAATTTCCATACTAAATTCACTAACCATACAATTTTCTAGATAATCATGAAAAGGTTTATAAGCTTCTTCATCTCCTAGCATACTAGTATCAATTTTTGCCTTTATCACCATCAATTTTTGTGGATCTTGTATACTATTTGTGATATACTCATCCAAAAACATTTGCAAATATACCTTAAAGTTTTTAATATGTTCTATTTTGGCATTAATATAAGCTGTTATCAAAGCAGCTTTTCTAGTACTTTGAGCATTCTTTATTGTCATAAAGATAGTCACAAAAGTACCAACAAATGCTAGTGTTGGAGTAAGTGTAGTAATAAGCAATGTAATTTCTTGCATGTATTTGTCCCTTTGTGTTATTTGATTTCTATAAACTATGTGTCAAATTTAATATGATAATTTGTCCAAAAACTATAAAAACTTAATGAAAATCACTATACTACTTGCAACTACCAACCAATCTATTCCACTTAGCCACAATTCTAGGGGTATTGGCTACCAACTTGTCAAACTTGCTTTCAAACTCTGATTTACTAAACCATCTTATATCGTTACTTTCGTGTGAGATAGTATAATTAGTTTGATTAGTCTTGAAAGCAAATCTAATGTCAAAATGCCAATGAGTGTCATCGTCAACAAAAATATTTTTAAACATATGCACATCAATATCAAATATATCATTCTCAACCAAATCAAAATCCATTATGCCTGATTCTTCTTGAACCTCTCTTACAGCTACTCTCATAGTATTTGTATCACCATCACTGTGTCCACCAAATTGCAACCAACAATCTACCTTGCGATGATGTGTAAGCAAAACTTGAGTCAAGTCGCTATTAAACAAATACCCACTACCAGTAATATGCCCAAATGTATTTATCCTATCAAATACATTTTCTTGAGTATTCAAAAATTGTTTAAACTTATTTAATGACTCCAATTCTTCTTTGTCAAAAGGTGTATAATTGTCCAAAGATGACTTTAAGTCAAATTGTGATATAATTTGTTGCAACATATAATAACTCTATATAAAATTAAGTATCAGCCAACCATTATTTCTTCTTGCATTGCTTGTTGTGCTATAAAAATGTTATAGTATACACCTCTTGCTTGCATAAGCTGCTCATGAGTACCTCTCTCTACTATTCTACCTTGTTCTAAAAAGATTATTTCATCACAATTTTTTACACTTGAAGCTCTATGTGTTGATATTATCATAGTATTTTTCCCAAAATTTTTATCTATATTGTCCATAACTTGGCGTTCGGTATCCATATCCAATGCACTAGTACAGTCATCAAATAGCAAAATAGGTGCATTCTTAAGAAAAGCTCTTGCCATGCTCACCCTTTGTTTTTGCCCACCTGACAATCCTACTCCCTTTTCGCCAATTATTGTATCATAACCATCACTAAGACTAGATACAAAATCATGTGCTTGAGAGATTTTTGCTGCCTGTTGCACTCTCTCCAATCCAGCATTTGTGTCATAAAATGCAATATTGTTGTAGACAGATTCGCTAAACAAAAACAAATCCTGCATTACATATCCATACAATTTTCTAACATCTTCTACTTTATATTCCTTGATATCTACTCCATTGCAAACAATACTACCTTCTACACAATCATAAAATCTCATCAAGCTTTTAATAAGAACTGTCTTACCACTTCCAGTCTTACCCATTATACCCAAGCGTTTGCCATATGGCAAATCTAAATCTATATCATGCACCAATGTCTTGTCATCAGACTCAACTCTAACGCCTTTTAAAATGATATGAGGTCTATTTGCATCTATATTCAATGGTGGATTAGCTCCATCTACAATATTATTTGGAGTATTCATAAACCCAAATACACGATTGGACGCTATCAAAGTATTTTGCAATTCATTGAGTATATCGGCAAGAGTACCAAATGGCTCTGCTATAAGTGCCGTATATACAAATAGTGTAGCCAATTGCCCTGCACTCAACTTGCCATCTACAGCAAGCAATACACCAATAATCATACTTCCAAAAAAAATAGCCTGACTTATTGTATTAAATATAACATGAAATCTAGCTCTAACATTGGCTCGTCCAACAAACTTATTTCTCAAATTATTGTTGGCATAGTCAAATTTTACTTGCTCTATATCTTCGGTAGCATATGAACGCACAACTCTTACGCCCTGAATATTTTCTTGAACGGTTGTTGACAAATCCATTCTAGCTTGCCCTATTTCTACAAGTTGTGGTTTTGATATCTTGGCAAATATTATTGCTACTACAAATGTACAAACTCCACCTACTATTGGGACAATAATCAATATTGGATTCATTGTAAATACAATGTATACACTAAACGAAAAAAATATTATTACGCCACTTATATACATTATTTGATTGGCATAAAATTGTTGCATTGTAGTGATATCAGTGTTGCATATACTAAGAATTTTACCACTAGTATACTTTGAAATTACTGCAGAATTTTGAGACAACATTTGTTCAAATACTTGTCTTCGCAAACGAGATTCTCCTCTCATAGCAAAATAATTGGCAATTTGCCACCTACTATAATTTGCCACAAGTTTGATAAAAATAATAACTACAAAGACTACAAACAACACCCAAAACAATCCCCAATAATCATTTGGCTGTATACTATCAATAAATATATTGAGCAAGTTTTGGTTGTAAGAAATACCATTACCTAGTGCTGGATTGATAACTCTATCTATTAGCAACTGAGGCACTAATGGAGTCAGAGTAGACATAACATTAACCAAAATACCTAGAAAGATAGCTATACTCAATCCTCCAAAGTCTTGCTTATAATGCTTTATTAATCCAAACTTGCTATTCAAAATTTTTCCTTTATACTTTTGTATTTTACAAGCTAAATAATATCACAGTCCAAAGCTTGTTGCAACAATTATTTGTAAATAGACTTTAATAAAAAATTATTTTACCAAAACTTATACTGTTTATAAAATAATATACTTCAACCAACCTTATCACTTTTACCTATTATCTCAAATCTCCACCACACAATAATCACAATGACCATAATCATAAAATTGATTGTTAGCAATTTTATCTTTTTTATTGTTTTTTACTTGATACAATTTACCATTAGTAAAAAATATCAATTTGTTTGCCTTTTCTTTATTAGTTATCTTGCTTGTTATTTGCAAATTTGTTTTGTCATTAGTCCCACCTTCTGCTATAGGAACAATATGATCTATATCCCAATCTCTATATCCTCCTACTGTATCCCTATTGACTACTCTACCACAAAAATCTCTTCCAGTATCATTGTCTCCAAATACTCTAAACCAAATTTCGGGAATCTTATCTTGATGTGTATTATTGACTAAAGTATCCAACTTTATATTATTTGTTGAATTAGTAGATTTTTTTTGTGAATTAACTTGCTTTTTAGCATTTGATACATTCTGTGTTTTGTTTTGTGTAGAATTATTGTTTGATTTAGAAGCTACAACAACATTGTTGCTTTGTATCTTGGGTTTCAAAGCAATAATCTTATAATTGCTTATATCTGTATCTGCTTTTTTAGAGTCAATCTTTTGTATATCCCAACCTTTAATTGAATCAGCTCTTTTAACGGCATCCTTTCTTATAGTATTTCCATCCAACTTAATCTCTAATTGTTTAGGATAAAGCTTGTCCCAAACTTTTATATTCAACGATTTTGCCATAGTATCCCTTTGTTTTTATCACAACTGTTTTTCAATTTTTATTGCTCTATTATTCATGGTGCAAGAGGACATTGACCATCTCTCAATACAAATTTGTATGTATTGATATCAACTATACCAAGCACTTTGTCACTATCAACAAGTTGCATCAAAAATTCTGCCATTTCTTTTGCAGTATGGTACTTAGATAAATTTTGTTTGTAACTAAATTCTTTTACATCTGCAGCAACTTGTGAAAACTCTGTTTCAGTCACAGCTGGTGCAAGAACTTTGGCTTTGCATTTATTTTTGTTATCCCTAAGTTCTTGAGCCAAAATCTCAGTAAATGAACTAACAAAAAATTTTGTAGCACAATAAACGGCATTTGATGATAGAATATGATATCCAACAAAAGATGATACATTGATGAGTTGAGTACTTGATTTATCTTTATAATCTCTTATAAACAAATTAGATAAAATAGTAAGCGCAGTCACATTGAGACTGAGCATAGTATTTATTTTATTAAGATCCGCTTCACCAACCAAAGCTCTATCACCAAAACCAGCATTATTTACAAAAATATCTATCTCAATATCTTTTAAACTATCATAAAATTTGTAAACATTATCTATATTACTCAAATCAACAACCTTAACAAGCACAGATAGTTTATCATTAATTTCAATAATTTGTTGTCTAAGCTTATTAAGTTCATTTTCTCTTCTAGCCACTATAACTAGATTATGTCCTCTTTTAGCAAATGCAATAGCAGATTCATAACCTATTCCACTACTTGCCCCTGTAATTACTGTATACTTCATATTATATTTTATATTTCCCTTTTATTTAAAGTGTTGTCAAAATAATTTTCAACAAAGCTAGTGATTGTATCTTACACCATTGCGTCATATTTGTGAAAAACACTGCTCATTTGTATTTGATTTTGCACTAGTTTCCTCTTTATCCTTTTAGAAAAATGCATCGCAAAACTACCTACTATGAAAGCTTCTAACAATATTTGCAAACCTGCACCTACAAAAAGTGTCATAAAAACTGTTCTCCAATCAAACTCATAACTTGTCAGTCCTATTGGTGCATATGCCAATATATTAAAGGTACTGTCATCTGCCAATTGTGCTATTAAAGTACTAATTATTGCTGCCAAAAAGAAAATTATATTTTCTTTTATGCGTGATTGGCAATAAGCTTTGACTTTGTCAAAAATATAAATATTGCACAAAGTAGCAACTATAAATGCCAATATAGATGCTAGTACAATACGCCAATGACTTTCAAATACCAATTTAAAGTTGTACGCCATCTCCGCCCTAGCATCATCTACAGGCAATGCCAATGCTAATAGCGTCAAAAGTATTACAACAATTTGACAAACTAAGGCAAATAAAGAAATCTTGTAAGCTGTATTTTTACCCCATACATCTACAACAATCTTTTGAATAACCATTACAGGAGCTATAAAGACAATACCAAATTCGTTGAGAGCTATATTGCCAAACCCAATTGGTCTTAAAGCATATATATTGAGAAGTACCAAAAACAATACAGAAAGTGCAACCAAGCCTACAAAGTAGGTTTGTACAGTAAAGATTGTTGATTTTGGTGTTTTTACTACAATTTCTTCTATCGTATAATTGTCATTGCGTTGCATATTTTCTCCTAGCATACTGCAAGATTTGCAATAGCTCGTTATCAAAACAATATATATGCTAAGGCAGATTGTCACATATACAATCGCCCTTTATAATTTCTATCAAGAAATTTGATGTCTAAAAAAAGTAAGTTGTCGCTTAGCATAGTTGCGTGTAGCTTGTTTGATTTGAGATATACATTGTTCCAAAGTATGCACACCATCAAAATAACTCAAAAGTTGTCTATAACCTATACCTTGCATACTTTGACAATTTCTATATGGTAACATTGTCTCAACTTCTTGAACTAACCCATATTTTATCATATCATCTACTCTTTTGTCTATTCTTTTGTATAATTCTACTCTATCCAAACTTATCTCATGCAACTGATATTGATATCTTGGAATAGCTGAAATTGTAAATTGTGACTTTGGTTTTCCCGTAACCATATAAATTTCTAACGCTCTTATAAGTCTCTTAGTATCATTAGAACCAATCATTGTAGCAGAAATATTATCAACTTTATACAATTTTTGATACAAATAACTGCTTCCTTTTTGTTGCAGTTGAGTTTCTAGCTCTTCTCTTATTTTTGGATCACTGTCCACATAGTCATGCTTGTACAACAATCCCTTGATATACAACCCCGTGCCACCAACAATAATTGGCAATTTGTTTCGTTTTAAAATATCCAATATAGCCAAATCTGCAAATTGAACCCAACTTGCTACACTAAATGATTGATTAGGTTGTACAATATCTATACAGTGATGTGCTATATTTTGCCTATCTTGCACACTAGGCTTGGCAGTACCAATATCCATACCCCTATATATTTGCATACTATCAGCAGACACTATCTCTCCATTATGACAAGAGGCATACCTCATAGCAAAGTCAGATTTGCCCGATGCGGTAGCCCCATAAATTATCATCAGTTTTTGCATATATAGTTTTATACTTACTTGCTATATCTAAGAATAATAAAATCTAGTGTCCTTTTATCAATACTATAATAGTATGATACCTTGGTTTATAAAAAGCAACCGAATAAATATATCAACAATAAAGATGCAACTAGCATTATTATTATACTACAGTATGTTATGCAATTATATTATTTGTATCTAATATAATTGCTTAATTCAACAATTACTTATTCTTCGTCATCAAACTCTTCAATTTCATCAGCGTGTTGTATATCTACTTTGTTAGCTTCCATATAAGCACGAACTTTTGCATCTATTTCAGTCAACAACGGCTTGTTGTTTTCTAACATTTGTCTAATATTGTCTCTACCTTGTCCCAATCGTTCGTCATTATAACTAAACCAACTGCCAGACTTTTGGATAATATCATACTCTATTGCCATGTCAAGTACACAACCCTCTGCACTTATCCCCTTGCCATACATTATATCAAACTCTGCCATAGTAAATGGTGGAGCTAATTTGTTCTTGACTATTTTCACTACCGTCCTATTTCCTATTACATCTTGTCCATCTTTAATTTGCTCCTTGCGACGCACATCAATACGAACACTCGCATAAAACTTGAGTGCCTTCCCACCTGGAGTAGTCTCAGGGCTACCATAAGAGATTCCAATTTTGTCTCTAAGTTGATTAATAAAAATTATTAGAGTTTTAGATTTATTGGCTGCACCTGCAAGTTTACGCAAAGCTTGACTCATAAGTCTAGCTTGCAAACCCATATGACTATCACCCATCTCACCATCTATTTCAGCTTTTGGAGTCAATGCAGCCACACTGTCTACTACAATACAATCAAAAGCACCACTACGAACCAAACTCTCTGCTATATCCAATCCTTGTTCACCATTATCAGGTTGAGAAATGTACAATTTAGATAAATCTACACCAAGCTTTCCGGCATATACAGGGTCTAAAGCATGTTCGGCATCTATAAATCCAACATGTCCGCCATTCTTTTGTGCTTGTGCTACGACATGCAAAGACAAAGTAGTTTTTCCGCTTGACTCAGGTCCATATATTTCTACTATTCGCCCTCTTGGCAATCCTCCAATTCCCAAAGCTATGTCTATAGAAAGACAACCTGTAGAAATAACCTCAGTTGCAACTATAGGTACTTCTGTAAGTTTCATTATAGAGCCCTTGCCAAAGTTTTTTTCTATTTGTCCTATTACCAAATCAATTGCCTTAGACTTTTCATCCTTGTCTTTTATAGAATTTTGCGTTGACTTGCTGTCTTCTGTGTTTTTCTTTGCCATAAAATTTCTTCCTTTATGTAAACTAAAATGATAGCAACATACCTAATTTTTTAATTATTCAACCTATATGTTGCCTATTCACTAAAGACATTAATACTACTTCTCTAGCAAATATTCTTACAATTATATGTATACATTATATGTTTTTAATACAAAAAAAGCAAGCTTTTAGGTACTGTTTTAAAATATTGATTACTTGTATTTTATTATACAAAGACATAAATAGGATACATTGATATTATCTTTACAAAAGTAACAATATAAATTATAATTAAAATCATGCCAAGCGACGCATTACATTATTATTTTTTAACTCAAGAATTAAATCAACTTCTCAATGGTGGAAAAGTCAACAAGGTATACAATACTGAGACTAACAATATAGTTTTTGCAATTAGAGCTAATAATCAAAATTATAATTTACTAATAAGTTGCAATCCAAACTATAGTAGAATACAGTTAAACACACACAAACTAGACAATACTAGCATTCAATCCAATCTTTGCATGCATATCAAGCGTCATCTTGTAGGAGCTACAATAAAAGAAATAAATACTGTCCAATACGAAAGAATTGTACAAATAAAATTTGTACATCATGACGAATTGGGCACAAAACATCAAAAAATTCTAGTAGCAGAACTCATGGGGAGACGGTCTAATATACTACTACTCAACTTGCCTGATATGACTATCTCTGATTGCTTATACAAGGCTTCTATAGATATAGCACCCAACAGACCAATTCTAGTAGGATTGCAATACAATCCACCTACACCAAGTATTCATATACAAAATATTATAGACAAGTTTGATAAATATGTTGATTTACAAAAAAATCCTTGCGTATGCTTTAAAAATGGTTTTTGTATAGATTGGTTTGTGCATCAACAATTACAACCTGACAATCTAGACTGCGACGAAATAAAAAAATTTGACACACTCTATCAATGTGTTGACTACTATTTTGAAAATGTATTGTCACAAAAAGCTATACAAGATATGTCCATACGGCTCAATAGTACCCTACAAGACTTGTACAAAAAAACCAACAAAAAGTATGCTAAAATTAAAAAAATTGTAGACCAATCAAAGGATTATGAAAAATATAAAATATTGGGAGAATTGTTAGTTGCCAATATATATTTGGCAAAATATGGCGACACACAAATTAAAGTATACAATTACTATGATAATTGTGATACAGTTATACAATTAGATCCCAAAAAAAGTCCTTCACAAAATTCTCAAGAATATTTTAAAAAATATAATAAACAAAAAAAGGCAATAGAAATATCTAATCCACAATTGATACAAATAGAACAAGATTTAGATTATTACAAATCATTGCAAGATATGATTGCACAAGCAATAGATATGGAAACATTAGATAGTATAGAACAAGAAATGATTCAATCAAAAATACTAATCACAAAATCTACAAGCAAGTACAACACAACACAAACTAGCGAACCACGAGTCTTTGAAATAGATGGTTTTATAGTAAAAATTGGTAAAAATAACATGCAAAATGACATACTATACAAAAAGGCTCATAGTACCGACATTTGGTTGCATGCTCAAAAAATTCATGGCAGTCATGCTGTAATATCATCTAGACCTAAAGTCCCAACTATACAGACTATAACTAAAGTTGCACAACTTGTTGTTTTTTTCTCTAAAGCAAAACATACAGATAAAGTCCCTGTAGATTATACTCAAATCAAAAATGTGTCCAAACCAAGAGGGTCAAAACCAGGATTCGTCACATACGCCAACCAAAAAACATTGTGGGTAAATCCTAGCAACGAATTATTGAAATAATTTATTATTTCTACTTATATTTGCAACAATAAAGTTTTTGTTATCTATCCTAACTTTGTAGCAATTGTTAACAGTTTTTTGTTTTTAATTTTATGTTTTTTAGACATGCAAAATTAGCAATATTCAATTTAATTTAATAGACAATTTATATAACATAATAAACAAACAAAATTTTTTATAATTAAATTTTGTAATGTCTCATTTGTCAACTTGTCTTTACCAAAAACATTTGCAAATTTTGGTAAAAAGGTATATAATCAATTCATGAAAATGTCAATTGCAAGCATATGTAAGCAGGGAGGGCGACAATACAACCAAGACTTTGTTGCATCTTCTATCAACAATTATTGTGCATGTCTAGTTGTATGCGACGGACTTGGGAGTTATGTAGGTAGTGAAGTTGCAAGTAGCTTGTGTGCCAACAGAATTTTGCAATCCTTTTCTAGCGTAAAAAAGGATAAAGCAACACCATTTGTAGACAAGACAAAAGTCCATGACTACATATTTGATGCTCACAACTATGTTGTAAATTATAAAGAAGACAAACCCAAATTAATAAGCAGTTGCACTACTGTAGCTACCCTATTTACAAATTACAATACCACAATCTTAGCTCATATTGGAGATAGTAGAGTATATTATTTTAGTGATGGAAAGCTACAAATGCAGACACTAGACCATAGCATGGCTCAAGCCGCTGTAGAAAGAGGTGAGATAAAGTTGAGCGAAGTGCGTACACACAAGGACCAAAACAAACTTACTAGAGTATTAGGGAGTGACTATTTTGCAGAACCTGACTGTCAAGTTTTAGACAAACCATTGCAATCAGGTGATTGGTTTTTGATATGTACTGACGGTTGGTGGGAATATGTCTTTGAAGAGGAAATGGAAGGTATACTTAGAATATCAAAATCTCCAGAAGATGCCATATCACGAATGGAAAAAAGGCTAATCAAAAGAGCACCATACAACAATGACAACTTTACTGCAATTGTAGCACAAGTTGTATAATCCAATCATTGAATAAAATAGATACAAAGATAAACAATAAATTTTTGTAATAGATAAGTTTATATAGTTGCAAAAATTTTTATTTGCAAACTATATTTTGCTTTCACTCTAATTAATATGGAATCTAACCGCAATAACAAAACAACATGCCTATCTTGCTTTGGTGAGTTGGGTGGTGATAGGGTTTGTACTACATGCAAACAAAAAGCAGATGACACCCCATCACCTTCTCACCATATTGCGGCGAGAACTGTTTTGCATAAAAAATATTTGTTGTGTAAGGCTATAGGTGAAGGTGGTTTTGGTATAACTTATCTTGCATGGCGTATGACAGATGGCGTAAAAGTAGCCATAAAAGAACTGTTCCCCAATGCATATGTATATAGAACACCTCGCTCTAATTGCTTACAACTCAAAGATAAAGCCAATCTAATCGCAAATACAAAATGCATAAATAGATTTATGCATGAAGCAAAGACATTAGCATCACTAAAAAATACTGCAGGTATAGTTGATGTACTTGATTTTTTTAATACAAACAAAACATCTTATATAGTAATGGAATACTTAGAAGGGCTTCAACTTAAGTTGGTACACAAGCAAAAAGGTAATCTAAAGTTTGACGAACTATATCAAATGTTGTTGCCTATCTTTGATGGATTGCAAAGCGTACATCAAAAAGGATTGATACACAGAGACATAAGTCCAGATAATATAATTATAACCAAAAATGGTGCAAAATTAGTGGACTTTGGAGCATCAAAACGCCTAAACTATCATGACAACTCAATGTCAATTGTCCTAAAACACGGTTTTGCTCCAGAAGAACAGTACAGAAAACATGGTGAACAAGGTCCTTGGAGTGATGTATATGCATTAGCATGCACAATGTACTTTTGTCTAGTTGGCAAGTTGCCTCCAGAAAGCATACAAAGACTTTACAAAGACAACATTATACCACCATCAAATATGAATGCAGTAATCTCTAAATCTCAAGAAATAGCATTGATGAGAGCATTAAGTGTATACTCTAAAAACAGATATCAAAGTATATTAGAATTCAATCAAGCTTTGCAAAAATCCAAATTAAAACAAATAGTCAAACCCGAATCGAATACTAAAGATACTATAAAAAGTATATATAATAACAAAAATCTTGACAATTCAAATATTGACGATGTGCCTACAACTCGTAGGCATAGCAATTTTTATTCCAATTTACTAGGACAAAAAAAGAAGTAATTATATTATCAATATCTCATAAAAACACATTATGCACAAAGAACAACTTCAAGGAATAGAAAAATCTGCTGAAAGAGCAAAGTTAATAAATTTGGGATTAAATCCTGAAGATACAAAAAAATATACTATTGGTATCGTGTATGCTAATTCACCCAAAAGCACTTTAAATATACAAGATACTATACACTACATACAACAAGGAATATTGTTGAGTGGTGCAATTTCTCTTGTTTTCCCACTTACTTGTGTAGATGATGGGCTATCATTAACAGAAAATAGCAACTATTGTCTGCCTTATAGAGAGCTTTTGGCTGATAGTGTACAGTCACTTATAACACTGCATCATTTAGATGGTGTAGTGTTGGTTGCAAATTATGACCATGCAATTGCAGGATTGCTGATGGGAGCTATTCGCACGGCTACCCCTTTAATAGTAACTAGTTTTGGATTTTCAAATGATTTGAATAATTCTCATGGATTAATTTCTGTATTAAATACTATTGGACAAGTCAAAGCAGGGGCTACCAGTCTAGATAAATTGACAAACCTAGAACAACAGTCTTTAAACAATTATGGATACCCCCATCTCCACTCTATGGCATGCATTTGTGAAGCTCTAGGTATAGCTAATTTTGGTTGTGGAACTACACCTTCAAATACAAACTCACATTATATCTTATGTAGACAATCAGGACATGACATAGTCAAACTTGTTCAAGAAAGTATACAACCAAAAATGCTATTGACAAAAAATGCATTTGACAATGCATTAGCACTATCGTGCTCTATAAGTGCAAATTTGGATTGCGTTCTACACTTAATCGCAATAGCCAAAGAATGTCAAATAAAATTATCATTTGAAAACTTTTCCAACATATCTAGCAAAGTACCTACCCTAGTTGCCATGCACCACAATGGACAAAGTTCTTTGGATTTTTACAAAGCTGGTGGTGTTGCTGTAGTTTTAAATCAATTATTAACAGAGGGATTAATTGATGGAAATGTATTAGGAATAAATTTAAAACCTTTATCACAAAATATAACAAAATATTTTTCTAATGATGAAAATATTATTAGACCCAACAGTAATCCATATACAAATATGGGAAGTATTGCAGTACTAAAGGGCAACATAGCAGAATATGGAGCATTGATTCGTCGTACACCCAATAATAGCACAAAACCATTTGTAGGGCGTTGTAGAGTGTTTGATAGTGCAAAAGATGCTCTATTGGCTTTACTAGTTGTAGAAAATATAAAGTCTGGTGATTGTATTGTAATAAAATATGAAGGAGCCAAGGGAGCTCCTGGATTGAGAGATCTATATGCACTATATGCTATATTGGTAGGATATGGGATACAAGATACTGTTGCAATTGTGACTGATGGTAGAATAAGCTTTGGAGATGGCTATTGTGTAGGATATATTACTCCCGAATGTTATCTTGAAGGTGAACTTGCAATTGTTAGAGATAATGATAAAATTATTATAGATATACAAAAAAATAAAATAGAATTGGATATACCTTCAAAAGAATTTAAACATAGAATAAAAAGATATGACTACAAACTAAATACCAATATTGGATGGCTAGCTCGTTATACACATTTAGTACAACCAAATACAGATGGAACTGTGTTGCAAATTTCACAAAATAAAAAATAATTTAAAACTAAAGATAATTAGGAAATTATAATGGAATACAAAATTTCGCTACTAATAGGTGATGGCAATGGGAAACAACTAATTCAAGCTGCTGCCGATATATTGAGTGCAATAAAACTCAAATATGGTCACAACTTCAAATTCAAATACAGTGATATTGGTGGCGAAGCTATAGCCAAAACTGGCGTTGCTTTGCCACAAGATACTATAGACACATGTTTAGATTGCAATGCAACACTAATAGGAACAATTGGAAACCCCAAATACAATGATGTGTTTGGGGTAGATCAATCTAGGTTATGTATTCAAAAACTATACAACAATCTAAAACTGTATGCCACAATCGTACCACTAAAATACCTAAATATACTCCCCCACTATTCGCCCCTCAAAGACAAAATACTCAAACAAAATATAGATATAACATTTGTAATAGAAACTTCTAGTGGCGTGTTTAGTAGTGATAAGGGATACAAAACAAATACCACTCAGGGGATGCAAGCATTTGATTCTACAACAATAACTACAAATCAAATACAACGAATTAGTACTTTGGCATTTGAACTTGCAAAAAAATCTGACAAAACTATCACTTTGGTTGATATGGCTGACTGTGCATTGTCTAGTATATTATGGCGACAAACTATAAAAAAAACATCTAGTCTATATCCTACTGTAAAATATCAATCAATGTCTATAGATGACTTTACATCTTTACTTATCACTAAACCACAAGACCTAAATATAGTTCTTAGCAATGCACTTTTAGGCAAAATAATACTTTCACAAGCGAGTGCGTTAACTACAAAACATAGTTTGCCAAAAGTAGTTTTGGGGGCATACAACTATGGTGTATATGGGGCATACAACTATTATACTCAAAAAGATTATACAAATCCAATTGGAATAATTATGTCAGTTGCTCTAATGCTAAAATATAGTTTTAACCTTAATCAGGAGTCCAACAATATAACCCAATCACTAATAAGAATACTAAAGTCAAACAAATCTAGCATATTAGGTAAAAATATGAAAATAGAAAAATTTACTGAACAAGTATGTATAAAAATAATTAATTTTTAAGCAAAAGATACCCACACTACCTTCCGGTAAGATGGGATACTTCGCACGCACAGGCATATCCCTATACCTATCGTTTATTATAGCAACCTAACTCTATTCCCACTCCTAATGGGTTTATAGGATACCCACATTTGTTAGGGACTATAACAACTCAGGGTATACACACTGTGGGCAAATTAGATTACCGTTTTTTGGAGCTATATTTGCATTAAATCAAAGTTTGTTTCCAAAGTATGCTTCTGGCCTTATTCAAAGAGATGACAATTATATATTTGTTAGTCGTGGTTTGGTACATACAAAATACACGCCACTACGAGTCAACAATAAACCTGAATTGGCTTTTTTGACACTAGTAAGGCAACAAGACAATTAACTCAACCAAACGGATGACGAAATTTTTCACACTTGACAAAAACTATATTAATCTATATACTTATTATAGAGGAGAATATAATTATGTTATACAATCAAAAGACAACATTTCTTAGCAAATCAACACTAGTTGTAACCTTAATTTTATTAGGTGCATTATTGATGGCTTGTAGCATAGGCAAAGGTAATTCCATAAGCTTTCACAAAGATGAAGTAAGCGTTAAGGCAGGTTCTACCGTAGATGTAGGATTGGATTATTCTATGGAAAATTCTAGCATTAAGGTAGAAAGTTCAAATCCTGATATAGCGACTGCTGAAATTTATTATGCTAGTGACAATAAAAATGAAGTAGAAGGCGTTAGAATAACTGGTGTAGCTAATGGTCAGTGCCAAATTATAGTAAGCCTATGGAAAGATGATAAGGAAGTAGCCAAAGATACATTGACTGTAACTGTGACTGAGTAGTTTTTTTAGGCTCTTTTCAAATGTTGGGGTATAGGGAAATTTAGTATAATAGAAGTAATGTAGTTTAGAGAGTATAACAGGTATAGGTTATAGGGGGTACCCCCTATAACCTATACCTGTTATACTGGGGTAATTTATCCACAATGGAGTATTCTATTTCTAAATCTTTTAAAATTTTGGTATACATAAGCATTGCGTTTTAGTCCCTTGATTTTGTTGTTCTTACCCTTTGTAAAGCCATTAGTTAAATGCGTCCTTTTTGAGTTTAGTATATACTCAAACCAATTGCTAAATGCTATTATAGCATCCTTAAACTCAGGCAATCTACTCTCTTATACTGTATCTATCCACTGTCGAAATAGTACTCTTGCTTTCTCATAATCATCACTCGTTATAGAATCACAAATAATTCTTTCAACGACCACGCTGCTTGCCAATCTAAATGACAATCAAGCAAATTAAGCAACTGTATCATTTGTGTATCAGTTATTTGATTGTAGTCTTTATAGAATAGTTTTCTACATCTCTTATAATTTAATCTCTTATCTTTGGATATTTCTTTTTGTAGTCGTTTGCGTACTTTGTCCAAAGCACAATGACTTGTCTTACGAAATGATACTTATATGCAACAATCATAGCGTTTTTGAAGAAGAATTTAGATAAATCTCTATAGGCTTCCCACATATCCATAACAACAGTTTGTACACAATCACGCTCTTTAAAGTGTTTGAAGTAGTCAAATAAGTCAGTCTTAAGTCTAGTAGGTGTATCACTGTGGTCTTTCTCTACATATCTCTCCAACCTAAACTTTGTTTTTGGGGCAAATGGTACAAGCTCTGTCATTCCATCTAATGTTATTTGTGAGGTGTCCAACTCCTCGTCTAGTCTATCCTCTATAAATATTGGGGCGGTTAAATGCCATTCCAGTTGCAGCATTATAATCACAAGCAACAACATAAACTCAAGAAAAAAATGTAATACAAACTAATAACAATTTAAAAAACTTGCTCATTTTCTTCCCACACAACTTCAACAGCTGTTCCGTCTTTGACAGATATTGAAACATCGTATAAATCCTTATAATTTTTATCTTCGGCTAGGTAACCTTTAAATTTAAAGCCTTCACGAGTTGGATTGTAGCCCTTATTAGAATCAGTTACCCCATCAATGCTTTTTGCGGTTTTGGTGAATTGCTTCACAAATGGTTTATTTTCTGTTTTGCCAAGCACAACGCCATAAACCACAACTGGTCCAGTTCTACTTCCAGTAAATTGAGAATGCCAACCACTTGGTTTTTCTTCAAAACCTTCAACATAAATTGTTGTGTATGCAAATTTATTATCCATAGTTTCTGAACCAACTATACCACTCACAACGGTTGAAACTGTTTGCGGAAGAATAAGCGTTTGCAAATTAAAGCATTGATAAAACGCTTTTGTCTCAATTATTTTGAGAGGCGTATTGCTTGGCAATTCAAATCGTTCAAGTGTGCTTTTCAAAAATGCTCCACTGCCAATTTTTTGCAAATTGCTTTTACCATTGAAAATTATTTCAGTTAATGGTGCTTCTCTAAACGCATTTGCACCAATTGAAATGATTGATTTTGGCAAAATCACAGTATGCAAACCCATGCTATTTTTGTAAAAAGCGTCGTCAGCAATACTTAAAACGGGCAAGCCTTTGTAAAATTCTGCAACTTCAAACGGTCTGTTTTGCGGAATTGAAGATGCAAAAACTTCATAACCCGTTTTGTCAATATTCAACTGATACGAACCGTCACCTAGCCAATTTACATAAAAATTTGCGTCATGGGTCAAAACAACATTGCTTGGAATTTCATTTTCAAAAACGAGTCCACCACCGTAAATATTACTTGACCATCCACCAAATCTTAAATAACTATTTGAAATCAAGCCACTCGGTAAATTTGTTTCTTCTCCATTTGTGTGCAAAACTTCATCTATTTGCGTTGAAAGAACACTGCCGTCAATATCAACAAAACTGATTTTATAAGTCTCGCCTGACCATTTTGCATAAAGCGTAATGTCACTCAAAATGTCAGTCGCTCCAAGTTTTGTAAGAGCGTTTCCTTCAAACTTTTCGTTATCAAACCAGCCTTCAAATTTAAAACCGTCACGCTTTGCATCAACCAAAATCGTTTCAACATTAAACTCATGCTCAGTCGGCGAGTTATCCCCCAATTTTCCACCATTAAGTTGATACTTAATGAAAAAAGTTTTTGCATTCCATTTTGCTGACAAATTTATATCTGCAGTGTATTTTGTTGGCTGAAGTTCACTATTCTCAACATATCCGTCATCATCAAACCAACCACCAAAACTATACCCAACTAATGTTGGAGTAACAAGTTTTGTTTTCTCGCCAAAAGTGTGCATTGTTGGAGAGTTTTCACCAAGCATTCCGCCATTTAAATGGTAAATAATTTTGTAACTTTCAGCATCAAACTTTGCGTATAAATAAATTGTATCAAACGAATTTTCTGACTCAAAATCAGGTGAGATTTTGGTCATCACATCACCCGAAAAATTCTCATTCAAAAACCAACCTTGAAATAAATACCCCCGCTTTGTTGCTCTTTTCAAAATGGTTTCTGTACCTTCAATGTGTTCAAGCGGAGAATTTTCGTCAACCGTCATGCTATTGCCAATATATTTAATACCCCAAACTTTTTGTGCGGGTGGAGATGGTGGATTTTTATCTTCATTTTGATTTGCATTTTTGCTACAAGCCACAAAAAATGTTGTGAGTAAAAACAAAATGATAAGTAATGGTATTATTCTTAATTTTTGTTTTGTTATTTTAATCATTCCAATCTCCTCTCCAATTTATTATACCACATACCACAAAAACTAGCTTTTTTTAATTCCAGCCCATTGTGCTATTGCAGATATCAATAATGGCAAAGTAACTATTAAAACTCCACCTTTTAATAAATCACATACAAAATTTTCTAGTATTATATGTGATTTGTATTTTAAGATTATTTTTGAGAAATATAGATATTTATAAGATAATTGCCCTGTTGATTCTCAACAAACATCATTTCATATATTGTTGTTTTAAAGTTGGACAATGTAACAATTGTTTTGTTATCATAATTTATTAATACAAATGGACTATCTTTATAATATCCAACTAGATAATCAAACCCATGTTGGGCAATGGCAGTATATTTGTTTTCTTCTACTCTATCTAATGCTGTTATTGTAAACATAGGTGGAAAAAACATTCCATATCTAAAACCAATCACTGTTTGAGAAGTAATTATATATGAAAAAGAAAAACTGTAGTGATAAATAATGTAATACGCTACACTATTTTTTTGAGAAGAATTTATATACGATATACTAATCAACAATGCATCAACTTTAGTGCTTTCATTTTTTTCATCTAGCAATTTAGCATCAAATTCTATTTGACTAACATCAACATTATCTTCTTTTTCAATAATTTCTTTTAATTGAACTAAAGTTAATGAAGTATTCAAATAACATTCATTTTGCCACTTTACTCTCTCTACCTCATCAATATCTGGATCAAACTTGTAGTTATAACAGTAGTCATCAACATAATTCCATTGTGTTCTCTGATTATTTATACGCAAAAACCAAAGAAAAAATAAAATATCAATGTAGCAATAGCAATAAGTACAAGAACTGAAACCAAAAAGATAATCCATATTTTCTTCTTTGCCATATTTTTAAACTCCTTACCCTTTACCATAAGACACAATTAATATCTAAAAAATCTACAATATGTACCATATTTATCTTGCTATTAACTCAATAAAATGATTACATTGTGTCAACACAATATTGCACAACTTTCTATATAGTATACTATATTCTATTTTAATTTGCAACCAACTTTATAAATAAAGATTGTAAAACTAGAGTTAATACAACATATCATTATATTAATAACTTCCATATATTTACAGCAATATATATATATTTACAAATTAGACACATTAATGTATAATTAAAGTAAGATTAAGGAGAAACACTTATGAACTTAGAATATTTTGATTTGAACATAGAAAAGGTTTTGGAACATTGGAATGTAGCTTTTGCTATTAGGGAATTTATTTCAAATGCTCTTGATGAACAAAAATTGACAAACACTAAAGACATTGAAATTTTTAAAAATGGATCTAATTGGTACATAAGAGACTTTGGCAGAGGTATAAAAGTTGAACACTTTTCTCAAAATGAAAATCCAGAAAAACTAAAATCATCTAATCTAATAGGAAAATTTGGTGTTGGATTGAAGGATGCTTTGGCTGTTTTGGATAGAAATAATATAAAAGCTAAAATCAGTTCACGGTATGTATCTGTACAGACTCAAATGATAGCAAAAGGCAACTTTGGAATACAAACTTTACATGCAGTAGTTGATAAAGAAAATGTACAAAAAGATTTTTGTGGAACACTTATTGAAATAAATGTTGATGACTATACAATAGAACAAGCAAAAAGCTTCTTTTTACATTTTAATAAAAATGCTATTTTACTAGAATGTACCAAGTATGGTGAAATTTATTTGCAACAACAAGTACCCGCTATATATGTAAATGGTATAAAAATTGCAGATGAAGAGAATTTTTTATTTTCTTACAATATAACTAATATAAATACAGCACTTAAAAGAGCTTTGAATAGAGAACGCTCAAATGTAGGTAAAGTTGCCTACAGCAATACTATAAAACAAATACTATTAGAATGCAAAAGTCAAGATGTCTTATCAAAACTTATTAAAGATTTATCAAATTTTGTAAAAGGTACACAAAAAGATGAAAGTAAATGGATAGATGTAGCAGAAT
Source organism: Bacillota bacterium (assembly GCA_009787385.1). Lineage (GTDB taxonomy): Bacteria > Bacillota > Clostridia > Christensenellales > Pumilibacteraceae > WRGC01. The sequence goes on from WRGC01000004.1 coordinate 46,244, forward strand.
ATGCTACACGAGTTTTAAATAAAACGGGCAAACATGTATTTGTTAGTGCTTTAAATCCACTAGATACCAATCAAATGGAGATTGCAAGAAACACAGGTAGAGAAGTTATAACATTGCCAGATAATTTATTACAAAAAGCACGAGATAATATTTATACTTTTCAAAATGCTAAAAAAGAATATAGCGACTCTTTTGTATTAGAATTTATAGATTATGATCAATTGACAAAAGAAGAACAGATGGTTTTTGATATATCAAAGAATATAAGAGAATTTTTTATAGAAAGAAACTTTAAAAAACTACCTGAGATTAAAATAGTAAAAAAACTATCTCTTTTAGTCATGGCAAGAGGACTTTGGGATGGACGACTTATATATGTACAACGCAATGTTTTGTTAGACAAATTGGATTTTGTAACAGTAGTATCTCACGAATATGCACATTCACTAAAAAACAACCATGACAACACTAGAGAATTTGAAAATGATTTAGGCGATATTTTGGGGCAATATGCAATAAAGGCATTAGGTATTATATAAGTCACAAATCTAATAAATAAAATTGCAAGTTGATAGAATTTTATGTATTATATAAACAACAAGTAGAGTGCATACTCTACTTGTTGTTTGGAGCTGGTGAGAAGAATCGAACCCCCAACCTACTGATTACAAGTCAGTTGCTCTACCGTTGAGCTACACCAGCACGATTATCAAGACACAATTTGACTTGTGGTGCCCCGTCGCGGAATTGAACCACGGACACAGGGATTTTCAGTCCCTTGCTCTACCGACTGAGCTAACGAGGCAAGTTTTGGTCAATCTCTCACATTGAATATAATACATTATCAATATTCGTCAAAAGATTAACCTAAATTACATTGACATATACATAACAAATATACTTAAATGGCGACCCGTATCGGGCTCGAACCGACGACCTCCAACGTGACAGGCTGGCGCTCTAACCATCTGAGCTAACGGGCCAAAAAATAATATATCAATGTTATTGGTGGGCCTTCAGGGACTTGAACCCCGGACCAACCGGTTATGAGCCGGTCGCTCTAACCAACTGAGCTAAAGGCCCCCATAAGGAGATAATCTAGTGGTCGAGGTGGAGAGACTCGAACTCCCGGCCCCATGGTCCCAAACCACGTACGCTACCAACTGCGCTACACCTCGTCAAACAAAACAATTTGATTGCAACCCCAAAGCCACAATCAATCATTTGTACTATTGTACAATAAATTTTAAATGTTGTCAATTGTTTTACATAATTTTCTATTATATATTTTAATATTTTGTGTCAATGTCAATTGTAAAGTAAAAAGCAACGATTGGTATAAATAAGTTTGTTTGTATTAAAAATATCAATATTACTTAAACATATCTAAATTAGATATATAGTATTTTTATTAATATTAGTTATTCTCATATATGTTTTAAAATACATTAACCAATTTAGTTTTGAAAATATAAGTACATGACTTAGATAATTATTATAGTAATTATGCTACTCAACTAAATTTAGTTTTAAATAATAAACTAAAATTGAATTAATAATACCTGTCATATAAGTTAATATTTGTCTTGATAAAATTATCTCAAATATATCAGGACTAATCTTATTTTGATGCACTAAGTTATTACGCAAGTCTAATCCTATTTTACCATATTTACCCTTATCATTAGACAGAATATACTTCAACGCATTTGCATGATGCTTGCCTAAAACCAATTGCACATGTTCATTTTCTAATAATTGTTTAAGCTGTAATTGCATTACATTGGCATACTCTTCATTTGATTCTTTACCAACAATTGCTCTCAACAATTTCTCTATAAACCCCAAGCTATAAAATATAAAAGATGAACAATATGCTTTTTGATGAACAGAATTATCATTATCTTTAATAAACCAAAATAGCTCAGCCAAAAATCGCCAATCTTTTTGCAAGTCATCTTTTATTGACAACTTTGATTTAATTTCTTTCATTATACTTAATATAATTTCAAAAAATTGTCGTTTTCTATCCTTAACTGAAAAATATTTAAAAAACATAATTTGTTGAATATTTGTAAATAAACTAATATCGCTAACAATCCTATGAGTATAATATTCATTGTGCATTCGTTCGTCCCTACACATTTCAATCAAGTCTATTTGCCATTTCTCAGTTGTATCTTTTATAAAATCAACATAGTCAAATTGTGAAATTATTTTATTTGTTCCATCATCATATTTTACCGGCATATGTGTCAATTGCAAAATATCAATGTATGGTTCTTTTTTTATTTGCCAATAATCCTCAAGTATTTTAACATCAACTTCTCTGTTAATTTTAAATCCCGTTTTTTCAATCCATTCACTCAATAATTTTTCAATCTTTGATATTATTATTGGCTTGTCGTTATATAGAGTAGATTTTAATTCTTTCAATATATCATATCCATCAAACAATATTCTATGATATTGAAATGCATTATCTTTTTCTTCCAACACATCTTCATAAGTTTTAAGTAATTGATTAAATAATTCTAAATCTATTTTTGATATATCTTTATCAATATTGTTTATAGCTTTATGGAACTCAAAAGACCTTTTATCTATATTGACTAAAAGATATTCTTTGGTCATGTACTTTTCTACAAATGATTGTAATACTTGTTTATTTGCTTTAAAAAACTTTTTAAAATCTTTAATGTCCCTTGCTATATAAAATGGGTACATACACTCAACTACTTGTTTAATTTCATTAGTAGATAATCTTGCAAAATTTTTCTTAACAAACTCATATCCACAATGCATAATAATATCATTATTCAAAATTGCATCAATATTTGCTTTTACAAATTTTAATATATTATCAAAATTAAATTTTTCAAAAACTGAATTAATACATGATAAAACTTCTTTTATTATTTCTACTATGTTTTCTCTATAAAATAAATTATCAGGTTTAAGTTTTACTATATTTGTTAATATAGAATCTTTATTTTTACATGACAAAAAAATAAACATATAGTCAATAAACCCATCTATATTATCTACATTAAAATTATATTGCTCAAAATATTCTCTTATAGCAATACAATCTATTTCTTGCAAAAATATAATGTCATCATGCCAATCATTATTAAGAATATACAACAATTGATTATTTCCATTTCGTAAATTTAAATTGTTGATTATATTCATATGCTAATTGCTATTTTATCAAAGATTTTGTAACATCTTTTTTAGTAAAAAGTGATAGAAATATTTGGAAAACAACTAAATCTTTGAAGCATTTTATGTATTTTGTTTGTAGTATAGTGTTTTGTGTGCTTCAAGTCAAGCTAATTTAGGTTGTTTTTATATGACTGTATATATTATATATTACACCTGTTGAATATAGTAGGTTGGTTAACTTTTCTTATCTTAATATCAAATAACTCTTTTATAAACCCAAACTTCACTTTTCTATTTAAGCATTCAATAGTTATGTTTTGTATATAGCAATCATACAATAGCATATGATACATGCATTTGTAGAAGTTTTGGTGCAATTTCTTAAGGCTACCAAAATGAGTAATTGGCTTATTACAATGATGATTTCTTTTTTGCCTATAGCAGAATTGAGATTAGGGATACCTATTGGAATGCGATTGGGGCTTGACAATTTTCAAGCATGGTTGTTTAGTTTTGTTGGCTCTAGTATGGCTGCCCCTATTGTACTTATTTGCTTTGTACCAATACTTGACAAAATGTCTCAAACAAAAGGATTTACTGCTATTTCTAGCATATTTACTGGTATATTTAGTACACACGCACAAAAGCTTGAAAAAAACAAACAAGAACAAAAACCAAAATCTCAACTCAAACGATGTATTGCAGTAGTACTGTTTGTAGCTATGCCGGGTCCTATGACTGGCGTATGGGGTGGTGCTGCCGTAGCATGCTTGCTCAAATTGGATTTTTTCAAATCAGTAATTAGTGTTGTATTGGGCAATCTCATAGCTAGCTTATTGGTATTGGCATTTAGTGATATGTTTGATATTTTTTTAGACTATATTATAGTAGCATTACTAATACTTGCTGCAATTAGTATATTGACATTGATTTTTAAATTTATAAAAAAAGTATTGAGAATCAAAACAAAGGTTGTAGACAAAGCATTGAGTACAATTGGCAACAACAAATAAAAATCTATAACATCAACAAAAACAGTGCAATACTAATGCACTGTTTTTACTTTCAAACTTTAATTTATATTAGAGTTTTTTGCTACAATAATTATGCACAAATAATTATTACTGTATCAATCAAAATCTTCATAATATCAGAACAAATAGTATCCAATCTCAATACCAAATCATTCATATTATCAATCAATATTTTGTATATTGAAAATACTTTATTGTCAATATTTTCTCTCTTGCTCAAATCTTGTAATTGTGCCAACTTGATAACGCACTCAGATTTTATAACTTCTATCAAATAGTTCAATTTGCCATAACTCACACTATAATTGCCAAATCCATTTATTTGTTTGTTTAATGTATAAACAGTTTGCATAGGAAAATCAATTAAATCATGTAATAATAATACAGTAGACTTATCACTTGCAACGCAATTTTGTTTTGAGCGTTCAAAGTATGCTATAGTTTGGTTGTTATCTAAACTATCTACAGATTGTACAATTTTAGAATAAACTCTATAAATTCCATCTTTCCCCAAATGCACATATCCTGCACCACCATTTTTAAAATCATTATCTGCAGCTATTTGAGCTTTTTGCAATTGTTCAAATTCACCAACTTGTACTACAGCAATATTTTCCGTCTGCAATTCTATTAAAAAACTAGGGTTTAAAAAAGCATTGTATCCAATAATACCACCACTCAACAATACACTAATCAGCAACACAAAACTAATTATAAAATTGTGATTAAATTTTACAACCCTATAATTGTAAGAATATGGTATAGAATAATCATCGCTATTGAAATGAGACTGAATATTGTCCATTAAGTTGCTCCACAATAAATTTTCATCCAAATCATGTATAATTTAAAGTTAGATAATTTATTTACAAACTACTACTATTCCAACGATAACTACAATCAAACAACATACACTTGCTACACTTGTTGTCACAATCTATCCCCGGTCTAAAGTGTGGACTGCTTACATCGGGTACTGACATTGATATACTATCTTCATGCCTAGATTGCCTAGATTGAGAGTTTTGATCTCGTTCATTACTTTTGTCTTGGTCAGTAGTTGTGGACCGAGATTTTTGCATTACCTCTACCGATGTTTGCTTTTGAAAAACTTCTTCATCTTGCTCATCTAATTCTACACTATTTATACGCACTCTCTCACCTACTCTTTCTCTATTTGGTCTATCTTGAGAATATTGCATTATACATACCAAAATAATATCTTCACCTATTTTTTCTACAGATTCCCATGGCAAAAATATTGGCTCGTTGTTTCTAAAAATAATATTCTTTCGTACAGGTGGTACAACTAGTCCCAAAATTTTGCCATCTCTTGTTCCAAATACTATATCTATAATACGACCAAATCTCTTTCCATCTATACTATTAATAACTTCTTTTGCACGAAGTTCGGCAAAAGAAAATGTATTGTGATTTCTACTTCTTTTTGACATAATATTAAGAAATGGTACTTGTAGTAATAGTTAAAAACAAATTATACTTTACTCGCAATAATTGCTAAGAATAAATATAATTCACACTTTCAAAACTCTTAAAACTATTGCCTATACAACCAATTGCTCCATGAAGTATTATACTATCAAAATATCACAAATATTACAAAAGCTGTCAAAATACTACTATCTAGTGCATAAAAATCAATTGAAAAAACAAAACTACTTTGGTATACTTATTTTATTAATCTTAAGTTTGTTATTTTTTAACAAACTATTATTAAAAACTTCTGGAAATTAAAATAAAAAATATGAATAACAGAGTAGTAATTTGTGGTATAGATACCGCCAACCTTCCAAAGATAACGCACAAAGAGACTATAGAACTTATCAAACTAGCCAAAACAGGAGATGAAAAAGCTAGAGAACAGTTTTTGATGTCTAATATGCGACTTGTATTGAGTATAGTGCAACGCTTTGGCAACAAGAAAGAAGCTATAGATGATATATTTCAAGTAGGTTGCATTGGTCTAATCAAAGCAATGCAAAATTTTAATACTGAATATAATCTAAGATTTAGCACATATGCTGTACCTATGATTATAGGCGAAATTAGAAGGTATTTGAGAGACAATAGTGCTGTACGCATTAGTCGCAGCATAAGAGACAATGCTTATAAAGTACTTCAAGCTAGGCAAGCTCTAGAGACCGGAATGGACAGAGAAGCATCTTTAGAAGAAATAGCAGCTACAATAGATTTGAGTGTAAAAGAAGTAGTGTATTGTCTAGATGCTATAAGTGATCCTGTGTCAATATTTGACCCTGTATACCATGATGATGGTGATACAGTTATGGTTATGGATCAACTTAAAGACCACAAAAATATAGATGAAAACTGGCTTAGCAATGTCAATCTAAGTGATGCTATCAACAAATTGTCGCCAAGAGAAAAAGAAATTTTGATGCTAAGATTTTTTGAAGGCAAAACTCAAATAGAAGTATCAAGAGAAGTTGGTATAAGTCAAGCACAAGTATCTAGACTTGAAAAAAATGCAATTGCAGATTTGCAAAAAAATATATAGATTGCTATCCAATTTTTGTAAACATAAGTAAATATAAAAGCTAGTTTATGACAAAAATAGATACATCACAATGATGTATCTATTTTTGTTATAAACTAGTAATACCACTACTAGGATCAGTAGAATTAAACTGAGCTAACAACTTCCCTGCTGCCTCTATATGGTCTTCTGTACCTTTGCGATATGTCCAATAGTATGGGTACATAGGAAACAAACTTTGACCAATTTCTGCCATCATACTTTGCCATGCTAAAAAATACATTTCCAATGGAGCATTGTTGTTGCGTAATCTATACCATCTTTCAGGTTTACCACTAGTCACACTAATCATCCATAGTTTGCCACCGTCTTTTATGCTTTCTATAAACTCATCAGTAAATATATCTTGCAACCACTTTTTTAGCAATGCAGGATCACTATACCAAATAAGTGGTATAACTATAAGTATACGATCATGCTCCTTGACTAATTGCTGTTCTTGCTTGATATCAAAAGCATACCCCTTATGGCTTTCAGAAAGCTTGTGTATTGTTATATCTGTATGTTGTGCAAATTCATTTATCCATGTGGCACTAACACTACTCTTTCCCAAATCTGGGTGAGCAAATATTGCTAATTTTTTCATAATTATATTTTATCATATTTTACAAGTTTTGGCAATTGATGCTACAAATAAAGTTGTACTATACAAAGTAGTTTTTGACAAACTTTATTGTATCACAATATTTTCACTCCCCAACAATCCGCAAAGCTCCATATACAACAACTCACTATTGTCAACTTTATTGTCCAAAGCAAGCGTGCCACCACTTAGAGTATCTATAAGCAAAACACTACAATCGCCACCACTATAAAATTGCAACACATCTTGAATATTAGATATCTTAATTATCATATCATCATCAAATGGTATTTTTAAATTTAATATATTTGAACTTACAAATTTGGATATTTGTGGGGATACTATAGTGTCTACGATTTGACTACTATCAGCAATAAGTCTATCATCATTTTTTATAGATACTTCTTGAGTTGTGCTAGATTGCTTTGCAACATTTGATAAATTTTGTTGTTGATATTCCAACAACTTACTAATTTCACTCACCCAAATAGCATATACTCCATCATTACAACTAACTTTTCCCTTTATTGACACTATACTATCAGGGATCCAGTTGTTTTTAATTTTTTCAAAAGCGGTATAACCTACCATCACTTCCACACTACCATACAAATCTTCTAATCTACCTACGCCCATTTCCTTACTAGCTTTGGTAAAACGCCTAATAGCCTGTACTAATACACCTGCCAACACAACAATATCACCATCCTTAACTGTTTGTCCAAGACTTTGATCCAACGATTCATAATTGGCGTCAACATTAATATTGTCATCTTTGTATATTGTTTGAAATGCTGTAGTATTGATTGGGTATGATGACAACAACTCCTGATACCCATCCAATGGATGTCCTGTCAAATATATACCGGCAACTTCCTTTTCGTACTTAAGTTTTTGCAAATTAGGATACTCTTCCAATAATGGATATTCAAAACTAGTTTCAACTTGTGGTATTATGTCAAAAAAACTAAATTGCCCTGATGTAGCAGCGTCCTTATCTTTGGACGCTATACTCATCAATTGCTCATAACTATTCATTAGCTGAGGTCTAGTATGACCAAACTCATCAAAACACCCTGTCCAAATCATAGATTCCATATTTTTTTTGTTAAGATTTTTGCCATTCAATCTACTAATAAAGTTCCTAAAATCTTTGAATTTCCCATTTTCTTTTCTATCTGAAATAATTGTCTCAATAAAGCCTACACCTACATTTTTAATTGCTCCCATACCTACACGAATAGCATCGTCATGTACTACAAAGCCAACAAAACTTTCATTGATAGATGGTGGCAATATTTTGATACCCTTTTCTTTTATATATCCAAGATAATGAGAAGTCTCCTCTATTTTTGTTATACGATTGTTAAGTATACTAGCAAAAAACTCTTGTGGATAATGAAATTTGAGATAAGCTGTTTGATAAGACAAATAGGCATAAGCAGCAGCATGAGACTTATTAAAAGCATAGTTTGCAAAACTAGTCATATCTTCAAATACTTTTTCGGCAATTTCCAAAGACACTCCTCTCGCCAAAGCTCCCGTCACAATACCATCATTTGTACCATTCAAAAAAATTTGTTTTTCTCTAGCCATCTCATCGGGTTTTTTCTTAGACATTAGGCGTCGTACAATGTCTGCTCTACCGAGAGTATAACCAGCCAACTCTTGCACTATTTGCATAACTTGCTCTTGATAAACCATAACGCCATAAGTCATATGCAATAATTGTTTCAAAATTGGATGTGGATATTTTATAGATTCAGGATTTCTTTTACCCGATACATATTCAGGAATTTTATCCATTGGTCCTGGTCTATACAAAGCTATACCCGCTATTATATCTTCCATATTAGTAGGATGCAAATTTCTCATAAAAGATCTCATACCACTACTTTCTAATTGAAACACACCTTGAGTATCCCCATCACCTATCATACGATATACATCGGCATCATCATACTCCATATTATAAAAATCTATCTCTACACCTCTATTCTGTTTTATTATATGCAAAGCTCCATCAATATCCGTAAGTGTATTCAGTCCCAAAAAATCCATCTTAAGCAACCCAAGTTGCTCGCACTCTGTCATATTAAATTGGGTTGTCAATTTGTCATCTTGAGTACGCATTATTGGGATATGTTGATATACTGGATCTTTACATATAACTACACCTGCTGCATGTATACCTGTTTGTCGTGGCATACCTTCTAATGATATTGCCCTATCTACAATAATTTTAACATCGCTATCACTATTATACAAACTTACAAAGTCAGGTATAGTTGGGTCTTCGCCCCCTGCCTTTGGTGGTTTGAGTCCTAGCATTTGCTTAATACTAGCATTAACCATTTTAGGCATAGTTTTGGTAATCTTGTCTACTTCATGGTATGGATAATCATACACTCTTCCAATATCCTTAATAGCAGCTTTGGCAGCTAATGTACCAAATGTAACTATTTGAGTGACATTATCAACTCCATATTTTTCTACTACATACTTTATTACTTCTTCTCGTCGCAATACACAAAAATCTATATCAAAATCTGGATTGCTTACTCTCTCACGATTAAGAAATCTCTCAAAAATCAAACCATATTTGATAGGATCTAATTTAGTTATTCCCAAAGCATAAGCTACCAAGCTACCTGCCCCCGAGCCACGCCCCGGACCTACAGAGATTTTTTGACTTTCTGCAAAATGAATAAAGTCCCAAACTATCAAAAAGTAATCTACAAATCCTAAATCACATATAGTATCCAACTCATAATCAAGCCTTTCACCTAGCTCTTTAGTCAATGTTCTATCACCCAAACGATTCTTCAAACCATCTAATGCAATACTACGCAAATATTGTTCTGCACTAAATCCTTGTGGTGGAATAAATTCGGGCAAAAGTTGTTGTTTTACAAAAAAATCACATTCACACTTATTGGCAATTTCTATAGTATTTGCAATTGCGTCAGGGAAATTTGCAAATATCTCTTGCATCTCATTGCATGACTTAAGATAAAATTGGTTGCTCTCTTGATAATCACCTTCAGCATTATTTTGCAATTGATTTATAGTAGTTCTATATGATATACATTGCAAAGCCTTTTGCATTTCAGCATCACTAGCATAAAGATAATGCACATCATTAGTTGCAACAAGCTTAATATTGAGAGAGTTAGCTATTTTTATAAGCTGTGGCATTACTTGTTTTTGTTTAAACAAACCATGATCTTGTATTTCTATATAATAATCATCTCCAAAAAGCTTAGCATACCTCTCCGCCTCTCTCATAGCACTGTCAAATTCCATTGCCAAAATATACTGAGACAATCTACCAGACAAACATGATGACAAACATATTAGTCCTTCATGATATTCTGTCAATAAATCAAAGTCTATTCTAGGCTTGTAATACATTCCATCCTTGTATGCTATAGAAACCAACTTGACCAAATTGTGATAACCTATATTGTTTTTGGCAAGAAGTATTAGATGTCCATGCTTGGGTTGCCTACCATTTACACTAACTTTTATTAGATGATTGTCTGCTACATATACTTCACAGCCAATAATAGGCTTTACTTTCCATTTACCACCATTTTGTATAAAACTTAATGGGTCTGCTTTGGGGTCACTCAACTTTACTGCCGCTTTAAAAAACTCAAAAGCTCCAAACAAATTGCCATGGTCTGTCATAGCCACAGCAGTTTGTCCAAGTTCTTGACAACGATTAAACAAGTTTTCTATTTTCAATGCTCCATCAAGCAAACTAAATTGTGTGTGTAGATGTAGATGAACAAATGGAATTTGTTGCACAGTAGATTGAATTGTTGATTGAGAATTTTTTGTTGTCATATTATTTTTTTTGTTATAATTTTTTTAAATCATTACAAATATCAACTATTTTATCCAATCTATGTTTGATTCCACTCTTGGATATTTTTAATGATTTAGCTAATAGCTCTAAAGATTGTTCGGGATACATCAATCTAATTTTTGCAGTATCTTGCAAAACAGGTGAAAGCTTGTCAAAATTTCCACTAGATTGCAACCACTCGATACATTCTATGTATTTTAGACTACTGTATATAGACTTATCTATATTGGCCGTAATACAATTAGTAGCTCTATTTATATTCTTTCTAATATCTGCACTTGCCAAAACATTATTAAACTCTAATGAATTATTTATAGCTCCCAACAAAACCATTATATCAGCAATAAGAACACTATCCTTAATATAAACCAAGTGTCTATTATGATGGGCAAGGATTTTTGAAACAATATTAAAACTTTGTAAACAATATTGTACATACAAAGCTTTTTCAACAGTAGGCAAAACAAACTCTAAATGATATCCAGTAGACATACTAAAAGAACCAACCCCCAAATACACCCCCTTAAGATATGTAGCTATACAACAACTATTAGAGATGTTAAGCAAATCCATGTCCAAAATAAATTTGTCTATATTGTCACCTTCAATACGCAATAACTGTCCCAATTTAAAAATTTTCAAATTATAAATTTGCAAGATAGGTTTGAGCAACAGAGCATATTTATTGTGTGTATCTATACAAAACTCATTGTCAACTTTATAACAACAACTATCCAAAATCCCCTTACAAAAAGAAAGCTTGCAACAATTATTATCAATAATATTGAGTGCAATTTCTTGTTTAATATCTATAGTATTCATACTTATAATCCAAATGCAATACAACCATAAATATGGATTTTATACTAAAAATAACGGCTTATAATTAGCTCTCTCCATATCCACCAAATCACCAATAAATATTACTCCTTCCTGTATCAACAATTGCTTTTGAATATTAGAACCCCCAAAAGCAAACCCACTTGCCATTCTACCATCTTTTGTAACAACCCTATGACAAGGTATAAGATTAGGATTGGGATTAGAATGCAATGCCCACCCAACTTGCCGTGACATTCTTGGATTGCCACAAGCACTAGCTACACTACCATAACTAGATACTTTCCCCTTAGGAATAGATTGCACTACTTGATAGACTTTACCAAAAAAAGATTTTTGATTACTCATAATATATATACACCACAAATTTACTTAGTTATAAAAGTTTGTATATCCACAGTATTAGATATAGATTTTCCATTATCATCAATCAAGCGTTCATCTTGAGTTAAATATTCAAGCTTTATCCCATAAACTCTCTCATAACATTCTTTCCATACTTTGCTGTTATATTCTTGCAAGCTTAAAGTATTTTGTTTAATGCTCAAATTTGGGTCAGGATAAATTGGTGGCATTATATTTATAGTAAATTTTTGAACTATCAAGCTATCTTTACCCACTTTGCTTGTATCTTTCATAGTCAAAAAGCAAGGTATAACAGGAACATTATTTTTTGCTGCCAACAAAAAAGCACCCTGCTTAGTAGGTCTAGGTTTCTTATAATGATGCCATAAACTACTTTCTGCAAAAATACACAACTTTTTACCTTTATTAAGCCAATACGAAACTGCTTTCATACTTTCTATATTCAACCTAGCATTTTTTTCACTTATTGGCAAAGTATTGCAATTTCGCATAAATATACCTACGGGTCCAGGATAAGTATAATTGCTATCTTTTACTAACTTGAACAACCTAAATTTCCAATATCCAAAATATCGTCTAAATGCCAAATATGGGATATAATGATCATAAGGATGCACATGATTGAGTGTAACTATAGCTCCACCCTTTATATCCTTCAAATTTTCTCCACCAACTATGTCAGATCTAGGGTCAAAATCCATAACTTTCTTGCGTATTTCACTATTGATAAACAACCTAGCAAGCTGATTACTGAAGTATGTTTTGATATTACTTCTCCACTTTTTTTTGTACAAATCTATCTTGTTTACATCTAAAGGTTGATAATTATGAGTGTCTTCTATCTCTTCATTAAATAGACCACGCCGCTCAAATTCTTCCATTTTAAGTATCATATCTTGTCTATGTTGTGGGTTGCTATAATCCCTATGATCATCCATAAATCAAATTATAACATATAATTGCCAAAATTGTCCAATTATATGTTATAATTTGATTTTAATTTAATCATAAATACAATACTAAGAAATTGTACAATGCTGCCAATTTCAGTTAGAAAAATATTTGCTATATCTAAGTATTGCTGTACTACTTGTTGTTTATAATTTTTAGAAAATATCATAAAAACATCAACACATTTAAAACCAGTATTGATTTAAATGTGTTGCTCTCAATCCTTTATGCACTTGACTTAGTTAATACAATAGTTTTGTTTTGCAATAGGTCATTCATAGAAATAGTTGCTATATTTCGTTTAATTTTGTCTACTACCATACTCCAATTGCCATTTGATTTTGAGTTATATATTTCTAAATTCATTTTTTTATCTTTTATGTTTATTTGCAATACACAATATAAAAAAATTTGTGGCAATATGGGATCAAATGTTATTTTTTTACCTGATATATTCAAACCCAACATATCACTAATCAAACAATCATACAAAGCTGCATGCCAGTCTTTGGATTGAAGACTAAAAATACCTACAACTTGATTGGACATCAGTTCAAAACTTTGCAACATACTATATGCCAAATCATTGTGATTAATACTCAACAATGCCTTTAATATATGAACGCTATCAATACAATGTGTTGTTAGCTTTCTTTGTGACAATGCTTTATGCATTGTTTTATAAAGTTGTTTAGTTTGATGTGCATCTGTTACCTTACTTAGTATTGCCAAAGCCTGCACTCTAATATCTATGCTATTAGTGTTTGCTCCAAAATGAGTACCCATCCAAAAATTGTTGTTTATGCAATCTTGAAGACTATCAGCTAAATTTATCCAAAAGTGTACTACTTGAGTATCTTGTATAAATGGCAATATTTGCCTAATACACCATATCCAAAGCATACTATCATAAACAGAAATTTTGTTATCTTCATTTATAATCAAACCTCTCTTACCTAAAACCAGTTTATTATTTAATAAATATAAACAATAATTTATTATAGTTATAGGCTTTCCATCTAAATTAATTCTATAATCCAATATATTTATATCCTCTGTAACACTACAATACCTAGAAAGTACAATTATATAGTATATATCCATCATTCCACTATTTGCGAGTTCAATCAAAGATTGCCTTGCCTTTGAATAATCAAAGTATATATCAAACAAAATATTGTACAATCTTTTCAACATATATTCACTCATATTTTGTGTTGCTAAATTTGAATTACAATCAAACAATGAATTAATATATTTACAAGATTTAGGCAACCAATTGATAGCATTCATAAGTACATTGTCACCTTGTATCAATGTTATGTCAATATCAATTGGTTTGGATTCGTCTATATATTGATTTTTAAAGTTTGATAGTGTATATTTAACACTCTCTCTTGATTTTTCTTTTAAAGATATTTTAGAACTTATTGCAACGCATGGATATACTCCACCACTCTCTGCAAGATTTCTCGTTTTTATTATCCTACCATACTGATTGCAAAAACTCTCCTTACTTACACAAAAACTATCTACAACTGCACTAGTGTTGATATACAAATTAGTGTCACTATACGAGTCTACTACTACAATTCCATCTTGTCCCTTTACAATTGTCTTGTATTGATTATTGTGACTTTTTAGTGGTACAAAAAAAAGTACATTCAAATCCATCTTTCTACTATTTTCATTGTCAAGTTCTAACTCATATTCCACCATACTATTTGCAATCATAACAGTCATAGTACTCGTTATATTTTTAAATTTGCTACAAAATTTTGTACTATCCTTAAAAAATGAACAAGCATACTCCACTTCACTATCCATTTTACCATAAATGAGACTAGGAGACCAAATTTCGTTAGAATGTTCCAACGCTACATATCCTTGCATATCTCCAACTATATTCCCAAATTGATCACTTGCTACGCTGTATATATAATTAGAAAAACTATTGTACCATCTATTTTGATAATCAATATTTGTCAAATCAAAACTAAGTTGATTTCCCTGTATATTTGGATTGCTATTATTGTTGTGAGACATTTGCAACAATATATTGTTTGGAAGCTGATTGTCATTATGCAATATTGGTTGTTGTTCATCAAATTTATTATCTTCATAAAAAATAGAGTGTTGTATTAATAATTCATATTGAGATTTATCCATATTTACAATATTAAATATGTTGATTTTTATTTGATAACATTTATTTAATTCGCATATATCCAAAAGTTGTTCTATCTTGCGTAAAACAAATTTTTGAGTTGTTGATGCAACATAAAGTATTACAAGATTGTACTTTATTATTTTAGCAACATATCTCATATTGATGAGTTGTTTTTTTAGTTTTATATAATCCAGTCCTTGCAAACTCAATACTACAGTATGAAAGTCTAAATCTAAAGTATTATTTTTTAAAAAATTTTCTACATATGGTTGCTTTTTAGTATACATTAATTTTGATAAAACTATCGTAGTATCAGTAGGTAATTCCAATATTGTGTTGTATCCTTGTACTTGTCTAAATATAAATTCGCTATCAAATGAATTTGAATTAATATAATCCAACACAAAAGCTATTTGCAATTTAAACTTTGGCTGCAAACTTATATTGCATGACAACAAACCTCCATTTACACTTGCAGTACCTCCCAACACCAATAGCTTAGCATTGAGCTTATTGCTAGAAATATACTCTATACTTGTAGATTTGTATACTGTTTTTAGATTAGAATGTATGGTTAAGTTTGCTGACAATTGTATTAAGTGTTGTGCATTAGAGTTGTTAGTTATTGTAATATATCTCACATCACAATGTTTATCTTGAAGTATTAGTGCATGTGTACATATCTCTACTCCATCAAATTCTACACGATATACCGTTCTATCTTGGTATCTAGTTGCATTGTCATATACACTATATACCCCACTAATTGTATTTAAAAAAACATTAAAACCACCGATGTATCTATCTCCGTCCAAAATTTGAGTAGCTCCAAAAAAGCTTTTTCCACAACCACTACTATCTATTATTGCAGTATACATACCATCATAAAACAAATTAAATTCAGGGTATTTAGAGTATTGCAATGTATGAATAGAAGTAAAACTAGATAAATTAAGTCTAATAAAATCATTAAAGCTGTTATTGTAACTATCTTGCAAACAACTCAATAAATAGCAAATTAAATCAAAATGTTTATTTTGGAGTATATTAGCTTGATAAATAATATCGCTAAATCTTATATTATTTTGCATTAATACCAAATTATATTGATACTGACAATCTATATCAGAGTCAATATCATAACCTTTTGCATACAAAGGAGATTTGTATTTAGACATATCCAAATATCCCTTTTTGCTATCTTTTAATCCTAAATTTATATCATTATAAGATTGTATAAACTCACCACAAACATTATGCAACTTCAATAATGTTGAATAACAATACACTGTCTCTAACATCTCACTTTCAATATCTGTAAAAAGCGAATATTGATTAAAGATTTCCAAAACATTTTTTAAACCCACTTTAGACAACAAAGCTAATCTAGACAACAAAAATATTCTAGGCTCATCACCTATAAAAGGTAGTTTTTTGAAATACAACTTTCTCTTTTTTAAATTCTTTTGTATTGTCTTTATTGACAAATAATTATTCTCCAATATGTCTATTGTTTTGGATTCAATATTATCAACTTTACAAAACTTGCGTATTCCTAACAGAGAAATTTTTTTAAAGAATTTATTAGCTCGCTTGTCTAAAGTATTAGATTTAGCTATTAATATCACCTGTTCTTCCAAATCATAAATATCTATATCTATAAAAATACAAGATTTTTTTTTGAATTTAATAAAACTATACAAAACAAATAATAATAAAACAAATAAAAAAATCCACAACATAATACAATTGTAGACTTTTGATATTAAATTTATACTCTATAGTATCCTTATGACTATAAGACACAATATTTTATTGTTTGTACAAATCTATACAAATAACTTGTACAAACTAAACAGAGCATGATTGATGCCTTGTTGAATTATATCTGATCTACTTCCTTCAAAGTTATTAGAAAATACTCTTATACCTTGTCTATTTCCTATAGCCAAATATGTTCTACCTTGATGATATGACTTGATTTTTGAATTTAGTTGTGGACTAGCATAACCTGAGGTAGCTATAACTATGTCACAATTTGTTTGCTTTAGCAACGATACCGCCATATCATATACTGTATTTTCATTTATAGCACCATTAATGTTGAGTTGTTCCAAATCCAAACCCAATCTCATACTCTTAGAAAAATTGCTATAGCAAACTATACTCTCAATCAAATATTCACTAGCTCCGGCTAAAGACGCCAACGAACTAGCTATACCACCCGCCGTATAAGACTCTGCTAAAGCAACTTTGTATTTATACTGTCTCAAATGTGCTACTACTGTCTCTATCAAGCTTTTTTTATCTACACTATACAAACTATCTAACAAAAATTCTGTAATCCTATTGAGTACATCTATCTTAAGTTGTGGGTCTAACTTTTCGCTTATCATTAAATTGAGAATAGTATCATTGAGTTTGGTATCTATTTCATACTTAAGGATACCTTTTGGATATTTAAATCCTACCAACAACTGCTCTATCTCTTGTGAGGATTTTGCATAAGCTCTAAATTGATATGACTGAAATTTAGATTTTGAACTAGATATTTTAGGAATAATTTCATGCACAAACATAGCACTATCAAAAGTATCACATTTCACCCACTTAATACCCGCAATCATAAAAACAGTATTTTCGGTCTTACAACCAAACCTATTTTTGAGATAATCAAGAATATGCAAAATATTACCTGTCAAAATTACAATCTTATATGAAGATTTGATATACTCATATGCTAAGTCAAAATTTTTTTTAACTATTTGCAAAACTCCCAATGTTTCTATACCAAAATCAAATAGACAATCCTTAATATTGTCTATTTGATTTTGGTTTATATTGTCTATACTTACTATTATTGCACTCATTTATTTGAATATTTTTATACTTGTATAGAAAATTTAATAATTTATTTTTTATCTATATTATTTAAATCAATAACTATTCAGTTATGATTTCCGTAATCAATACTCTTTTATTCTTTATAATATAATTTGCACATGACAATATTGACAACAATGCAGCCAACAACAACACGACAATTCCTATATGCAACACATACTCACTAATATCTGAAGTGATATATGTTGCCAACAATACAACTATTATTCCAATCATTTGAACAACTGTCTTAATTTTGCCCAAAAAATCCGCTGCTAATACCACAGACTTGCTAACAGCTATCAATCTAAATGCACTAATAATTAATTCTCTAGATACAAATATAAGAGTTATTATTAGCATACAAAGTTGTATAACATCATTGTTGTATATTTCATATACAAACAATATAGATGCACTATTGACCAAAAGCTTGTCAGCTATAGGATCTAGAAATTTACCTAAATCTGTAACCAAGTTATATTTGCGAGCTATCCAACCGTCCAAAAAATCAGTACTAGCAGCTAAAATAAATATTATGAGAGCAATAAGTCTATTGTGTGGAATATTTCCCAACAAAAAGAATACTACAAAAGCCGGTATCATGAGTATACGAAGTAGTGTCAATTTGGTCGGCAAATTCATAAAATTTTCTCCATAATATTGAAATCATAAAATGTTAATCTACTTTCTTTCCCAACAAATCATAACCATCAACTCCAACTATCTGTACAGAACAAAACTCTCCAATCTTAGCATCTGTACCATCAAAATAAACTAAACTATCTATTTCAGGAGCATTATATTGTGTCCTACCATACAATGCATTGCGATCAAAATCCATGCCCTCATACAAAACATTTAGAATCTTACCTATTTTCAACTCATTTTTTTGGGTAGCTACAGATAACTGAGTTTGTCCTAATTCATTTAGGCGTTTCATTTTGGTAGCTCTAGTATGTTGCCCTTTAATAAAATAAGATGGAGTGTCTTGCTCTCTAGAATATGCAAAAAAACCTACATTATCTAGCTTTTGAACTTGCAAAAACTGCACAAGTTCTTGATGTTCTTGCTCAGTTTCAGACGGAAAACCTGTAATAAAAGTACTACGAATAGCAATTTCAGGAATAGCTTCTCTTATTTTATCTAGCAATGGTACAAGCTTATCATGAGTCATATGCCTTCCCATCAACTTCAACACTCTATCATTGACATGTTGTAAAGGCATATCTATATATTTTGCCACTTTAGGATTGTGTGCAATAGTATCTATAATTTTGTCTGTAACTAAGTCAGGATAACAATACATAAGCCGTATCCATTCTATACCATCAATATCACTCAACTTGTCTATAAGTTCTTTCAACTTAATTCCATCACCCTTATCTATTCCATAGCTAGTCAAATCTTGAGCTACCAAAATTATTTCTTTTGCACCCTTATCAACCAATCCATGACATTCATCTATGAGTGAATGTATTTCTCTAGATACAAGCTTGCCCCTTATACTAGGTATAGTACAAAAAGAACAATTAAAATTGCAACCTTCACTTATTTTTAGATATGCATAGTGCTGTGGCGTGGTTATATATCTTTCAAAACTACCTACACCAGTATCTTCTAGGTCTATTACTCGTTCACCATTATAAAGCCTATCCAAAATACTATGTATTCTATCATATGCCCCAACCCCCAAAAAGGCATCAACTTCGGGCAAGTTATCAGCAAGCTCTGTCTCTGCATATTTTTGGGGCATACAACCTGTAACTATTATCTTTTGACATACTCCTATATCTTTATACTTAGTTATACTTAAAATAGTATCTATAGACTCTTTTCTAGCCGAATTCAAAAATGCACATGAGTTGACGATAATCAAGTTAGCATCTTTGAGATTCTCCACAAAATCATATTCTAAAAGCTTGAGTTGATACATCATGCGTTCAGTATCTACTCTATTTTTATCACAACCCAAACTTATTACACTTGCAGTTTTCTGCTTTATATTTTTGTTTTCTTTAGTCATTTTATTCTACACTACCAAAGTCAGCTTCATAAATTTCTTTGGTAATCTTAACTTCTCTCATACGACTACTTGGATCCAATGGACCTATATATCCTCTCATCTCCATTTGATCTATAACTCGTGATGCTCTAGAGTATCCTACTCTAAAATATCTTTGCACCATAGTTGCCGATGCATTTCCAGTCTCAACTATTTTTTTTGCCACTTCAGGTAAAAGAGGATCAGTATCATCAAGGTCTAAATCATCCGGATCAATAGAATTAGGCTCTTTGACATACATAATTTCTTTTTCTATATTCTCTTCAAACTTAGCTACATTGTGTTCCTTGCAATAATCTACTACAGACGCAACTTCGGCACTAGTTATAAAAGCACCTTGTATGCGTTTTGGACTATTATAATCAATAGGATTATACAACATGTCACCCCTACCAAGCAAACTTTCTGCACCACCTGTATCCAATATTGTACGAGAATCAACCATGTTTGTAACACTAAATGCAATTCTAGATGGCAAGTTAGCTTTAATAGTTCCTGTAATTACATCTACTGAAGGGCGTTGAGTAGCTACAATCAAATGTATTCCAGCCGCTCTAGACTTTTGAGTAAGAGTCCTTATTTTGTCTTCCACATCTCTTTTGTTACTCATCATCAAATCGGCTAATTCATCAATAATTATTACTATGAATGGCAATTTAGGTTCTGTCCCATCTTGCACTGCTTTGCAATCATTAAATTCGCATATATTGCGAGCCTTGTGTGGTATCATCAATTTATAACGGCGTTCCATCTCATTGATAGACCAATTGAGAGCATTTATTGCTTGTGCAGGTTCTGTTACTATATCCTTTACTATCAAATGTGGCAATTGAGAATATATAGACAACTCTACCCGTTTTGGATCTATCAATATTAGACGAACATCTTCTGGACTAGCTTTAAAAAGTATACTAGCTATTATAGAATTTATGCAAGCACTTTTACCACTTCCTGTAGCACCTGCGATAAGAAGATGTGGCATTTTTTCTAGATTGGCTATTACAACTTGTCCTGATATATCCTTACCCAAAGCTAGTGTAAGTGGACTACTAGCGGACTTAAACTCCTTACTATCAAGTATTTCTTTGAGTCCAACTATTCCAATTTTTGAATTTGGAACTTCTACCCCTACCGCCTTTTTGCCAGGAATAGGCATCTCTATACGAATACTACCATTGCTCTCTAGATTGTACGCCAAATCATTGGTATACTTATCAATACTCTTAATCGGTATACCTGGAGGCATTTCCAACTCAAATCTAGTCACTGCAGGTCCACAAGCTATTTCCTTAATAGTTGCATCTAACCCAAAACTTTTTAGAGTATCTAATAATATTTCACCCTTAATGTCACTATCTTTTCCAAAATCAGCTATATCAGTAGAATTGTTAGCAAGTAAGTTAAGATTAGGCTTTATATATTTTCTAGCCCTAATAGGTTTTTTAATAGATTTAATTTCATAATCTTCTAAATTAATTTGGTTGTTTTTTATTGTGTTAGATGATTTGACATTAGAATTTTTACTATCCAATTCTATACTAGTATTGACATCTACTGGTGTATCTAAGATAGATTGAGTATCTTGGTTTTGATGATTGTATACATAATATCCTGTGTTGTCAAATACAAAATTATCTTTTGTATCGTCCTTAACATATTCAGAATTTACAAAATCAACTATGTCATCTTCTACAACAGATTTTGATGATTGGAATTTTGAGGTTTTAGAACTTTCTTTTACAACAATTGATGATTGACTACTAGATTCTACAGTTGGGTATGTTACTTCATCTAATATATCATCAGCATACAATAGCTTTGAATCCAATTTTTTCTTGGCAGGTTCTATAGTTGTATGTTTTTTTGGAGATACAAACTGTGATGCTTGTACAATAGGTGGCAATGTAGAATTAGAAATACCGATATCATCTTTATTCAAATCAACATTGTATTTATCTTTCTTTGCGTTTGACAAAGTAGTTCCAAACAATTCTCCATTCATAATTGGAGGAAGAGTATTTGATTTTTCTACAATTTCATCTTTTATTTTAGATTGTGATTTAGGTTTATAAGAACTGTCATAATCTTTAGCAACAGTATCCCCATTAATTATTTCTCCAGGAACAAATTTTTGTTCTAAGTTAGGTGTTGGAGGGAAAGAAAATGTCTTAAGAGGAGAAACTTTAATAGGTGTTGACAACTTTGGAGGCTTGTAACCTGTTGTTGAACTATAATTATTTAACGATAAATTGTTTTTTTGATATATACTATTGGTATTAGGATTGCCATACAATCCCAAAGAACTTGTATTGTTGTAGTTTAAAGAATTATTGTTTAAACTGCCAGCACTTGGATACAGTGACTGATTGTTGCCGAACAACAATTGATGTGCTTGAGTGCGATTATCTACTACTAGAGGATTGTAAATAGGATTGGTTGGTACAAACAAGTTTTGTGTAGGTTCAAGTATCTCATTTTTATAATTATCATGCAACAGTTCGTTGTATTGTGAAGACATTACAATATCTTGTCTTTGCATTTGAATTGGCAAAAACTTTTCTTGCATTTGTTGACTAGCATTATAATTGTTTAGATAAGCCTGATTGGTAGGAGTCTTTAATATATCAGCAACATACAAAGAATTTTGCACTTGCGGAACTACCCTTTGAGCCGTTTGTACAGTCCCTTTAACAAACTTAGGTGATTGTTGTGGAGTTTTATGTTTAAAAAACTTTATATTTTTACCATAATCACTAAACACATAACTACACGCCAAAAAAGCTAAACCCAATACAACCAAAGATACCACAGTCCCCATTAATTTTGCAAATCCAAAACTAATAATACCCAAAACTGCCCCACCTACACTAGTTTGCATATTATATGTTAATTTCAAATAAGAATTGAAATCAGGTTGGGAATCAAAAATATATAAAGTTGAAAGTATGTGCAAAAATAATAATGCAAACAGTATCCCTAATATAGCACAAACAAACTTAGATCTAGAAATTGACAACCTAAATTGTCTAGTTAAAAAATATCCATATAGTCCCAAACCAAACATAAATGGATAAGCCATCAATCCAAACAAACCACTTATAAAGTATGCAATAGCATCAAATACAAAAAATTGTCTAAAAATCAAACAAATCAAAACAAAAACTGACATACCTAAAAGAGTAAGTCCAACTTTCACATCTCTCTTTTTTGCCCCTATGTCTGTATTGCCAATATCTTTCTTTTCCAACACCCAAAATCCCCTTAGTGTTTTATTTAAGCAACTCAATAAATATTTCCCAAATTTAATATTTGTGATAATAAAAAATAATTCTCTTTGAAAATCAATACAAAAATTTTAATAAATTTATACAACTTTAGCAACTATTTTTATAACACTATATCATTTATAAATACTAAACTTTTCCCCACAAGTTTAGCATAACATACAAAATTTGGCAAGTGTATTAATATATTTTTAATAAAAATATCAATTCTTGTAAAATTATGTCTAAATATTGACAAAATACATACTGAAAATTATTATATAAAAAGTTAATTCTACCTACAATAATATATCTACTAAAATAATCTATTCTAAACCCTAGTTGTCATATATATGTGAATTTTGTTTTCTATTGACTTTATAGACTCTAGGCTAATTTTCTATTTTATATCCAAGTTTTTTGCTCTTCCCTGTTTGCCTATCAAAGTTTTCTTCATTTTTTTTCATATATAAGTTGTATAATTGATCGGAATCCATACCTGTTGCAAGACACATACTAACAAAAAAATGTAGTATATCTACCAATTCTTCTTGTATAGCTTCCTTATTTATATCCTTTGGATTTTTCCACCACTTATAGTTGGTCTCTGTAACCATTTCTACAGTTTCTACCATAAGAGCCATTGCCAATTTTTGCAGTCTAGTATCCATATCTTTGTCATGATTTTTTCTCAAATCATGCACAAAAGTATCAAATTCAAGCTGCCTTTCAAAAATTTGTTGCAATTTATCTTTTGAATTATCTTTTATCATAATAATTTTATTCTCTCAGTACTTTTAGCAAATCAACTTCTATAGGCTTCCCCACATAAGCACATGAAACTTGATTAAAATCAAATATTTGTTGAGCTAGTTTGTTTAATTGAGATTTTGTGACTTGCTCTATACCCTGTATCCGTTTGTTGTAATCAAACAATTCATTAGCCGACAACATAAGTTTGCCTGTAGCTATCATGCAAGATTGAACACTTTCCTGTCCAAACACGAATGCAGACTTGAGCTGTGCCTTTGCTCGTTCAAACTCACTATCCGATACTCCATTTTTAACAAATGACACAAGCTCTGATTTTAACATACCCAATACTCTATTAGTATTGGTATGAGTAATATTGCACACTACATTAAAAACCCCACAATCTAGATATGCAGATGGAGTAGTATATACAGAATAAGCCAAACCTGCTTGTTCTCTAATATTTTGAAATAACCTACTACTCATTCCACCGCCCAAAATAGCATTAAGTAGTGACAAAGCATGTGACTGTTCATCATTAAATTTTATAGATGGAAAACTAACAATAATATTTGACTGCTCAAATTCCTTAAAATAACTCTCGGCTGTATTGCGATACTGTGGTTTGATAGTATTGTGTTGAACACTTCCCACAAAAACTCTGTCCAAAAAATATTTTCTAACCAACCTATCTACATCTTTATGAGTGATATTACCTGCAAATGATAGCACTACATTGGTAGACTTATAGTGAACATTTATAAAATTTCTTATCGTATCACCATCAAATCTCTTAACATTATCTATACTACCCAAAATAGTTTGCCCCAATGGGTGTTCGCCAAAATTAACTTTTGAAATCAAATCATATGCAATATCCTCTGGCGAATCTTCTACCATGTTTATCTCTTCTATTATGACATTGCGTTCCTTATCCAAATCTTCTTTTTTGTAAGCACTATCAAAATAAATATGTGACAATAATTCAAAACAATGCTCAGTATAATCATCTACACATTTAAAATAATAACATGTATTCTCTTTACCTGTAAATGCATTCACAACAACCCCAACACTCTCCAATCTATCAGCAACATCAAACGCCGAAAGCTTATCAGTCCCTTTAAACAGCATATGTTCGGTAAAATGTGATATACCATTATTAATTTTATCTTCAAAGGCACTACCTACACCCACCCAAATACCTACACACACAGATCTAATATTGTTATTTTGATTGAGTACAACCCTAAGCCCATTGTCATATTCCATTAGTTTTATCATCATTTTAGTATATCCATTTTTGTTGTTTTCAGTTTTAATTATCAACAACTTCTCTAATCATAGAAATTTTAAATCCCTTAGTAGAAATAGCTTCCAAAATTTTTGGCAAAGCTTGTACTGTAGCTTTTGTAGGTTGCATCAATATAAAATCACCACCACTCAAGCGTTCTGTTGCCCTTTTGGTTATTAATTCTGGATCTTGCTCTTTCCAATCCTGTGTATCCGTTGTCCACATAATTGTCTTATAACCAAGGTTATTTGCTTCTTGTATAGTGTGTTTATTGAATACACCTTGTGGGGGCGAAAAATTGGTCATACTTATATTTAACATAGCTTGAACCAATTTGTGAGTAGCCAATATTTCTTCTCTATTGCGTTGTGCCCCTAGAGTGGAATGATCTAATCTAAAATATCCATGATTGCCTATTTCATGTCCATAATGGGCTATACGCTGCAAAGTCTCTTCATTGTTTGCTATCCAACTTCCACCAACAAAAAATGTTGCCGATACCTTATTTGCATCTAAAACGCGCAAAATATCGTCTATGTATTCTGTACCATTGTATACATTAAACATCAACGACACTTTTGTACTGTCATTTCCCCTACTAATCGCACCATCGGGATTGGCATGCACTTGAGTATCCACACTTAGGTAAGTAATACTAAATACACCCAAAACTACAAATGCTATAATAAAGTTGACAACAACATTTCTAAAAACTTTTTCTTTCACCTAAATATCTCCTAACAAAATAAGTATCAAGCACTACATCACTATAGTACTTGTCTACTTATTAGTATTCAAATATTTATGAGAATATGAATATTATAAAAAGAGAATTTTAAGTGTATATACAAAATAAAAATGTATTTCAATATGGAGATATTATAAATTAAATTTTATTTAATAATTTCAAATCTACCCTACCACGCTCATCTATCTTAATTACTTCTACCAAAACTTTGTCACCAACATTTATCACATCTGTCACTTTATTTACCCTTTCTTTAGACAACTTGGATATGTGTATCATTCCATCTCTACCAGGAGCTATGTTGATAAAAGCACCTATCTCTATTGTTCTAACAACTTCTCCCTCGTATCGTTTACCAACCTCAACATCTTCCACTATTGATAATATAATTCGTTTAGCCTTATCTGCCATTATGCCATCATTAGTAGCAATAAATACAGTGCCATTGTCATCAATATCTATTTTTACACCAGTTTCTTTTATTATTTCATTAATAACCTTTCCTGCCTTGCCTATTACATCTCCTATTTTTTCAGGGTCTATACTAAAACTTATTATCTTTGGAGCATACTTAGACAATTCTAATCTAGGTTTGTCTATAACTTTTAGCATTTGAGCCAATATATGCTGTCTACCATCATTAGCTTGGCTTAATGCTTGTTTGAGAATATCCTTATCTATCCCTTTAATTTTTATATCCATTTGAATTGCAGTTATACCATCTTTAGTCCCTGCAACCTTAAAATCCATATCACCCAAAAAATCTTCCAATCCTTGAATGTCAGACAATATAGCAACCTTATTGCCATCTTTAATCAATCCCATCGCTATACCTGCTACAGGAGATTTGATAGGGACACCAGCATCCATCAAAGAAAGAGTACTACCACATACACTAGCTTGAGATGTACTACCATTGCTAGATAATATCTCAGTAACTGTACGAATTGCATACGGAAAATCTGCCTCACTTGGAATTACAGGTTCTAAAGCTCTTTCTGCCAAAGCACCATGCCCAATTTCTCTTCTACCGGGCCCACGCATTGGCTTGGCTTCGCCAGTACTGTAGGGCGGAAAATTGTATTGATGCATATAACGCTTGTGAGTTTCTTCATCAAGATTTTCCAACTTTTGAACTTCTGTAATCATTCCCAAAGTTGTAGTAGTCAATGCTTGAGTTTCTCCCCTAGTAAACACAGCACTACCATGAGTGCGAGGAAGTGTTGCAACTTCTACCCAAATTGGTCTAATTTCTGTCAATTTTCTTCCATCGGGTCTAAATCCATCATTAAGTATTTTAGCTCTTACCTTTTGTTTGGTTAAATTGTACAGTATATCTTTAATATCTTTTTCACTATCAGGAAATGAATCCTTAAATTGTTCTAAAGTATCTTTTAGCAATTGTTCTTCTTGTTCGCCCCTACTATGCCTATCAACTACAGCCAATGCCTTGTCTAATTTTTTATCAGCAAAAGCAATTACGGCATTTTGTAAATTCTCATCTATTTTATAAAAATCTATTTGCTTTTTAGGTTTACCTACTTTTGCTACAATACTATTAATAAAATCAACTTGTCGCTTTATCTCTTCATGCCCAAACAATACCCCATCTAGCATTTGTTGCTCCGTAACACCATCTGCTCCCGCTTCTATCATAAGTATAGCGTCAACAGTGCCACTCACAACCAAATGCAAGTTGCTCTTTGCTCTTTGCTCATTGTCTGGATTTATTACATATTTACCATCTATCATACCGACTACAACACTACCTGTAGGACCAGCAAACGGTATATCAGATATAGACAAAGCTATACTACTACCCAACATACCAAAAACTTCTGGTGGATTATTTGTGTCTATAGACAGTACGGTGCTAACAATAGATACATCATTAAAGAATCCCTTTGGAAATAGTGGTCTAAGTGGTCTATCAATAAGACGAGAAGTTAATATAGCTTTGTCACTAGCCCTTCCCTCTCTTTTTTTAAACCCACCTGGAATGCGTCCCATTGCATATTGCTTCTCTTCAAAATCCACACCTAATGGAAAAAAATCTATCCCTGGTCTAATACTGTCAGACATAGTGGCATTGGTCATTACTACAGTATCACCACACTTTATCCAACAACTTCCATTAGCTTGTCCACCATACTTGTGTATAATGACTTCTACTTTTTTACCACCTATAGTAGTCTCAAATATTTCGGGCTTATTTTCAATAAAATTCATATTATCCTCGTTTTAATATATCCACAAATCTTTATCAAGTATCACTTTAATCATTCACAAACAAATATAAGCTATCTCAAGGAAAATTTATTGTAATATATCAACTTTTTCCCTTAAATAACAAAATATTCTAGTCCAAATTTTCACAACGATTAGTTAGGACTAAAATATTTTTTAGCAAGATATTGACTTGCTTTTATACTTATTTTCTTAATTCTAGTTCTGATACTATCTTTCTATATCTCTCTATATCCTTATCTTTAAGATAATTCAACATACTTCTACGACTACCTACCATTTGTAGCAAACCACGCCTAGAATGATGATCCTTTGCATGAGTCTTGAGATGGTCAGTAAGATGATTTATCCTATAAGTCAACAATGCAATTTGCACTTCAGGACTACCGGTATCACCCTCAGATCTAGCATATTTGTTGATAATTTCAACTTTGATATCTTTGTTCATGTATCCTCCATTAATCAAGATAATATATATCTTTATAGTACATTACTACTATGTTTGCGAGGAGAACGCTTCAGTAGGTATTGTACATTTTAAATATATCATGAATTATAAAAATTGTAAAGCAAAACATTTGTGATTTTTTATAAAACTTGTAGAATTGAATATGTGCAATAGAAGTAGCCCATTGCATTGCAATAGGCTACAAAATTTAATGAATAATAAAAATAATTTTTTAAAAATACTATCTCAACATAATACCGTTAACATCAATCCCACAATACATCAACAATATAGGCAAAAAGCCACTAACAAAGACATATATACAACTATACATTAATAAAAAAACAAAAATTCTCACAACAAAATCCAACTTAGGATTGATTAAATGGCTATTGCCACTAGGCCATGGACACCTTGTAAACCAAACTTTGTATTTAGGCTTGTATTTCAACATATGCTTTCTCACTAAAACTGCTGGAATAATACCTACAATCAAAGCTGGAAATACACAAAGCATAGCCATACCACCAAACCATTCCCACTCTACTCCACAATTCAATGCTATAATTGTTGATAATATTGGCAAGCAAGTATTGATTGCTACTCCAAAAAGAATTATGCTTTTATATTCACACAATTTTGTTTGTTCAGTAACTGATTTAAGTCTTTGTCTTGTTTTAAATAAGACAATTATAATACTAAAAAAACTCGCTATACTTAGCATTGATATTAGCAATAAATAAGTCATAATATCATCACCAAACAACTATGCATATACACTAATACTTGCTCCCCAACTATCCCCAAACCACGGTATCCAACATGCTTGATAACGAACTGTAGCCCACGAAATAACCATAGTTTTATTCAATACATTCAAATTCTCTTCTATACTAGGATTGAATATAGCCAAAATGACATCTATTACTGCTTTAATTATTTCTCCTATAATGTTACTAGCAGCTCTAAATGCGTTAAAAAGAGTAATAGCAGCAACTATTATACCAAAGTATTGGTCAAGCATAGGGAAAAGCCAACTTTCTACTCCATATCCAGCAAGAGCTTGTTTGATTTTATCTATTACATTTCCAGGATTTAACAAATCATTTATAGCCGTAGCAAGTGAATAGATATTGGCAAGCACACCTATAATACTAATGACAGTACCAAACTCACTATCACCATCAAAAGACAACTTGTTCCATGTGATGTAAAATCCCCACGCATTCATGCGGGACATCATATAAAACTCTTCTACAAATACCAA
>WRGC01000005.1 GCA_009787385.1 Bacillota bacterium
TTTTCCATCATTCTTCTGTATATCATATTGATAAATTATAGGTTTTATTTTACCGCTTATTAACTCATCATAAAGTTCTTCTGTCACCTTTTTATTTTCTTCATAACGCATAAATCTAACCTTCCTTGTTTTTAGAATCTTCAAAATCATCATTCGTGGTTAAATCTTCCAACTGCTCTAAATATTTATCAAAACTTGATTGATAGTTTTTATCTTGTATCAATCTAAATTTATCAAACTCATTCTCTGCTTTTATTTTTGCTTCTAATGCTGTTATTTTTCCATTGTCTAAAAGCAATTGCCTACAGCAACCATCAAAAATAAATTCAATCGTTCTTCCCACATTGATTAGCTCATTGGTACTTGCATGGTCGCTTTCAACTATGCAAATTCTAAATATGCCATTACAATTCTCTCTAAACTTTTTAATTCTATATCATTTAGATAATTTTTTGCAACATTAACATCGCTTTTTCTAATCTTTCCATGTGGAGCATTCTCCCAACTAGTCAATCCCATATTTGTTTTATTAGCATCCACCCTATTATAAATAATTTCGGCTGCTATTTGACCATGAATTGCAAAATGTAATTTGTTTTGCACTGTTTTAAAAAACTTTTCTGTCGCATCACTTTTAGGGTCATAATCAAAACTAAGAGCATAAATATCGGTGATTTTTTGATAAAACTTTCTCTCACTTAACCGAATTTCTCGTATGTCTTCCAATAGATTTTCAAAATAAGTTTGAGAAAAAACTTTATTGTTTTTCAACCTTTCTTTGTCAATCAAGTATGCATTAGTGGCAAATTTTGCAAGAGCATCTGATGCCCAACTTCTAAATTCTATCGCTTGTTTTGAATTTATTTTAAAGCCTACCGCAATTATTGCTTGTAAATTATAAAACTTTTGGTTATACAATTTTCCATTTTCTACAACTGTTCTGAAATTCCGAACAGTTAGATTTTCTTGCAATTCACCACTACTAAATATTGTTTTAAAATGCTCACTTAAAGTGCTTTTTGCACAGTCATATAGTTTGCATAAAGATTTTTGAGTAGCCCAAACTGTGTCATCATTCACCAAAACATCAACGCCATCACCACCATTTTCTTTGGCGAAAACTAAAAAATCATGTGTCGCATTTCTAACAATCAAATCATTAACTTGTCTTTTTCATTATCTTTCGTCATGCGTGTATTATATCACACGAAGCCCCAAAAGTCACAAAAAAACAACTTGCAGTTTTTTGAAGTTGTTTTTTACATCCTAATTTTGTTGTTTGCCGTTTTGTTTTTTAGATTTTTTTTCTGTTTTAACTAGTTTTTAACCGTTTTTACCGTTGCTTTTTAAATGTGTACCATCCTTATATTGAGATAATCACCTAAAATATCATCCGCAGTATATTTTTCTGATTTTATTTTCTTTTCTCTCAATAGATGATAAATTGACATCAAAAATAGTAGCGTAGTTGTCAATCTTTGTTGTCCATCAATAACTGTATTGTGTTGTTCATTTATATATACAATACTGCCAAAATAGTGTGGCTTGCCAGATTGTACGATATTTTTAATATCTAACAAAAATTGCTCAAGAGAAATTGTATCCCAAGTATATGGTCTTTGAAATTCAGGAATAAAAAACTGCTTATTATTCCTTGCTATAAATTCTATTATATTTCCCTTTGTAATATCCATATTATCTTTAAACTTGTGCCAATTTTTGTTTATATAAAATAGTATTATTGTGCAAACAAAAAATCAACAACATTACTACTATCTTGCATATTTTGCGTTATTTACGCCCCAATGTCCTATTGTAATAAAATATATATTGCTGAGCATATCCACCATACTCACCATATCTATTGGTATAATACTCGTATACTTTAGATTTGGTATTAAGTTCTTCCGTCCTTAATCCCTTAAATACCCATGTGTCTACTGGGAATCCTTTTCTATGAGAAAGTCCAAACAATGCTATGCAATCAGCAACTTTTGGACCAATTCCCTTTAATGACAACAACAATTTGTATGCCGTAGCATAGTCACAGTTTTCTAGTTGATACAAAATATCGCTATCAAATAGATACTGACAAGTTTCGTACAGATATTCTGCTCTATACCCTGCTCCAAATTTTTTCCATTCTTGTATAGATATTTTGCTTAACTTGTCAATTGTAGGAAAACAAAAATTTTTTATCAACTTTTTATCAATCTCAAATTCAAAAGCTTGACCAAAATTCTCACACATCATATTGAGAGTATTTTTGATTCTACCTATATTGTTGTTGGCAGATACAATAAAACTAATAATTGTCTCCAACAAATCCTGACGCAATATATGCAACCCTTTGCAAAGCTTTATAGGTTCAAAAAGTTCTGTATACTGTGAAAGATATTTTTCTATTTCAAAATAATCAGTATGCAAATCAAAATAAGTTTTAAAATAATCTACTTCATGAGTTATCAACAAAACTTGCTCATCTTGTTGTTGCAATACACACCACTTATCTTTTGAAATACACAAATATACATTATCTTGCAATACAAAATACCTAAAGATTTGTCCACAAGACAGTGTATGATATACATCAAACCACTTACATGAATGCAATAAAACTTGTTTATCTTTATGTACAACCAATTTGATATTATTAGCTATATTGTCAATTTTTGACAAGTAATCAATCTTTTGTATCATAAGTTTTTTTAAATAAAAAACAATGCAACATACCATACAATTGCATTGCCTCATGAGTTATTCTGTTGCCTTAGCTGCCTGAACTTTTGCTACAGGATATACACTAATCTTTTTGCGTGTCTTATCCTTTCGTTCAAACTTCACTACTCCATCTATCAAAGCAAAAAGTGTATCATCTTTGCCAATACCCACATTGTTGCCTGGATGCATCTTAGTACCCCTTTGACGCATTAGGATATTGCCCGCAATTACTGGTTGCCCATCAGTGCGTTTTACACCCAATCTCTTAGATTCTGACTCTCTACCATTTTTGGTAGAACCTACACCTTTCTTAGATGCAAAAAACTGAATATCTATATTAAATATCGCTTTCATATTATTTAATCCCAAAAATACTTTTGCTGTAGTTGTTTTATTTGTCTTTAACTTGCAATTGTACAAAGTCACTGTATGTGTCACTTATATTGTCTATACCAAGCAACATCGTGTCTAACAATATATCAGCATGTATGCGTTTTTGCTCACTAAGTTCTGGCAATACAAAGCTCATACTAGCTATTGTAGAATCACTTGTCAATGATATATCAAGCCCCAAAACTTGCATCAATCCCAATGCCGTTGTTTGAATTATGCTAGATAGTGCCGCACAAACTATATCATATCCATACACATCAAAGTCAGCATGCCCCAAACAATTGACTGATACAATATGTCTATCTTTTCTTGTTACTTCTACTACTGTCATTACAACAATACACAATACCCTATATACTCAAAATCTTGATTTTGGTATGAGGTTGTCTATGTCCTTGTTTTTTTCGTTCGTTCTTTTTAGCTTTGTACTTGTATACAACAATCTTCTTGTCCCTAACTTGAGCGACTACTGTCGCTTTTACCTTAGTCTTTGGATTGTTTTCTACAACACCTGCATCCTTAAACACCATCAAAGTGTCAAGCTCTACAGTTGCACCAACTTCAACAGGCAATTTTTCTATCTCAATGATAGTATCAAGAGCAACTTTGTACTGCTTACCCCCTGTTTGTACTATTGCATACATAATTAATTTTCTCCTCTAAAAGGTTACGCCAATGATTAGGTAATTGTTTGTATACAATTTTTGAGACCCTCACCAAGCGAATAATATGGATTAGTATACTACATCACGCACAATACTGTCAAACAAAAACATGCTATACAATATCATCTACTCTCTTTTTTTTATAAAATTCTGTACCCGTAGGTCTACCAAACAACTCTTCAAGCAAGCCATCAGGACTACCTCTATCCAAAGAGCTCTTTAATCCAAATGTCAATGGCATGTCTATACACAAATCTTCGGGCAAATCTTTTACTATCTTGACTACAGCTGTAGTAGTTGGGACACCTTCTGCCAACTTGTCAAACTGTTTACCCAATACCCAATTCTCACCCCATTTACGATTGTTGCTGTGTTGAGAAAAAAGGGTAGTTTCGTAATCGCCAAGATGACATAATCCATATGCACTTATATCATTTCCACCCATAGCTTTTATAAGTCTACCTACTTCCCTTGCTCCCCTAGACATAAGTGGTCCTTTCAATGCACTCATGTCAGCACCATCCAACATTCCTGCCAATATTCCCATAATATTCTTGCACGCAGCTCCCACTTCTGTCCCTATCAAATCCTCACCATAGTACAACCTAATCAAATTTGACTTAAAATTTTCTACCAAAAACTTGGTTAGATTTTTGTTGCAACTATCAATAACCATTGCATTAGGTTTGTTCTTTACAAACTCTTGTATATGCCCAGGTCCTACCCATACAGCCAAATTATCTTTTTTCAAACCACAATCTATTGCCACTTCAGTCAATCTTTTGCCTGTACTACACTCAATACCTTTCATGCACAATACTACTTTTTTGTCTTGCAACAAATTTACAACACTACTATTCAAAAAAACTCTCAACTGCTGAGTAGGTATACTTATTATTGCTATATCACTGCGTTGCAATGCCAACTCTATATCATCTATTAAATGTACAGTATTGGGCAACTGTACAAAATTATTTTTTCCATTATTTTCTACAAGCTCTTTGAATGTACTAGAATCTTTCATTCCCCACAAAAAAGTATTATATCCCAATCTACTACAATACCAAGCCAAAAAAGAACCCCAACGCCCACACCCTAAAACACTAATTTTCATACTAACATATATCCCCTAAAAAATTATAGATTAATATTATATCATAAATTCCAATTTTTGACAAAAATATATTACCCCATTTAAGTTGATAAAAAATTTGACTAAACAACCCAATTCATTTATACTCAAAATATGAAAAATATAAATATAATGCTATCTACAATCAATCTAAAAATTGGAAATATTGAATACAATACACAACAAATGTCTACTGTCATACAACATGCAAAGCAAAATAAAACAGATTTTTTGATATTTGGCAACAATCCATTTGTAGGAACGAGTATAGGTAGCTTGATACAAAACCGTGACATACAAAATAGACTAGAAGAGGCTATATTCAAAATAACAGAATTAAGTCGTGAATGTAGCTTTCATATCATATTCAAATCTTGCTACCAAAACACTCAATTTATTTTTGACATACATTTAGGCAAGGTTTGTTGTTTTGAAAGTCAACTAGTACAGTTGAGCAACTCTACAACAAAATATGTGATATGTAGTGATATCAATTTATCACAAGATATTGATTGTGATATTTTGTTCTATTTAAATGACAATCTTTACCTATACAATGATTTTGTTCTAGACAATATAACCTATCAACTTCCTAGCTGTGTAGCAATGATTGGCAACAATAAAGGTGAAAGTATCTCCAAAGGGCTAAAGGATAGTACAAAGTTGTTTATTAAAAACGGGCAAAAACACACTAGACATCACAATCAATACTATGAAAATAGTATCAGTACATCTATAGATATAGACAACAACAATTCAAAATATATTTTGCAACAAAATGCACTCATACCAAATTTGCCACAACTACCATTTGTACCTACTACAACTAGCCAATTAGATGATATAATATTTATATTGCAACAAGCAACCTACCAAAGACTAAAAGAAACTAAACAAAATGGTGTTGTAATAGGTATAAGTGGTGGATTAGATAGTGCCTTTGCATTAGTACTATGTAGAAGCATTCAACAAATATACCCAGACTTTGGAGAAATTTGTGCAGTTACCATGCACACATCAAATACATCTCAACTAAGTAAAGACAATTCCAAACTACTTATACAATTGTGCAAAGCAAAGCACATAGATATTCCAATTGGTGAAACTGTAAGTACACACCTAAAAGACATAGGACATAACGGACAAAAGGATATAACATATCAAAATGCACATGCAAGACGCCGTACTAGCATATTGCTAGATTTGGCAAATATGTATGGCGTACTACACATAGGCACAGGCGACATGTCAGAAATTGCATTGGGATGGTCTACTTATGGTGGCGATCAATTGGCACAATTCAACCCAAATTCCAACCTAAGCAAAACAATGTTGCAATCATTGCTACCGCACTTAGCAAAAAAACTAGATAGTATAGAAATACAAGAACTTGTACAAAAAATAGTTTCAGCTCCAATTTCACCAGAACTCACTCCAAATCAAAAGACAGAAGAAGAATTGGGTCCATACGATTTGTTTGATTTTATCCTATATCATCTAATTTTTAACAATGAATCTATAAAGACAACATTCAAGCTATGTTGTACAAACTTTCCAAAACTTTCACAGATGCAAATACAACACTATATGAAAGTTTTTATCCAAAAATTTTACGCTAATCAATTTAAACGACTATTTGGTTGTGATGGGATAAGAGTGCAAAAATATGATATCAATGCATTGGATATATGCACATCAATAGATAGTAGTCTACTATTAAATGAATTAGAAAATATTAAATTAGAATTCTAAACAAATTAGATCTTTGTCATTATATTGTTTTTTGCAAAATTATTATACCAAATCTAAACACACTTGTCTTTATTTATATCATTAATAACATCAATATAAGGCTAATTTTGTTATATAACCTATTTATTATATTATTATACAACCAATAAATTATACAAAAACGAACGGCATATCATATTGATATATCGTTCGTTTTTTAATATCTCAATTAAACCACAAGCAAAAACTACATCTTAGCATTGCGTTTTCTAGCTTGCTCTGCCTTCTTTTTGCGTCTTACAGAAGGCTTCTCATAATGTTCCTTTCTTCTAAGATCACCCAAAATATTGTCCTTTTGACATTTACGCTTAAATCTCTTCAAAGCACTGTCCAAAGACTCATTGTCTCCTACCCTTATCAATGACATAAAACTAACACCACCTTTGCCACTTGCCAAACTTTACAAAAGTTTAACGACACTTAATGAAGCTATTCTAACATATTTAGTCAACTTAGTCAAGTATTTTTTTAAATTTTACCAACGCCTATAGAAAAAGGTGTGTACAAATAGCATACATTAAGCTGAAAAAGCAATACATAAATAAAATCAACCTTAAAGTGTTCTAGAATTTGTGGTGATTCGCAACCAACAATAGCTTTTTTGATTTTTTTGGCGTCAAAAAAGAATCAAGTTAGTTTTGTTGATAGTTTATATCTTAATTATTAATAACAGCCAATTGTACTGTCAATTGTACACTCCTTTATAGAAAATTGTAAATTAAATTTTTGACAATCATTTTATTGCACTATCAAAATATAATATATGCGTTGTAATTATATCTTAAAAAATGCTTTATTTATACTACACTCTTTTTCTTCCCTTGCGTATAAGCTTATTCTTGTGTTGTGCCAATATATTTTGTCTTTGCTCTTCCTTTGGCGGATTGGGTCTAGACATTAAAAAGTATCTAAGTTCATCTAATGCATGATCATCTTTCTTTTGTGGTACATCACCTTTGCCCCACCAATAAGACTTGAATTCTCTAATTAGATTTACGCAATTACTAAATATAAATATCTGTGGTCTATTTTGAGAGTTGGACAAATATCGTTTGACAGTATTTATGCCTGCAAATAAGTCTTTGTTCACTTTGGTATTTACAGCAATTCCATTATCAAAAAACAAGTCTGCAACATTTTTAGATGAGGCAAGAGTGCGTTGATTGGCGGCACTGTCTATCAACGCACTATATCGTCCAGAACAATCTTTGTGCCAACCCAAACTATCACATATATCCTTAATTTGATTAGAGTGATATACTATGTCTTTACCTGCATGATAATGTTCTGCAATTACATACACAATCTCATCATAATCTACGGCATACCAATGACATGACAAAGGATTGTTTAATCCTGGATCTATTGAGATATTATTGTACCACTCTTTAGGTACATCAAATGGCTGTATGACATGTATGTTTTGGTCAAATTCACTATATACCATACCACCAAGATTTATAAATTTTCCATATCTTCTACTATCCAATTCTTGTACTGTCATAGTTCTAGTGAGAATATCTACTTCTGTTTTATCCAAATAAGGATTGTCACCCCATTCCATAAATATATGCCAAATATTAGGGTCTTGTTGCTCATTTAAATAAATAATATTATATACCCATGTCAAACCAAGCAATGGCGTCATAGTACCAAATATCTCACCACTCCTATCAAGCACTCTCATACGGCACTCTTGATATATGTCAAATGGTGGTTCTTCATCAAACCATACAAAGTCCAAACTAGCACCTGCAAACTTATCTCTACCCATCTCACAACTCTTAAAACCTATCTTAGATACTCCACCAAATACATTGTATATATTAATAAAATCAATTATTCCACTACTAGGATTTTGACTACTACCACTAATCATTACTATGTCCTTTATCCATTCGGGATTGAGATAACTCAATACTTTGGATTGTGCCACATCTCTCCCAACTTCTCTAGACAACGATACAACCCACCCATGTACATTAGGTTTGTTTGGCTTGTATGGATGAATACCTCTAGCCAACCATACAACTTCTACCGCACCACATTCTGTCTTTCCACTGCGATTACCACCAAATACCCATCTATTTTTTGCAGAACATTAGCAAATTCAAGTTGCTTGCAATGTATCTTTTTACCTTTATTATAATACAATATCTTATTAGAATTTTGTTTTTTAGTTATCAATTTATCCAATTTATTTATTTTAGATAACAACAATACTTCTTCCAATATTTCTTGTTTTTTGTCTATTTGTTTTATTTCTTTCATGTCTTTCTTCTAAAAACACATACAAACCAACTTAGGTATAAAAAATAAATTATTTGGCTACAATTTTATTGCTAACAAAACACAATGGAGATATCTAAATTTATGAAAAAATTAATTCTATTTGTGATGACCCTATTATCTACTAGCATTCCAATATACACAAATAACAATTTCAATAACAACAAAAATGATACACAAGACAAAATTCAATATGCTCAAATTGTTAATAGTACCAACTTATACCAAAAACTAGATGACGAATATGTTGAACTAACAACGCTCCCAACAACATACTTTGTAAGTATATTAGGTCAGGAAGAAGTGGGTGGATTTTTGCCTGTAAGCTATTTAGATTTAGATGGATATATTAAGTCAAGTGACATAGATATAGTAGACTATGAACCTGTCACAAAGGACACTGTAGGTGAAATCAACATCAACAATCCTGACATAAATAGTGTCAACCTTAGATATGTCCCGGATCATAATGACGCTGACAATATCATAGATCAAGTATCAAGAGATAATCAAGGGCTATGCTACTATGGCTCAGTCAAAGGTAGCAACTTTAATGGCACTGATATATGGTACTATGTACGCACTATCAAAAATGGTCAAGCTGTAAGAGGATATGTATTTGGTGGAAACATGACTGCCACACCAATCAAAGACAATGTAGTTGTCAAAGTACCAAATCCTGACAGTGAAGACAATATCTCCAAAACGCCAAGTCCACTCTCAGACACTACACTCTATATCATAATAGGAGCATTATGTATTCCTGTAGTACTACTCATGATTTTTTCTTTCAAAAAAAAAACAAATAATATCAAGAGTACTGTCAATACTCCTATCAATAATGTAGAATAATTAGAGAGTTTACAACTAGCAGTTATTGACAATAAAATACAAACTTTCAACAAAACAGTCATTATTCTTTTTTGACGCCAAAAAAGAATCAAAAAAGCTATTGGGGAATCTCCCAACCCCCCTAACGCTTTAAGGTTGATTTTATTTAGAGTTGCTTCCTTGTACATCTTAATGTACTCTATTTGTACAATCCTAATAATTAAAGTATCATAAATTTGTACAAATATACTATAACAAAAAAACAGTGTCACAATTACGACACTGTTTTTTGTTTTAATATCAAAATAATCCCTAGCTATATTTTATCATTTTTAAAAATTATTGCAGAAATAATAATAGGAGAAACACCTCCAATTGCCAAAATAATTCCCAACAATGACTGCAAATACATGCTAGCTATAAAAGCTAATACAATAGTCAATGGATATATTGTCACAAAATATGACTAAATCTTTTTCAATCTAGTCTTTGCTACACTACTATTTTTTGATGCAAAAAACAACCAAAATAAAATCAATACCACAAAAATCAATACAAGCCACAACTACTGTACCTATAAGAAAATTAATATTATTCATGCAATAACCAAATATACATTATATCCCCTAGTTACACCAAACAACCAATATCTCTCAACATTATAACTATTTTCTCTATCATCAAGACTAGTTGCTTGTTTCATACAATTGTATGCATTTAGAGATATACCACAACTATGTCCTGCCATTAATTCCAAATCTATTACAATTGATTTGATTATATTTTGTTAGATATAATTGTTTGGACTCTCTTGTGCGTAACACCAACCATATAGATAGAAATCATATCAAACACAACATATATCCATGTTGTAACAAAAAAACTGTCACTTGGAAACTGATACATTGACGGTACAAAAAGATGGCTATTAAACATAAATACTAAGATTATTAATGCAACCTGAGTTCCTATGCTCAAAATCAATTCAAACCAAAATCTAAACTTTGTTGTTATATATTGCTTATTGCTAAGCAAAAATTTTGCTCTTTTGATAAGAATAAATATAACCACAATCTCTAACACAGTAATTAGTACAACAGTAAATATAGCCGTAGGATGTGTAAACCGCCAAGCAAACCAAGCAATAACAGTCAATATACAATATATTGTATAAGATTTTAAGAATACTCTCTCTTCCTTATTTTCATCTACATTGTACATTTTTACTCCCTTATCCACATACCCAAGATACTCCAATAGGTATACCAAACCAACCTGTCCTTACTTCAAACCCAACTCTAAACCCATTATGATGAGATCCATTTACATACATAGCTACTACTAGACCTATTTCAGCCGCAACTACCAATGCTAATGCAATCCACCCGATAACAGGGATTCCTGATGCAATAGTTTTTATTGCATCTACTACGCCTGTTACAATAGAATTAAACAAAGGATATTCCATCAAAATTTTGTAGCTTTGAATAATGAAATTTGCTGTTGTTCCCCAATTTCCAGACATTGTATAGCGTATGTCTTCAATAAATCTATACATTTTTTCACAATCATACGACGAAATAGATATCCCTGCAAACCAATCCCTTGATTGCATATCTGACATTGAACTATCATCCAACCAATCCATTTCACCATTAGCTATCTTATAAATCTTTTCTATAGATTGAGTAAAAACAACTTTCTCATATTCTCCAAAATAAGATGTCAAATAATCTAACAATTCTATTGGTTCAACCCCACTATCCATCATTAAGTACAATACATCAAAAAAGTTTTGATCATATCTATCAAACAATGTATCATAATCCAACAATTCTGAACTTTCTTGTTCACTTTTATTGCTAATTCTATTTTCTTCTCTAGCTTTTTCAAATGAACTTTGTATATCAGCCTTATATCCAGAATAAATCTCTCTAAATGTCTCTTGTCTAGATGACAATTGCAAGGGATTAATTCCATTATTTTTGCTTTTCAAATAAGCAACCATGCCTATAGTTGCTGTGACAATAAATGCTAATGACAATGCTACAATACCTATCATCTTAGTCATTTTCTGTCTTGCTTGAATTTTACTCATAAAAAAAATCTCCTAAAATTTATTTATCTTAGAAGACATTGCATATATTCACTTGTAACTATACTGCCTAATCACCCAGCACCTAATCTCTATTACCTCTCTAATTACATATCATTTTTTATCTAGAATATTTTATATGTATACCAAAGGAGCAAGGAGCAAGGAGCAAGGAGCAAGGAGCAAGGAGCAAGCAATATCCTTTAAAACCTACCTTATTTATACTTTCATTATATCATATATGTATATGTGTGTCAATAAGTTTTTCATATTTTTGTAGTAGTATCTACCATATTTTTACATATTTTTATTGACCATATTACATAAGTGATATATAATATTCGTATACTCTCTCACTTATATATTGAAACAAAATTAACTGCATTTATTATATACAATAATATAATCAATACTACATGGAGATATTATGCAATCCAATACACACAAATTTAGTAAAATAATATGTGTTCCTATAATATTATTAGCTTGTGTCATACTAATGGCATGCACTGGCAAACCAACAGATGAAAGCAATGACAATGCACCAAACTATGGGACAATGATAATTGGAAAGTATACTTTGCAAGATGAAACTATAGGCTTGTTTAACAACCAACCTCTATCAGTATATAGCTTAGAATTTATAGAAGATATGCCTTTAATTATTGTCACATACAATGATTCGGCTTCTATACAAAACTACAAAGAATATTTGGGATACTATTATGAACAAGATACCAATTACTTTGCAATAAGTGAAACAATCTATATGCAATTTGCAAATAGCAACCTAACAATAATAAAAAAAGTAACTATAGATGATTCTATAGAAGAACTTGAATACTATACAAATGAAATAAACGACTATACACCCGAAGAAAATCCATTCAAAGACCCCGTAAAATATGAAAACCATTCTCTTGTTGGAACTTGGGAAAATGGATACGCTACATTTCAATTTTTAAATAGTGGAATAGCAATTATTTCTAACAAACAAGATACTAATATCCCCAATAACCAAATTCAAACATTCAAAATTAGATATATTTTATTTGATGGTGGGAGACAGTTTTATATTTATTTAGATGGAAGACAAGAAACTTATGAAATAAATTTTAGAGAAAATGACAATCTTGTTGATATATATTATGCAAAAGATTTTGGGGGATACAAAAAGGGTGAATATGCAAGCACACTAATCCTACAATCGGTAACTGGCAAACTAATATTAGAATTTGAAACAAATATACTTGTAGGACAAACTCAACAAATATTAGCTTATTACAATGACAACAATCAATCCATAATAATAGACGACAATACATCAATTGATTGGTATATTATACATGGTGATAGTGCTTCAATA
Organism: Bacillota bacterium; assembly: GCA_009787385.1. Lineage (GTDB taxonomy): Bacteria > Bacillota > Clostridia > Christensenellales > Pumilibacteraceae > WRGC01. The sequence goes on from WRGC01000005.1 coordinate 13,284, forward strand.
TCAAACAATGGTACAATAAAAGGACTACATGATGGTGATCAAGGTAGTAGGTCTCGTACAACAGTTATTCAAGCTAAGTACAATGGACAGTATGCAATTAGATCTATAAAAGTAAAAGAATTATCTACTTCTTTTGTATATTAATTATATATGTAAAAGTAATATCATCAAATTTGATTATAATAAATTAATTTTGCAAAATCAATTTATTGCTAGTTCAAAATATTAATATCTCAATCATTATCCTAATATTTTTGTTTAAACCTTTATTATAACAAATAGTCAATTCTATTTTAAGAATTGACTATTTGTTTTTTTTACAAAGTACCAACAACAATACTATCTATTAAAGCTACTAAAAAATGGTGTATCAAAGAAAGCCTGACATCCACCAACATTGTCGCATTCATCATAATCTACAGTTCCATAAACAGGAATAATTAGATCTACATCACCAACTAATCTAGTTAAAACAACTACACAACAAGTCATAGCAATCAATTCTATTCCATCAAATCTTGCTCTCAATGCTTCTAAATTGACAGTACTCTCTACTGAATATGATTGAAAACCCGCCCTTGGCACACGCATAAGTATGTCCAAACCATGGTCCAAATATGCCCTAGCTGTACCTGCTCTACCTGTACTATCTACAAACTCTATAGTAGTAGGAATATGTATATCAAATGATACTCTGCTCAAGCCTCTCTCACCTACATCACTAATAACCAAATTTTGCACAGGTGTATATTCACCACTACTAGTAGCTGACACAAATCTAAGTGGTGGTGTAGGCACAAAACTAAAATCAACAATCTGTGCAGTAAAGTCTTCTCTATCCAATCTAGTTACACATCCATCAAAAACTCGTCGTGCCTGTATGGCAATCCTATCACACAAACCTCTCAATGCTTGCCCATCTAATATCTGTCCTGTCCTAATACCGTCTCTAGTACGCATAGATATGTTGCTCCCTATTGTTGTTTATTATTCATGGTATGCAATAACATATCTATGTGTTACATAAAACAAAATTTTTATACTAATTAATTTTAAAATCAACAATATTACCTGATGAACTATCCAACTTAGATGCCAAAATATTATAACAATCCACTATATCTTTCACACCATTGATATAGTCTTTGCTATATAGTTCTAACATTATTGGAGCTTTTATCCCTTTTTGAACAATGCAATTAAATATAGCATCCCACTTAGCTGTACCATCTATAGGCAAACATGGAATATTGTCCAATCCCACATCACACAAGTGTATTGTACTAATTCTATCACCACACTGTTTCAAAAACTCTATAGGGTCTTTCCCTCCTTGTATAGCCTGCTTTATATCTATAGTAGCATACAAATCAGGACATAGTGTTGAGAGTCTTTCAAAATATTCGGGCGTATCAAAATATCCATAGTGTATATTTTCGTAAGACAATCTCAATCCATATTTGCTCAAGACTTCACACACTTCATTTATACCACTCGCCAACTTTGAATAATTGTGTATATATGAATGTCGTTTTAATTTGAGTGGTCCATGAAATGTAACAAATTTTGCACCCAAAACTTGAGCTGTTTTGCAAACATTGTGAAGTAGTTCAAATGCGTCATCTCTCACTCTTTTAGAAACATTGAGCAACTCACCTTCATACTGCATTCCTCTACTGTGTACACTATGCACTACGACATCACCTTTGCGTGAATTGAGTAATTGAGCAAATTCTATAGTATACTCGCATGTACTACTCAAAAATACCTCAGCAATTTCTACCTTATTCTGTTTATAAAAATCAAAACAATCTTCATTGTTGCAAATTCCAAAAAAAGAAGCCGTACTTACTCCAAACGGAATACCATGTGTATTTTTGTATCTCATATTAGTATTATATTATATTGTATAGTAAACTGTCAAAGTGAATTGCACATATAACTCAACAAAGTATAGTACACAATACTTTGTCGTATTTTGTCATAAATTGTAACAGTATCACAATATAATAGATTACTGCCTTTTAAATAACTAGGAGAGCAACAATTTATGCAAAAAAATTTTAAAAAAAATACTATACTAGATACCAATTGCAAGTCACACATAGCAGTTAGATCAGTACAACTTGCCCATTACATATGTCAACACAACACTACTGTTAGGGAAACTGCCATAGTGTTTGACATTTCAAAAAGTACAGTACACAAAGATATCTCTCAAAGACTAAAACACATAGATCTAGAGCTATACAAAAAAGTAAAAAAAATTATAGACAAAAACTTGGCAGAAAGACATTTGAGAGGGGGGCAAGCAACAAAGAATAGATACCTAACACAATCAAGAAAAACAAAAAATTAAGAAATATCCACCTGAAAATACAGGTGGATATTTAGATTTATATATTATATTTTATAACTTAGTCTTACTTTTTATCTACGCTTGCTACATAACTTATCAAATCTACAACTTTAGAGCTATATCCCCACTCATTGTCATACCATGATACCAATTTTACAAAATTGTCATTCAAACTAATGCCTGCTCCAGCATCAAATATACTTGTGCGTGAATCACCTATAAAGTCGCTAGATACAACTTGTTGTTCTGTATATCCAAGTATACCCTTAAGCTCATTTTCGGACGCTCTCTTGATTTCTGACTTAATATCAGCATAAGTTGCAGGCTTAACAAGTCTACAAGTCAAATCTACTACAGATACATCTAAGGTAGGCACTCTAAATGACATACCTGTCAACTTGCCATTTAGCTCAGGAATAACTTGTCCTACAGCCTTAGCAGCCCCCGTTGATGATGGAATAATATTGCCACTAGCAGCACGACCACCACGCCAATCTTTCTTAGATGGACCATCTACTGTCAACTGAGTAGCCGTAGTAGCATGCACTGTAGTCATCAATCCTTCTGCTATACCAAACTTGTCATTGATTACTTTAGCCAATGGAGCAAGACAATTAGTAGTACAACTTGCATTGCTTATTATGGTAAGATCTTTTGTATATTTTGTATGATTTACACCCATTACAAACATAGGTGCAGTCTTTGGATCTTTGCTAGGTGCTGTAATAACAACTTTCTTAGCACCACCTTTCAAGTGCTTTTTAGCCCCATCAGTATCAGTAAATACCCCTGTACTTTCTGCAATATACTCAGCTCCACAAGACTTCCAATCTATCATTTCGGGATCTCTTTCAGCAAAGAACTTTATAACCTTACCATCAACTTTAAGACCATTTTCTACCACTTCTATAGACACATCAAGTCTACCATGTATAGTGTCATGAGTTAACAAATACTTAGCATACTCTAAGTCTATAAATGGATCATTAATCCCCACAACTTCTACATCTTTCCTTAGTAGTGCATTTCTCAATACTAACCTACCTATCCTTCCAAAACCATTAATTCCAACTTTGGTTGACATAATTTTTCTCCTTAAATACTTAACTAAGTTCAATATAACATTTTTTTACAAATCTGTCAACTTAATTATAATTGATATCTCAAATAGAAAAGTGAAAAGTAGTGTACAAATAGAGTAATTAAGATGAAAAAAGTAACAACTAATTAAAATCACCCTTAAAGCGTTCGGGGGTATTCTCAACATCCAATACCTAATTCTTTTTGGCATCAAAAAAGAATTATAGTAGTTTTGTTTATTGTTTCTTATTATTAATATACACGAGTTGCACACTCTCAAGTGAACTACATAACAAAAAGATATTAGCTATAAAATAATTCCAAATAGTTGATTGTATAATATTTGTATCTAAAAACACTACAATATAAAATAGTATCGCTCAACATAATGTTGTTGAATAAAAAACTACCCAAAAACAATTTTTGGGTAGTTTTACAATAATTGAGTAAATTAGAAAACGAAATTATTTCATAAATATTGATGAGATACTTTATATAAATGACTATCCACAATTTATTGTCTTGTCAATGCAACTGCACCATATATACCTGCACCGTTTTGCAAACTAGCATACTTAAACTCTACAGGTTTTTTATAATTTGCACCATAATACTTACCTTGCACTCGTTGTTGTAACAAATCCAAAAACAAATTGCCCGTATGACTTATACCACCACCCACAACCACAACTTGTGGATTGAAAATATTAATCAAATTAATTGTAGCTGTTGCAAATATTGACACATATTCATCTACTAGCGGTTTAATTTGAGGGTCACTATAGTTTTGCCAAATGTGCATAAGTGTGACTTTTTTACCCAATTTTTCACTCACCCAATTAATAAAAACTATTGCAGAGCAATATGACTCAAAGCAACCATTCAAGCCACAAGTACACAGTTGTCCTCCTTGTATCAATATATGATGCCCAAGCTCTGCTCCTGCCCACAACTTTCCATCCTTAACCACGCCACCACCTATACCTGTACCTACAGTCAAAAATACTATGTCACTGTAGTCTTTTCCACTACCAAAAACTTGCTCACCCAAAGCTGCTGCGTCAGCATCATTGGCTACACAGACAGTAGTGCCTATTTTAGATTCTAGATGTTGTTTGATAGGGACATTTTCCCAATGCATGTTGTTGTTGTAAAGCACAACCCCATTGGCATCTATCAATCCAGGACAACCCACTCCTATTCCATCAAGTTGTGTAGTCTCAATGCTAACATTTTTGCAAATACTATGTATCATTTCACACATATTATCAAGTATTTGTGTAGGTGTAAGTATATCTGACTTAGTGTCCATCGCATCTTGACATACCATATGTCCCGAACAATCTACAATACCAAATTTTATAGAAGTTCCACCAATATCTATGCCTAATGTGTATTTTTTATTATCCATATATTCTCCTTTATGTAAGTATCCAACTTAACAATTTGAGTCAATATTTTTTAAAACAATAGCAAATATCTTAGTTTATTTCTCTATGTTGCAACTGAGTTGTGTTGGCATGACAAATAGCTACTGCCAAAGCATCTGCTGCATCATCAGGTTTTGGTATATGGTCTAGTTCCAATATTGCTCTTACCATAAACTGCATTTGTTTTTTGTCAGCTCGTCCATTGCCCGTAAGTGCCATTTTGACTTGCAATGGAGTATATTCATACAACAATCCACCATGCTTAATAGCACACAACAAAAGCACACCTCTAGCCTCTGCAACCTTGATACCTGTAGTTATATTTGTATTAAAAAACAATTCCTCTACCGCTACTACATCAGGTCTATACTTATTTATAACCCTAGTTATTTGCTCATCTATCATAGCAAGTCGTACAGGTGTACTCTCAAACTTGGGGGTAAGCACAGTCCCATAGTGTATCAATTTTGACTTTTGTGGAGTTTTTTCTATCAAACCTACTCCAACTATAGCAAGACCAGGATCTATACCAAGTATAATCATATTATAATTTTTAAATTTTACACACAAATCCATCTCACAAATATTAATCAATAAAATTAATTTATACTACCAATCAATTTTCTCCATTCCATTTTCAACCAAATATTGATTGCATCTACTAAAATGCCCACAACCATCAAATCCATTATATACAGACAACGGACTAGGGTGAGAAGTACACAAAACCAAATGTCGTGACTTGTCAAAATATTTTTCCATGCTTTGTGCATTTTTTCCCCAAAGCATGACAACCAATTTATCTTTTTGAGCTAGTTTGTGTATAATAGCATTGATTAGTTGTTGCCAACCAAAATTTTTGTGAGAATTTGGATTCCCCTCTTGCACTGTCAATACAGTGTTTAGCAATAGTACACCTTGATTTACCCAATTTATCAAATCTCGTTTGGTATTTACATATCCAATATCTCTCAAAACTTCTTTAAAAATGTTTTGCAAACTATACGGTATTTTGCAATCCAATTGTACAGCAAAAGACAATCCAATTGCTTGACCAATTTTGTGATAAGGATCTTGCCCTAGTATCAAAACTTTGCAAGACTGATAATCTGTCAACTCTAACGCCCTAAAGATATCATCAAACTTTGGATAAACAATATGTTCTTTGTATTCTTGAACAACTCTTTTATTTAGCTCTACAAAATATTGTTTTTTACTCTCTACAAGCAACAATTGTCTCCATACTTGGCATGTAATTTTGTCTATAAGTTGTATCATATTAGGCTATACCAAACTTCTACATTTTATTAAGGACAATTTACAACATGTGGATTAACCAAAATACTGTATCAAGAGTCCCCTAAAAAAACTTAAATTGAAGTCTGCACTCAAATCTGTCAAACATTCTTTGCATATATCCAATTGACTTTCTAGTTGTGCTATGGTATCACTTTCTCCATGCGCTTGTATCCAGTTGTATTTTTGAATCTTTTTTTCTATAAAAGTACCATTGATATGCTCATCTAAGTCATCTTTGAGTTGAAATGCAAATCCAAATGCATTGCTAAACTCGCTCAATAATTTGAGATGTTTTGTATCAGCACCTGCTATTAAACCTGCACTGAGCAAACAACTGCTAAAAAGAGAAGAAGTCTTTTTGAGATATACATACTTGAGTCGCTCACTATTAGGAAATTCATCAAGTGCCATATCCTCTGCCTGCCCACCTATCATGCCCATTCCACCACTAAAAGAAGAAATACACATAGCGGCATGCCAATATGGCTTGTAGCTTGCCAAAGACAACAATTGTTCGTATGCTAGATTGAGCAAAGCATTGCCAGCAAGCATAGCTATAGCTTCTCCAAACAACACATGATTGGTAGCCTTTCCCCTACGCAACTTATCATCGTCCATACAGGGTAAATCATCATGTATTAGACTATATGTGTGTATACATTCAATACTAACCGCTACAATATCAGCCTTGTCGTCCAATGGCTTGTTAAACATGTTGAGAGTAGCATAAAACAAGCTAGGACGCATTCTTTTGCCACCTGCCAAAAGACTGTATTTGATAGCATCCAACAATCTATGCGGATATTGCAAGTCCTGAACTATACTCTCCAAAACACGCTCAATTCTTTGCGAATAGTTTTGTTGTGCTTTTACAAATGCATTTTTATTAAAATTGTTGCTTTTTGGTTTATCTGCCATTATTTATAATTTATCACAAAATAAAATCACTCTCTATCAATTCGTCTGCTTGTATTTTTAATTCTTTTAATTGTCCCTTATAGTTGTTGAGTATTTCTAATGACTGACTTGCAAGTTGCAATCCCACACCAAATGACTTAATTCCATCTTCTATATTTATATCTTGCTGTTGCAAACTATCCACAATTTGTTTCAATTGATTGATATTATCTTGCAAAACTTTAGAATTGTCTATATTTGTAGATTGTTCTTTTTTCATATTGCTATATAGATTCAAATATCTCTGCCACTGTAGCTTTGAAATTTCCATCATGCAAATATACTTGCACATCTTGCCCATTTTCTATTTGTGATATACTGCGTACATTCTTATTGTCTACTCTCAACTTAGCATATCCCTGCAATAACAATTTGGTTGGACTACTATAATCAAGCTTGGTTGTCAATTGATTCAAATTGACTATTTCTCTATCACAAACAAGTTGAGATATTGTTGCTATTTGCTCCAATTCGTATTTTATATCAACTATCAATCCATTGATTTGATTGCTACAATTGTACACAATAGCTTGCAATAAGTATGTCAACTTATTATACATTCTATAAAAAATATTTTGCATCAAATCTTGTATATCTTGCAACAAATTTTTTATGCAACTTATTGTTGCATTATTGTCAGGCACTATCATTTGAGCTGCTATACTAGGAGTCCCTGCTCTCAAGCTTGCACACAAGTCGCACAAAGTATAGTCATTCTCATGTCCAATAGCAGATACCACAGGAATTTTACTTTGAGCAACAGACATGACAACAATCTCATTATTGAATGAATCCAAGTCCAAATTGCTTCCGCCACCTCTAGCTAGCACTATGACATCTGGAAGTATAGGCATACGATGAATTGCATCAAAAGCCGTTTTTATTTCTATCGCACTTTCTTCACCTTGTACTCTTACAGAATATACAACAATATCTACTGACAAATTGCGGTCTCTAGCAACACTTACAAAATCATGAACTACAGCCCCCTCAATACTTGTGACAAGTGCAATTTTGTGTACACTATCTGGCAATTCTAGTCTATTATCTAAATATCCAAGCTCTTGCAATTTGTTCTTTAAAGCTAAGTATGCTAGTTGTTTTGTGCCTATTTTGTTTGCTTTAGATACACTATAAGCTATCAACCTAACTTGCCCTGACTTGACATAAAACCTTACACTACCTACAACAGTCAATGTCTCTCCAATATCAAAATTTTCTGGACCACCAAACTGTACACAATCAATGCTATTTGTTTCATCTGTAAGAGTAAAAAACAAATTACCCTTAGCCAAATTGCAGTCAGCGACTTCCCCTATCAACTGTATATTGTTTAATACAAACTCATCATCAAATACATTTTTGATATAAGAATTGAGTTGCGATATAGTGTATGTCTTCATATGTTTTTTAAAATATAAACAACTATTGACTATTAAGCAATATATCAATCAACGATTTGTCTAAAGCATAGTCTTGATATCATATCCTGCTGCCTTGATGACATTGCTCATAAGCATAGCAATTGTCATAGGTCCAACACCACCTGGTACAGGAGTAATATAAGAAGCAATATCTTTTACTTGCTCAAAATCCACATCACCATACAATTTGTTGTCAAGTCTATTGATACCTACATCTATCACTATTGCACCTTTTTTGACATGTTTCACACCTATCAAATGGCGTTGTCCAACTGCAACTATCAATATATCAGCCAAGCTAGTCAATTGTGCCAAATTGCTAGTCAAACTGTGGCAGTTAGTAACTGTAGCATTTGAAAGATTGAGTAATTGAACCATGGGCTTGCCAACAATTTCACTTCTACCTACCACTACAGCATGCTTACCCTCTACAACAACTCCCGTACTAGCAATCAATTTCATAATACCTAAAGGCGTACAAGGCTTAAGACAATCATAACCTTTTTGAAGATTGTATACATTATTTTTGCTCAAACCATCTACATCTTTTTTGCTATCAATATGATCTATTACTTTTTGAGCATCTATGTGTGATGGCAATGGCAATTGCAACAATATTCCATCAATTATCCTATCTTGATTTAAACTATCAACCAACTGCACTAATTCTACTTGACTAATATTATCAGGCAACTTGTATACCATAGACCTTATTCCAATCTGAGTACAAGCCCTTACTTTGTTGTTGACATAAATATGACTGGCTGGGTCTTGCCCTACCAGCACTACAGCAAGACCAATTTTATCTTGAATATCATTCTTCAAAACAAATTGCTTAAGATTCAACCTAATTTGGTTGGCTATATTTTTGCCATCTATTATCATAGTTATTTGGTTTTATATTGCTAAAACACAATAAATTAACCATATATAATACACACGATTAACTAAATTGTCTATATACTAAAGACTAAGAAAAAAATAAATCAAAGCAAACAAATTTTTAAAAAACAAGATATCAATAATTATTTTAAATTTTCACCGACTATACTTGCCAATATTCCATTAACAAAACTACTACTCTTTGGTGTAGAATATATTTTGCAAAGTTGCAAAGCCTGGTCTATAGCAACTTCAGTAGGAATGTCGTCATTGTACTTTATCTCATAAATTGCAAGAAAAAGTATACTAAGGTCTACCTTGTATATACGATCAAATTCAAATCCCTTACTATACTTAGCTATCAATTCTCGTATTTGTGGACAATATTGTACAATTCCATCAAATGTATCTTTTTCATAACCAACTTCCAAATCAAATTCACTTGATGGATTTAGAAAATATTGATATACGCACTCAAATACTTTGGTTCGCATTTGAGTGCGATTGCGACTATTATTATTCTGTCTGTTCATCATTTTTAGCAATCTCTAGATTAGATACAGATTTTGGTATATACTTACCAACGCCAAGTATATTGACATTTATCTCTCTAACAACATACTTTGTAACACTTTCTATGTTATTCTTTACATTTTCTTGAACCATAAATGCCACATCACTACACTTGATATTGCTAACAACAGAAACATACAAATCTATATTCAACTGATTGTCAAGTATCTTTAATCTTATACCTCTTCCACTCAATGATACTATCCCATACACTTCTTTTGTGGCAAGAGCAATGATACCTTTTAACACATTAGAGCCGTATATTACTTTACCCAAGGTATCTTTTTTGTTGTTATGAAAGTTAAACTTATCACTTGCCATTCTATACCTATAGTATATACTATTTTTGAATATTTGGCAAATGATTGAGAGAACTGAATTACACAACAAGATAAAAAAGAATAATGGTAGCTTATTTGTGTTGTTATAATATTTCTAATAAACAACTAAACTACCATTATTAAATAAATATATTATTTGTACAAACAATAAGCTATTTTGTATAAGAAATCAAATTATCGCCCACACTTACATTGCCATTGCTCACAATTTCTATCTTGTCAAAATTGCCTGAATTGGAAATAATTATAGGGGTTTCTAACTTATAACCCTTTGCAGAAATTGCATCAACATCAAACTCTATCAATAATTGTCCCTTAGTGACTTGATCCCCTTGCTTGACATGTGTTGTAAAATGTTCTCCCTTAAGATTGACAGTATCTATTCCAATATGCATAATCAACTCAGCACCATTTGGAGCAGTCATACCTATCATATGCTTGGTTTCAAACACGACAGATATAGTACCATCACATGGAGCATACAATTTGCCTTGAGTAGGAACTACAATAACCCCCTTACCCATAGCCTCACTTGCAAATACTTCATCACTAGATTGAGTAAGTGGGATAGCATTACCTATCATTGGACTAACCAATACAGAATTTATATTAGAACTATTGCTCTCACCATTAGCAACTTCATCAACAGTACTACTCTCTATTTCACCCACACTTCCATCACTAGTTGCCGTAGATGTATTGGCATCTGCCTTGCAAAATACAAAAGTAAGCAATGCACCAACACCAAAAGAAACTATCATACCTATCAAAAGTCCAAAGAATGCTGCCCCTATACCATTATTTGGGTCAATTGCACCTGTCAATGACAACAATCCCCATGCAGGCATACCACCAAACACTCTACTACCAATCAATCCCGCTACTACACCACCGACCAAACCACCAATTACACCCATTACAAACGGTCTTTTTCTTGGCAAAGTTACACCATAAATTATAGGCTCGGTTACACCAAACACACCTGTGATTACTGTAGACAAAACCATTCGTTTTTGTGCCTTGTCTCTCATCTTTAGCCACACGCCAAATGCTGCCCCTGTTTGACTCAATGCAGCAACTTGGTGATAAGTTACAAAAGAAGTACTGCCCGTTTTTGATAAATTTGTGGTATCAATAACATCAAAAGTACGATGTACACCAAAAATAACCAATACTTGCCACAATGCCCCTGTAATTAAGCCCCCTATCCATGCAAGTTCAGGCTTGTCTATAGTCCCCCATGCTTGGAACAACCACTCAGCAACTTGATTGAAGATAGGACCAATAATCAACAATGTGATAGGAGCAATCAACAACAAACATATCATAGGGGTCACAAATTGCTTTATAGCACTAGGCAAATACTTCATTAAGAATTTTTCTAGTATACAACAAAAGAAAGATGCAAACAAAATAGGTATAACAGATCCCGCATAATTGAACTGAGTAAAATGTATTCCAATTATACTAAAGTCTTGCCCTGGTGTCCAACTTGGAGAAGTTAGTATAATACCAATTACTGCTGTAAGGTATCCCGAACTTCCAAAATAACGACCTGCCGAAAATCCCAACAAAATAGGCAAACTACCCAAAGCTGCACCACCAATAATATTGAGCAACTGATAAGTGTCATCACCATCTTTTATGACATTGGTGACCATCAACAAATTCATTAAGCCCAATATTATTCCACAAGCTGCCATAAGCATAATGACTCGTGGAAAGATACCACCAATCATTCTAAAGAATCTATTGGGTAGACTCTTAATCATCTTAAGCCAATCTTCACCACTACCCCAATCAAACTTGGTAACTTCAGTGGTTTTTCCTGCCAAATCATCACCCAAAATAGCTATAGCCTCATGATAAACTTCTTGCACAGTGTTGCCTATGACAACTTGCAATTGCCCACCTTTTTCTACAGCAGTGATTACACCATAAACCTTTTTGACATCGTTGATATTTACTTTTTCATAATCTCGCAACACAAATCTAAGTCGTGTAGCACAATGTCCAAGACTGACAATATTGTCCTTGCCTTTGACAGCAGCAATTACATCAGATGCAATTTTACCCTTATCCGTGGCCATTAAAACTCCTAATCACATTGAACAAATAGGGAAGAAGCAAATAAAGTTAGACATACCAAACAACACTAGACAACTAATGCAATTAGGTACACCGACAACATTATATAGTATTACAACAAAAATTCTTCCGTATTTATCCAATTATCATATTATGGAGAGACATCTCTCCCAACAATAAAGACAGTTATTTATATACAAAACAACTGTATGTAAATTTGACAAATGTAATCAAAATGAGAGTATCATTATACTACTAACCAAATTGCAATGTCAACAAAAAATACAAAATTTTACAATACATCAACTCTTAAAGAGTGTACAAATAGCACATTAAAATGTAAAAACTAAACACTTAAATAAAATCAACCTTAAAAGCGTTCGGGGGTTGGGGGGGATTCGCACCCCAACCCCAAATGCTTTTTTGGTTCTTTTTTGGCGTCAAAAAAGAATAACCATTGTCTTGTTGATTGTTTGTATCTTATTATTAATAAACTCTAATTGTATACTCTCAACCATTAATTGTGTCACAATTTTATTTTAGTACTTTTACTTATCATAGATGGAAGCAAAAATGCCACAAATAATGCAATTACCATTATAATCCAATAAAATAATATACCAATAATACTATAAAACCAATATCCAACATTCAAAAACATATTAGCAATAGGAACTCCTTGCCACAAATAACTATCACTAACCAAGAAATTGGCAAAATTGACCCCTGTGATATCGGCAATTACACATATAATACAAATATAAACTAGCAAAAATCCCAATACTACAAAAATTGATATTGTGTCAATCGTCCCGTCACTTTTTCTTATATCTACATATAACATAGTTAGAATGATACACGCTGCAAATGCTACAATAATGTGATATATTACACTATGATAATCTGTAAAAAATAGTCTATCTCCTTTTTGTATAGCACTAAATGCCATTTCAGCAATTGATTGAGGAATAATGTATATACTAAACCCAACTACAATGCATGAGATGCCTGACAACAAATATCCACATTTCTCCACTTTTGAATTTGGTTTTGAAAATGCAGCAACACTCAAAGCATAAATTGGTATAGATGAAATATGAAATGGAGCAGCATAAAATCCAATAAATTTGTCATCAAGAGTTTGAAAAAATATATAGACATTGTTTAGTGTATAAACAATCTTGGCAATTTCTAAAACAATCAATACTGATGCAATTACTATTATTGGTATTTTTTTAATCCAACTATTTTGCTTATGTTTTGGTAAAAAATAAATTCTCAAGCAAATACATACTATAGCAATTATAGCTATACTCGGTATCAAAAATGCAAGTGTAGCCCCAAGATTTTCACTACTATAAAACATATCAATTATATTATATATGTTTTAATACAATTTTACAAGTTTTTGTAATATTATTTTGACGAATTTTGTAACTATTCTAAAAAAATATTCATATAAATTAGCTAAACTATGAAAAATACCAAACTAATTACAGTAGATATTAGTGACAATCGCAATGTATATTTGCTCAATGAGTTGCAAAATGATGGGTACAATGCCGTCAAATGGAATGACGAATGCATTTACAATATTCCAATAATACTGTTGTTGTCTCCTACTGCTACAGTAGACTGTACTGTGCCACAATACAGTATAGTTTTTTGTGGAAAATGTACTGATACCAAAATTGCTGAATTTGCAAAACAAAACATAAATGTACATAGATACTTTGATGACCCTAGACTTATAACACGCAACTGTCAACTCACAGCAGAAGGTGCATTGGCCGATATCATCAACAATACACCCGAAAGCTTGTTGTGGAGCAATATTTTGATAATAGGAAATGGCAATCTCAGCTTTGCCATGGCAAAAATGTTGAAACACAATACCAACAAACCTGACATTTGGGCAAGAGATCCAAAATCAAACCCACAAATCAACTCATATTGTTGCAATTTGTATAGCTTTGATGATGCAATACAGTGGGACAAATACAACGCAATAATCAACACAGTACCAGCGCTAGTACTAGATTGCGAACTCAACCAAATACAAAAATCATGCTATATACTAGACCTAGCATCAAAACCAGGTGGTGTCAACTTTGAACTTGCAAAATCATTGGGCATCAAAACACACCACTATCTCAAAGTCCCAAGCATTGTCACACCCAAAGTTGCAGCAACATATATTAAACAAAGTGTATTACAAGTGTGTAGACGAGAAAAATATTTGTAAGCAATATCCAACCCAAACGAAATTTTAAATTAGGAATATACAAATATAGTAGATTAAGATGAAAAAAGTAACGCCTAATTAAAAACAACCGTTTACCTTACATTACTAAAGGAAAAACAATGAAAAACAAAACAGTGGGGTTTAGTGTTACGGGATCTTTTTGCACTCTAGCGGCAGTGCTTCCTATTATTGCCGAATTGTCAAAACACAACAAAATTATTCCTATAATATCTAACAGTGTAGCTAGCTTTGATACTAGATTTTATAGAGCAGAAGATTTTTTGAAAGACTTAAAACTTGCAAGCAAAAATGAAAATATCATAACAACTATAGTAGATGCCGAAAAAATTGGTCCTGCTAACAATCTAGATATTATGGTAATTGCCCCTGCTACAGGTAATACTCTAGCAAAACTAGCATACGGGATTACTGACACCCCTGTGCTAATGGCTACTAAAGCAACGCTACGCAACAACAAACCTGTACTAATTTCACCAACTACCAATGACGCTCTATCCAATGGTGCAAAAAATTTGGGAATACTATTTAATAGCAAAAATATATATACTGTGCCAATAGCACAAGATAGCCCCAATGGCAAACCATTTAGTGCAGTGGCACAGTTGGATATGTTGATACCTGCACTTGAATTGGCATTGGGCAAACAACAAATACAGCCAATATATATATAGCAATTTACCAAAACTTATAGTATTGAGAAAAATATGTTTACTATAAACAAAAAGGAATTATATGATATCAGGACAAATAAAAAAAAATACCAACCTAGTACCACCAATTATAGCAACTGGTATTTCTAAATTTGCTTACAATTCTCAAAGTGGCGTAAGTGTGGCTTTTTTGGGTACACTTGTATCACATAGAGATCTAACTCTTAGATATGATACTCAAAATCACGCCGAAATTGTACTACAACACTATCTAAAAAAGGGGACAAAATCATTTGTAGATTTAGAGGGAAGTTATTCGTTTGCTATATATGATGCAAGAGACCAAAAACTTATACTAACTAGAGACAGAATAGGAACAAAAAATATATTTTATTGTATTGATGATGAGACATTTACATTTGCATCAACACTAAGACAATTGTTTGTGGACTACGGTATTAAAGCAAAATTAGACAAATTAGGACTCAATCAAATGTTGCTTTTAGGACCAGCACGCCCATCTGATAGTGGAATATACAAAAATATATCTACAATCAAAGCGGGACATTTTGTAGAGTATGTAGATGGTAGAATAAAGGAACACAACTACTACAACCTATGTTCTAAAGAGTGGAACATGAGTGTGAATGATACTATAGATTATGCTCGCAATATAATTACAACCAGAACAAACGAATATTTGGATACTGACAAACCATATGCATGTTTTTTGTCAGGCGGAATAGACAGTAGTATACTATCTTATATAGCCAAAAATGACAACAACCTCACTACCCCACTAGTGACAATATCAGTAGACTACAAAGACAGTGACACTGACTTTGTCCCAAACAGTTTTCAACCCGAACATGATAGAGATTATATTGCTATTATGAAAGACTTTTTGAATAGCAAACACTTTGATATTGTACTTGACAACCAAACTCTTGCAAAATCAATAGTAGATGCTGCTGTATTTAGGGGTTTGCCAGGTATGGCTGATATAGATAGTTCTCTATTATTGTTGTGTCAACATACCAAAGAGAGTTTTGATATAGCCGTAAGTGGAGAATGTGCTGACGAAATTTTTGGCGGATACCCATGGTATCACGACAACACAATACGCAATCACAAAGGTTTTCCATGGTCTAGAGATTTGGGTATTCGCACAGATGTATTTGATATAGATAGCAATGTAGCTTCACACTTTGTAGATGAATACTACCAAAGTACTATCAATAGTGTATCACACATAAGAGGCGAAGATGATTTGGATAAAAGGATTAGAGAATTGTTTGTACTCAACCTAAATTGGTTTGGAGCAAGTCTACTAGAACGCAAAGAAATGATGTCAGGAGCAGCTGGTTTACAAGTACAAATGCCATTCACAGATCACCACCTAGTAGAATTTGCATACAACTTGCCATGGAATCTAAAATCTCTAAATGGTAGAGAAAAAGGGATAATGCGTCAAGCGTTTAAAGGACTACTTCCACAAAAAATAATTGACCGCAAAAAAAGCCCATATCCAAAATCCTTCAGTCCAATATACTTCAACTTTGTAAAAGAAAGGGTAACCGAAATTCTAGATAGCAATTCACACGCAAGCATACTACTAAACAAATCCAACCTAACAAAACTCATGACTGCAGACCCAATGTCAATGCAACCATGGTATGGACAACTAATGAGACTACCACAGTTGTTGGGATATATAGTACAATTGGATACAATACTTAGAGAGTTTAATGTAGAAATTGTAGAATAACGGCATATACTAAGTAATAATAAATAATTTAATTTCCATTAACTTCAATAACAATTACACGCAATACCAAATAATTGCGTGTAATTGTTTTGTTAAAAAACAAATTGAAACTACTGACAAAAACTCAAACAATTGTACTAAACCTCAAACAAACGCAAATAATTAATAAACTCTCTATACAACATATCACAAACAACAGAGAGAGAAAGCATAGAAATCAAGTCCCTATCTTTAGTTTTGCTTAGTACAGTTGCTTGATAGTACAAATTGTAAGATGAATTGCGAGCCAAAAAGTTGTCATTAAAATGTGTGATACTTAGTATTGGAATTTTGTATTGAGAAAGTGTAATTATATTTGGTTTTAAACCTTCAGTCTCACCACTCAAAGATATAATAATTATAAAATCTTGCGAACTCATAGATGGCATTACTAAATCAAACTCTTTTTTGGCGGGAATAATATTTATGTATTTGCCTATACTCATAAGACTACGATTAAGTTCTCTCAAAGCGTTGTGTTGCCCTGACCCTGTTCCGTAGCCATATATATTTTTTGCTTCAAACATTTTTAATACAATTGATTTTATATCTGATTGCAAGCACAGTTTTTGTGTAGCTACAATATCTTGCAACTGCCATTCTATCAAGTTTGCACTAGATATCTCATCTTCACAAGTATTTTGTTCCAATTCTAATTTCAAACTAAATTTAAACTCAGAAAAGCCAGAAAAGCCTAATTTTTTTAGCAATCTATGTACTGTGCTATTAGAGCAATGACATCTTTGCGATAAACAACTAATATTATTGCTAGCAACTTCTTGCTTATTTGCCAAAATAAAATGACAAATTTGCCTCTCATTTTCGTTGAGATGCAAATATTGTCTATTAATTAAGTTTGATAGGTTGCCAATCAATACGCTCATTGTTTTGTTACAACAAAATTATACCCACATATAAATACATAATTTAAGCAACATACATATCTACACTAATTCTGGCCAATAACTCTTGTTGGCTTCAATCAAATCTTCCAACAAGTCTTTGGCAATTCTAGCATTGGGGACTGTCTTGGACAATACCAAAGCTTGATACAATTTATGTTTTGATTTTTCTGCCCAAGCTTGAACTACCAATTTTTCTACGCATACTTGTTGATACATCAATCCCAATTGAAATGTAGGTATCTTGCCTTGTGTAATTGGCTCTGCACCTTGACTACCAACTATGCATGGAACTTCTACCATGGCAGTATTGTCAAAATTGGATATTGCTCCATTGTTTTCTACAATCAACAACATGCGTTCTTTAGTATTATATGCTATTGCTCTTGCTAAGTCAACTATATATGATGCATGTTCATCTATCTCTAGCGTCGTACCTTGTGATGACTTAGCTTTTGCAATGCGACTACACTCACCAAAGACATGCTTTTCTCTCCCATCCATAACCTCATTAGCTCTAGTATAGTTGGGATTGGCATGATCAACTTCATCTTTTCCAAAGAAATAATACTTGAGATATGTGTTTGGCAACATATCAGGTGTAACGGCATATACATCTTTAGCTACAGCAAATGTATGCTTCCAACTTTCATCAACATGTTGCCCTTCCATCATGTTTGGTGGTGCAGAATAACCATGCTTAGACACATAATCTTTCAATTTAGGCATCATGTCATTGCCATCATTGTCTCTAATATCTGTCCACCAACCAAAGTGATTTAGTCCAAAATATCTAACACTCATCTCTTTGCGAGAACTCAATCCCAAAAACTTTGCCATCTTTTCTTCTATTCCTATAGGCATATCACACACATTGATTACTTTGGATTTAGGCTTAAGCAATCTACAAGCTTCGGCAACTATAGCGGCTGGATTGCTATAATTGAGCATCCATGCATTGGGCGAATATTTTTCCATGAAGTCAATCAATTCCAACACTCCACCTATAGAACGCATGCCATATGCTATACCACCTGGTCCACAAGTCTCTTGCCCTATCACACCATACTTTAGTGGGATTTTTTCATCCTTTTCACGCATAGCATATTTGCCAACACGAATGTGAGCCATGACAAAATCAATGTCACTAAATGCAACTTTGGGGTCAGTAGTCGCTACAAAGGCAATATCAGGAGCTTTTTCCTTTATTAAAATTTCACAAGCCTTAGCTATAGTATCTTGTCTATCGCCATCATTGTCATAAAACTTTATTTGTCTTATAGGAAACTTTTCCAAATTGCCTAGCAACATCAACACAATTCCAGGAGTAAAGGTAGAACCTCCTCCAGCAATCACTATAGATTGTTTCTTCATAAATATATTTCTCCTATTTATATGTTATTTTATTAAGGAGTGTACAAATAGCGGACATTAAAATGGAAAGAAGAAACAACTAAAATAAAAACAACCTTAAAGCGTTCGGGGGTTTGGGGGGATTCGCAACCCCCCAAGAGCTTTTTTGGTTCTTTTTTGGCGTCAAAAAAGAATATCGCTGGTCTTATTGTTTGTTTCTATTCTATTGTTAATATCCTCTCGTTGTACACTCTCTTTTGTTAATTAAAAAAGTATCACACTATTTGCCTAAGTCATTATCTATCTTTTCATCTAAAGGAGTACCCAAAGTTATAGAACTATCATCTAATACCTTATCAACCAACTCATCCATCTGTGATCTAATCATAACTACATCACCGCCAATAATAACTTGTATAGCATCACCTCTCACTACAACGCCATAAGCCCCAATCTCCTTAAAATGCTCTTCTTTATAGAGCAATGATGCGTCTTTGACTGTAACTCTAAGTCTTGTAGCACAATTGTTGAGTTCTTTTAAGTTGTCTTGTCCACCAAGGGCATCTATATACTGCATTGCCTTTTGGGTAAATGGATTGATTTTTATACCATTCTTTTTAGCATCTTCCAACTTTTGTTGATAGTCTTTTTTGGTATACAACTTAATCTCATCACTATCTTTTTCTCTACCAGGCGTAGGTAAATCAAACTTTAGAATAAAAAA
Organism: Bacillota bacterium; assembly: GCA_009787385.1. Lineage (GTDB taxonomy): Bacteria > Bacillota > Clostridia > Christensenellales > Pumilibacteraceae > WRGC01. The sequence continues at coordinate 33,419 of WRGC01000005.1, forward strand.
TCTAAATGTAAAAAACCATATACAACTGAATCCTAATCCAACCAATATTTGCCAAACATATGTCAACCAATGATTTTTGAAAAGGGGTATCCAATTTGTACTCAAAAATGCAAGCAACCCATCACCAAAATCTCCCCTTACCCCTACAAGATAAGTACAAGTAGCCAAACATGCCGCCAACAATGCATGCAATCCAAACAACATTGGAGCTACAAACAAAAAAGTAAATTCTAAAGGTTCGGTTATTCCTGTCAAAACTGCCGTCAATGTCACGGGTATCAATATTGCCTTAACTTTCTGTTTTTTTTCAGGCTTTGCTGTCATGTAGATTGCTACAGCAACTCCTAGTGAGCCAAAAACTTTACTGCTACCATGCAATGCAAATCCACCTATTGGAAAAAGCACACTGAGTGGGTCGCTAGAATTGGCAAAACTTGGCAATCCATTTATCCATGCTATCTTTATACCCTCATCAATAACGGCAGGACCAAGCATAAAAGGTTGCCATATAAAGTGGTGAAGCCCTGTAGGTATTAAAATTCGTTCTAAAAAAGTATATATCCAAACACCAAATGGACCACTATGCAACATAAAACCTTGCAAACTTCCAATAGCTCTTTGAATAGGTGGCCAAACAAAAACAGTCAATACCGCAAGTACCATCATTGACGCAAAACCAACTATGTACACAAATGTAGAACCTTGAAAAATACCCAAAAAATCTGGAAGTTTTTTGTCAAAAAATCTATTGTGAATATACACACTACACGCTGCAATTGCAATTGCACCTATGAGTCCTGTATCCAATGTTACTATTCCCGCAATAAGTTTTAAGCCCGTACCTGAGCCAACCTCGCTAATGTCAATACCAAGAGAATCACCAAAATTGGTAAGTATCCCACCAATGAAATAGTTCCATGTCAAATATATCATGGCACCAGTCATTGCCGCTCTACCCTTTTCAGCTTTAGCAAGCCCAACACAGACACCAATTACAAACAAAACTTCTATTTGATTAAAGACAGTCCATGCCCCATCAGCAATTATAGAAATTATTTTTGTCCAAGTTGTACCTTCTTGGGCAATATCACCAACAATTGCGGGATTGCCCAAAATAATAGTCAAAGATAACACCAATCCAACAAAGGCAAAAAGTAGTACAGGGGTCATCATTGCCCCACCAAACCGTTGAAATTTTTGCATCATAAACTTTACTCAATCCTTTTAAAATTAGGAATATCAAAAAGCTTTCATTAGATATTCTAAAGTAATGACATAATTGTATTTTATAAAAAGTATTAAGTAAAATAATTTTGATTATTATGATTGTAGTTTTAAAAACAGATATATAGTATCAAATTGTGGAAAAATTTCCACAAGCAAAAGCACTTGCAACGATTGTTGCAAGTGCTTTTGGAAAATCTTTATTTTTTAGGAGGAATCTCATTGCTAGTAAACACACAATCTGGATATCTAGTGCAACCATAAAATTGCCGCTTGCCAAAACCTATTTTGCGAATAGGACTACCACACTCTGGACAAGGTGGCAAATTCTCATCAATCTTTGCATCAGTTGTTGAGTCTACCATTTTTTTTATGTTGCGACATTTTGGAAAGGCACTACAGCCATAAAACTTGCCGTATCTTCCTTCTCTCTCCAACATATTAGCACCACACTTTTCACAAATTTCATCTGTAATCTTAGGTTTGGGCTTTTCTATTGGATTGCCATCTTGATCTATATTCATTATATGTTTGCAATCAGGGTAATTGCTACACGATAAAAATTTGCCAAATCTACCTGTCTTTACAAACAATTTTGAACCACACTCAGGACAATCAAAGTCAGTTTCTTCATCGGGTTCTCTCATGTTGACGCCGTCACCCATAGCCGACTTGAGTTTAGGTTCAAACTCACAATAAAAATCTTCTATGACTTTTTGCCACACCTTGCCACCATCTTCAATATCATCCAAACTTTGCTCCATACCTGCCGTAAATTCTATATTCATAACATCAGGAAAATACCCCACTAACATATCTACACACTTAAAACCTAGCTCTGTAGGTATCAATACCTTGCCATCTTTTTCTACATACTTGCGAGCTAAAAGCGTAGCAATTGTAGGGGAATATGTCGCCGGTCTACCTATTCCACTCTCTTCCATCTTTTTTACTAGACTAGCTTCATTATACCTTGCAGGTGGCTTAGTAAACTTTTGTTCAAACTTATCTTCTATCCAATTGGGCTTGTCCCCCTCTACCAATTCTGGAAGAAGTGCATTGTCATCATTATCATCATCTTTTTTTTCAACAAAGCTATTATACACTACAGTATAACCATCAAATATCATAGTTCTGCCAGTAGCTCTAAAATTGTACTTGTTGCAATCTATATCTACTGACACACTATTGTATTGAGCAGGTGTCATTTGACTTGCAAGAAAACGCTCATATATGAGCTTATATAGCTTTAGGTCAGCAGGTTTTAAGTACTGTTTGATACTATCGGGTGTGAGAGAAAGATCTATAGGTCTTATACATTCGTGAGCATCTTGAGCTCCTTTTTTAGAAGCATATATATTAGGTTTTGATGGAGCATACTTGTCACCATATTTCTTCAAAATATATTCCTTGGCAGCTGCTTGGGCATCAACCGATACCCTAGTACTGTCAGTTCTTATATATGTCACCAAAGCTGTCTTTCCTTGTTGTCCTAGGTCTACACCTTCATAAAGAGCTTGTGCTGACAAGCTTGTTTGTTTTAGTGACATACCTAGCTTGTTGAGTGAGTCCTGTTGCATGCTACTAGTGACAAATGGAGCAAGCGGTCTAGAGTTGGTAACAGATTTTTTGACAGAAGTTACAGTATAATTGTGAGCCGAAATTGCATTTAAGACTAAATCCAACTCATCTTTATTTGCTATTTTAAGTTTTTTACCATTAAAACTGTGCAAATTTGCTTTGAAATTGTGTGTACCATTTTTGTCACTAATACTCAATAAGCTATAAAAAGTCCAATATTCTTCAGGTTTGAAGTTGAGAATTTCTCTCTCTCTATCTACTACAAGTCTCAAAGTAACTGACTGTACTCTACCTGCACTAAGCTTGTTTTGAATTTTTCTAGACAATAATGGTGAAAGTTTGTATCCTACTATTCTATCTAATACTCTTCTTGCTTGTTGAGCATCAACTAGATTGATGTCCACTGACCTTGGCGACTGTAGTGCAGCTTGAACTGCTTTTTTTGATATTTCATTAAAGACTATACGAACGGGAGCATTTACATCTATATCCAAAATATTAGCCAAATGCCAACTTATAGCTTCACCTTCTCTATCTGGGTCAGTAGCAAGATATACTTGAGTAGATGATTTGGCAGACTTTTGAAGCCTATCTACTATATCTTGCTTGTCACTCAATATTTCGTATTTAGGTTCAAAATTTTTTTTAACATTTATTCCAAGGCGTTTTGCAGGCAAATCTCTAATGTGTCCCTTAGTAGCAAATACTTTGTACCCACTACCTAGGTATTTCTCTATAGTCTCTTTTTTTCCTGCACCTTCTATAATTACGAGTTTCATTTTTTTCCTAGTTGGTTTTAATTTGTTATAGCAATTAGCCAATTGTATATAATACTCATCAACTGTTATACAATATAACACGCTTTTTGATGATTGTCAATTGCGAACGCATAAATTGTCAAAATATTACAATTTAATACATCAAATACCACCTATCAATTGCCAACTATTTCCTGCCAACTTAGCAACTATATCTCTCATTTCTAAATTACTCAACAATACTGAAAGCTCTCTTGAATTGCAATTTAATTCTTCTACAATATTATCAAACGAAGTTTTGCCTTTAGCCAACAATAAATTGTATACTTGTTGTTCAAAAAAATCTAATACTGGTTTAATTTTATCATTTTTAGTATTAGTACTAGATTGCCATCCCAAATCTTGTACAATATCCTGCCCACTTGTAACCAACATTGCTCCATCTTGTATAAGTTGATTAGTACCTATACTTTGAGAAGAATTGATTGGACCAGGGACACAATATATTTGCTTACCTTGTTCCAATCCTAAATTTGCAGTAATTTTAGCTCCACTTTTTTGACCTGCTTCTACCACCAAAATACCATTAGAAATTCCTGATACTATGCGGTTTCTAGCTATAAACATATATGGTTGTGGTACTGTTTGTGGAGTATATTCACTTACCAACAACCCTATTTGTGATATTTGCTTTGACAAATTGTTGTTAGTACTAGGATGAATATGATTAAATCCACCAGCAATTATAGCTATAGTTTTGCCATTACTTTCAATAGCTTGTCTATGGGCATATGTATCTATGCCTGTAGCTAGTCCACTTACTATCGTAACACCATTCTCTACCAACTGCTTGACAATAATTTTTGTAGCTATTTGTCCATAACTTGTACTATGTCTAGTACCCACAACTGCAATACATTTGGTATCAAACAATGACAAATCACCTAAAGCATACAATAAGTTTGGTGGATCATACACATGCTTTAGACTCTTTGGATAAGCTGTATTTTCAATACAAACTAGTTGTATCCCTTGGTTGTACAATTCTTGCAAATTAGTATTGAGATGCTCAATATCTCTCAACTTATCCAAAACAATATATTTGTCTCCCAAAGTACACTTTATTTTGTCATTACAATAAAAATCTTCCCATACACAAACCGCACTACCACACAACTGTAGTAGTGTATTTTGCTTAGCTATAGAAATAGATGCAAGCGACATCCAATGATATACTATATCTGGTGTAATATTCATATTATTGTTATAAATTATAAAAAACGAACTACAACCAATCTAAAGGATTATCAGATTCGGGCAAATCAATATCTACAGAATTTGATGATTTTGAGATGTTTGTATCTGTAGAACTATCTATAGAACTAAAGGTCTCTTTCGTCTCTTTTTGTATAGGATTCTCATCATGAGAAGAAGTATCAATACTACTATTTACAAAATTATTGTCCAAATTAAAGCCAACCTGACTAGAGTATACTAGATTCCCATTTTCATATGCTACTATATTGTTGTTTTCAATTCTATTATTATTTAAAGTATCTTTATTAGTACACGACAATAAGTTGATGGATTTTTGTATGTTTGTATCTATCTCAAACTTATACCCCCTACCCCAAACAGTGACAAAACGCCAATTTTCACCCTCTCCAATCTTTTCTCTAATGCGTTTGATATGCACATCTACTGTTCTACTATCCCCATTATAATCACTTTTCCATACGCTTTCAAGCAACTTTTCACGACTAAAAACCTGCATTGGATGCGTCACAAAATAGTACAACAACTCTATCTCTTTAGGTGACATTAATACTCGTTTGCCTGATACTTTGACTATATAATTGTCTATACTTACAAACAAATTATCTATAAGTACATCTCCACCAATTGCACTATTGTTGTAAAAATCTACTGTATTTGGCTTGTTAATGTTGTTAACAACTTCTTTATTATTGCTTGTATTCAACGAACTGTAAACATCTCTCGTATCTACTTTTGCAATACTGTTGCTACCAACAACTTGTTTGTTAATTTGTGTATTCTCTACTATATAAGGTTCTATCGTGTCTAATTTTGCAATAGTATCTTTTCTAAAAGTATTCTTGTTGCTTTTTTCAATCAACTTAAAATCAGCAATTGCATGTTGTACATATTCCAACAATACTCGTTTTTCTACTTTATTGTTCTTAAACCAGTCTGTAGACCATATGCGATAAAACTTCCACCCCATATTTTCTAAGATAGATTGTCTCAATCTATCTCTATCCCTAGCATTTTTGCTAGAATGGTAAATTGCACCATCACATTCTATTGCCAAAATAAAACAATCTAATGTTGGATGTTTGACTGCTAAATCTATTCTAAATCCACTACTACCCACTTGAGTATTTACCTTATATCCATTGTCCACTAATACTTGATATACTTCCAATTCAAATTTAGAATCAAACTTATTTATATCTTTAACATCAAGATTTTCGTACAGTTGTTTTACACCACGCTCTGCATACTCAAGATATTCCTTTAATAATCTTGCACCTACACTCTTTGCTCTATTAGCATCTATGTCATGTGCCCTAATGCTAGATACCAACTTTACATTATGCTTGGCTCTAGTAATTGCCACATTGAGACGGCGTTCTCCGCCCTTAATACTCAATGGACCAAAGCTCTGTCTAAATTTGCCTATAGAATTATTTGCATATCCAACACTAAAAATTATGGTATCTCTCTCATCACCTTGCACATTTTCTAAATTTTTTACAAAAAACGGCTCTACTAATTGCTCATCAAAATATTTAGCAAACCTATCATCTTTAGAACGCTTATATTCTAAAGCGTATTCTATACACTGTTGTTGCTTTACACTAAATGCAATTATACCAAGAGATCTCTCAGGGTGCGTAGCATAATGCTGATATATAAGTTGAACTACTCTATTTGCTTCATCTCTATTTTGATTATTGTCATATATTCCATCTTGTACAAATTCAAACTCTACTCCAGTATCTACACCATCTTGTGGCGAATTGAATGTGACAAGTTGATTTTGATAAAAATGTTTGTTGCTAAATGCAATTAGTGATTCGCTACGACTACGATAGTGCCACTTGAGAGTTTTTTCATAAAAAGATGTCCCCTTTAGAGTAACACACTTATCCAAAATAGACTCAAATGCAATTGGATCATCTTCACTTTCTTGTTGTGTATCATCATATTGCTCGTCGTCAGATCCTAATACAGTTTCAAAAAAATTGCTAGGTGGCATTTGTTTTGAATCTCCAACTACTACAACTTGCTTGGCTCTATATATACTTCCCAAACTATCCCACGGAAAAATTTGTGATGCTTCATCAAAAATTACAACATCAAATTGAGTATCATTGAGATATGTTGCAACACTATTAGGAGACATCAAAAAACATGGTTTGAGAGTTTGCACCAAATCTATAGCATTGCTCATCAATTTGCGTACAGGAATATGCCTCATTTTCTTGCCTGCTTCATGACGCAAAAGTTTTATTTGAGCAACAAGTAAAGAACTCTTATCATTTTCCAAAACATGTCTAATGTTTTTTATGATATTGTTAGATACCTCTGTCCTTGCTAATACCAAAGACAATTGGTCATGTTTTACAAATGACTGTACAATTTTGTCATGTGTTTGTCTACTAAAGTGATTTAAAATAGGGTTGATAGATAATACCCAATAAAATTGCTGTAAATAAAATGATTTTAAAAATACACTATTTAATTCATCACTACGCACCCCATTTGAAATTGCAAATATCAACCAATCATACAATTCCAATTGTTTGATTTCACGCAAATTATGTTCAAATCGCACAAATTCTTGTATACTATCATACTCATCTAACAATCTTTGAGTATATCCAAAACCTTTTTGAAAATCAATAATATCAAAATCAATTATTGACTTATCAAAATTGTGTTGCAAATCTTGTAATACAGCCCCATTCTTAGAAATAGAATCATATTGTGATACATATTGTGCAAGTCTAGACTTGATATTATCAAACTCAAATTGATTTAATCTAGCAAAATATCTAAAATTGCATGGCAATATATCATTGAGAACATCAAGATGAATATATAGTTCATGCCAATCATCTACTTTGTTCAACCCAATTCCTGTAGCATGCAACTTGACATTGTCTAAATCTATTTTGACTTTTTCTAATTCTTGTCTTGCTATTTCAACTCTTTGTCTTAAATGTATACTATCCCTATACTTTTCTTGAAATTGATTGATGTCACTGCATACTTTTTCAAGCATATCAAACAACAAAATTGTATCTTCAACACTTGACTTGTTTAAATTGGACAACCTATTGTTGAATTCATTCAACTTAGTTTTGACAATCATGTATTGTTTTGCAATTTGCAATTTTTCTACTGCCAATTTATAATTTATTTTTATATTATTTTTGCTCAATGTAGACAATAATTTTGCATCTTGTTTGTACTTTCCACCAAATATTCTACTTATAGCACCCTTATATTGAGTAGTATATTTGTGGTACAAGATATCTATATCCTTATCAAAAAGTTGCTCATTAAATACAGACATAATTTGACTGTATAGATTGTCCAAATATTGTTGTATATTGCTAGCTATATCAACAATAGTATTGAACAATTGATTGCAAGCAATATCCAATTTGTCAATAAAAACAGCATGTTGGTCCAATGTCTCTTTGACTTGTGTAGTTGCATTAAACAACTTAGAAAGACTCTCTCGCTCAAAAAATCTACCATCAAAAACAGACAACTCAGTTGCAACCTTTAGACTTTGCATTGTTGGGTCAATTTGACTATCAAAAATATCCAAACTATAAACATTAGAAATAGTATTTTTAAAATCTATTATATCACTATAATACTGATTAGCTAATTTGAGTTTGGATTTAAATTCATTTAAAAAAACAAAATCTACATTTTCTACAATCAATCCATACCAAATATGTTGTCTAAAATCTTGTCCTATTGCACTACAATATTGACAATGATTTTCTATTATTGTTTTAGCTCTTAAAATATATTGGTCATTCTTTTCTGATATTTTGGGGATAATAAAATCCAATTGCTTTACATTGCTGTATTTGGAAATATTGGATAATATCTCATAAGGAGATTGATTGATTTGTGCTATATTTTCGTGCAAAGCATTTAGATATTCATCCAATTTTTGCTTATCTCTAAAAATTATTTTAGTATTCTCAAAAAAATCATTGTTGAGTCTGTATGTCAAATCTAAGTTTTCTGTCAAGCTATAAATTATTTTCTTCTTATCTATTTTGTCAGCGTTGTGAAGCTCTAGACAAAATTTTGACAAACCTACTTTGTCTAGTCTATCATACACTACATTAAGTGCTGCCATCTTTTCGGACACAAACAAAACTGACTTATTTTGATATAGCAACTCAGCAATAATATTAGTTATTGTCTGTGATTTTCCTGTACCGGGAGGTCCTTGAACTACTAGGTTTTTGCCGTCCTTAGCTAGAGCTATAGTTTCTATTTGACTAGAGTCTGCATCTACTACACTGTGCAGTTCTACAATATCCTTTGATTGTTTAAAATACAAATCAAAATCTATAGAATTGCGTTGTGCCAAGTTGGATACACTAGATGGATTTACTATTTGGTCTATTATGTTGTGAGCAAGTACTTTATTGCGATTGGTAACCAAGTCATTGTACATATCCAACTTATTAAAACTAAACAATCCCAAAGCACAACTGCTATTTACACTCCAACTTGATTGATGAGCAATTTGTTCTTTAACAAATTGAAAATAATTGTCTATATCCAACTTGTCATCAAAATTAAATTTGTCAAACTCTATATTGTGTTCGTGTTTCAATCTATAAGCCAATGCAGGATTGAAATTCAAATCTTCTTGAGTATATGAAATTACAAACTTACTTTTATTTATAACTTCTAATTTTATTGGCATCAATATAATTGGAGATACAAGATTATCTATTCGTGAATTGGCTACAACACTCCAATTGAGTGTGCCAAAAGTTATGTACAAAATATTAACACCCTTTTCTATCAAGCACTCTCTAGCCAATTTTTGCATACTTTTAAGTACATGATTGGTAGATACATCTCTTTTGTGTGCTAAAATTTCACCTTTGGATAGTTTGTCATACAACTTTGCCAACTTGGCAGATACTTTATCAATATGTATTGTGTTCTTTGAACTTTTTTCAAAAGTGTTGGTATTAGTATTTGAAAAATTGTTTTCATAATCAAAATTATTGTTGTTCAAATTAGAACCAACTTGGCTAGAATATATTGGATTGCCATTTTCGTATGCTACTATATCACTAGTTGTATTTGCAGACAAAAGCATATCATTGTCATTAGTAGATTGTTGTTGATTGGTATAGTTTTCAAAATTATCATCTACTTCAAAGTATATCTTTCTTTTGGAATTGTCAGTAGTACCCCCTAGATACTCATCTACATTAAAAATTTGCAATGACTTGCCCATGTACAAATCTTCAAAAATCAAAGAAAAACTAGGTGCTAATACATCCAATTTGCGTAGCTTAGCATCTTTGAAATTTATAAACGCATTGCGTTTTGAAGTATCCAACAATTTTTGACACCACAAGTCAAATATCTTACTCATATATAACAATATAACACATTATTGCATATTTGTCAATAATGGATATAATTGTACACTATCATTGTCATTTCAAAATAATTATACAAAAAATCATACTATAGAGGATATCTATAGTATGAAATCAACAAGGCTAATATATTTAATTATCCAACTTTTTTATCTTCAAAATATTGTTGACATTTGCAAATTCAAAAATAGGTTTGTTATCCTGAACTTGAGCTTTAAAAAATGTTGCCACATGCCCATTGTTTTGACCATACAATTTTGGATTAAAGTCATTGTATTTTCGGTATATTCCATCTACAAAAGCTGAAAAAAACATCCACCCACTATCATCAGCTCTCTCTTGCAACAAATAATAAGCATACTCTAGTATTTCATGTTTTGCTGCAAATTTGGGGACAATATCTACAATAGGTTGTTCAGATTCTTGAAATGTAGTTGTTGATATAGTTGATAAAACTTGAGTGTTTTTTTGTTGTTTTTTCTTAGATTTGCTATTAGTTGACTTGTCTAAACTTTGTACAACCTTTTTTGGGCTATTTATTAGCAACAACTCATCTACAGCAATAAACCTATCACATGCCTTTCTAAATGCTTGTGGGGTCTTTTTTTCGCCTGCACCTATCACTATAAGATTGTCATTGCGAAAACGCATAGCAAGTCCTGTAAAATCACTGTCACTAGTAGCTAAGCAAAAACAATCCACTTTCCCGCCATAAAGTATATCCATAGCATCAATAATCATACTACTGTCAGTAGAATTTTTGCCCTTAGTATAATTGGTTTGTTGTCGTTGTTCTATAGAGTTTTCTAGCAAGACATCTCGCCAACCATTTTGTTTTGGGCGTGTAAAGTCTCCATATAAACGCCTATATGTAACCCTACCAAATCTACTAAGTTCGTCTAACAATACTGCATAGTATTCTCTAGACATGTTATCGCTATCTATAAGCAAGGCTATCGTTCTGTCTTTTATTTCCATGATAATTTATTTTTCAATGATAATATTTATAATAAGTTTTTGAAAGCAATAATTGTAATAATTTACAAATTGTTTTTCAACAATAATTATCTACCAAATATAGACAAAAACAAATTGTTGTTTAAAAAAATGTTGGCTGCACTATCCCTAATTTGCCCTATAGCATCTTGTCCACTAGGTAATAAATACATAATCCAAATTACAAGCATGACAAACACTACACACATTGCAAACGCTAAAACCCCACCTAGTCCCTTATTGAGCCAGTCTGCTTCGTTGTCTTGAGTTGTAGTAAAAGCACCTATTGTAGCAGTACTAATCTTGAGCAACAGTAATGTTACAAAAAACAATATAATATAACTAATGATACTAAACATTGCATCTTTAGCAAAAAAACTATCACTTAAAGTATTTCTAAAGTCATCAAATATAGCACTAACTACAGGGGTTGACAATATACTAGCACCAAATACTGACACTATTACGGCAGTAATAAGCATGCTCTTTAGTCCACTACCCATCTTGCGTACTTGAACATCAAAGCCACTAGCAAAACCTCCCGCTGTCCCCAATACAATAAAGCTATAAATAATTATTGTAGCTATCATATGATTCCCCTTAACTCTAAACTTAACTTTTAATTTACATAGAACTATTACTTGATAATTTAATTGTATTATATAATATTTACCAATTATTGTCAATAGGTTTTGTATAAATTAATTAATAGTTGATTAATAATTTAGACATTAAATAGTATTGAAACATCAATTTACAATTTTAAAAAGGTACTTGGTTTATAGACCAAATACCTTTTTAAAAACTATGGAAACCATAAATTGTTAATTGAAAATTAAAATTGATTTATCTCTTAAAAACCCCAAATGCAATGCAACCAACAAAAATTATCACAATTATTATTGCTGCAATCATTATTAATAAATAGATTATATTATTATTTTTATTACTATCAGTGTTATTGTTGTAAGTGTTATTGTTGTAAGTGTTATTGTTGTAAGTGTTATTGTTGTAAGTGTTATTGTTGTAAGTGTTATTGTTGTCAGTGTTATTGTTGTAAGTGTTATTGTTGTAAGTGTTATTGTTGTCAGTGTTATTGTTGTCAGTATTATTATCAGTATCATTGTTAGGTATATATTCTACAATTTTGCTATCATTGCTCTCAACTCCATCATTAACAGATCTAACAAAATAGCTTACTTTTTGGTACGAATCTGTGATAGTATCTATATACTCATTTTTTTAGTTTGTGCAACAACAGAATAATTGGAGTTATTTAGGCTTTTATATATAATATAATCAGTAGCATTGTCAACACTACTCCAACTAAGTTTTATGTCATAACCAACCACTTGTATTTGCAAATTTGTAACAGCTTCAGGCTTTTCTGGCAATTCTGGTTCTGGAGCAGAAATATCATCATCCAAAAAATCAAAAAAGAATTTTTGATTTGCATTACCCGTATCGTTGTACATAATAATTGTCGTTCCATTTTGTGGTATACCACCACCATCTACATCCAAAACTTTGCCTGACTGACTACTTTTAATAGTATAAGAATGTCCAATTGTACTATTGCCATTGTACACAAGTTTCCATTTTGTAGCATTGTTTATATTTGAATCATAGACAATTTCAACTCCTTTTTCTTGCAAATAAGAATTATTATTTATATTTTTTATCAAATAAGTGTTGTTAGTTTGCTCTATCAGTTGCCATTTGTGAGATGTTGCTTCATATCTATCCCACATTGATACCTTGTTATCTTTTATGTTTATTACAAACTGGTCTTTTATACTAGAACACATGGCTACTACTTGCTCATTCAACTGTGGGGGCTTTGTTGTTGTTCCACCGTCTTCATCTTCTACAATATACTCTACTACAGGAGATGTATCCCTACTTTGCCATAATAGGACTAGTGAGTGATGGAAGACTGTTTATTTTTTCTAGTGTTTGTTGTAATGGTATTATTCCCCACATTTCAAAAAATGGAGATAAATTGCGGTTGGCACATAATGATGTCATATAAATAAAAAGTTGCTTTCCAACATCACCCGAATCACTGTTAGGAAGTTGAGAACTACCAATTTCTCTATACATTTTGTGAAGCTTAGGATAAAAGTTTTTTCCAAAACTCAAATGCAATTGCCAAAACATCACTAATTGAAGAAAAACATCACTTATAACATCAAAGTCCTTATTAGACTTGTTAAAATATGAAAACGCATCACTATATTTATTCTCATTTTCTAGTCTTGTTGCCATTCCATGAAAATATTCTTGAACATACATACTCATTACATTGTTTGTAACTTCTGAAAGACCTTTCCACATCCATGCTGTCACTTGGCGTGTATGCCCTTGCTCATGCCAAGGTCCCTAACCATTGTTAAAAAACTCATCAACATCCAAAATTGTTTTTATTGTATTTGTACCATACCCCGTAACATGATAAAATGCATACATATAATATTGATTGCTAATATCCTCTATATGAGCCAATCTATGCGGATCTGGTCTATTGTATGGCCGTGCAGCATTGGGTGACAATCCTGTTGCTATATCCTCTATCTCTACTGCTTGGTCATATCTTTTTAATAACGGAGTAGGATCTTTGCCATTGAGATATTTCAATGCACTATCACGAGATACTGCTGTATATGTTCTATTTGACAACAACTCACAAACACTAGATTCTGTCGTATTATTCAACATATTTTGCCAATCCGCTTGAGAGTGTTTTCCTAAAATAAATAATGGGGACTTAACTCCCCCACTTGTAACTTTGACATTTATTGTACCACTATGATGTAAAGAAAAATACAAAAGCCCCGCTACACTACTAGATATAGTATTATTGCCCGAATTCAAATTTATTTCCTTAGGAGAATCAAAGCTAAAAGGTAGACGCTTTGTACCTATTATAGCTGTAATGCTCCACCTGTTACTGTTAGAGTTATATTTTCATTAGCCCTACACCATATTCCAGTTGGATAGTATGGCCACCATGGAAACCATTTACCAATAGCATTTTGACTTTCTTCTGCTGTGACTCCCAAACCTTCTATATCAAATGATGAGTCGTCTAGCCTTTGCTCTAAATCAATTGCATTGAGTCTATTCGTGTCAATATTGTCATTTATACAATATTTTTCAAGACAAGTAGCATCATTAACATGATTGTATGTACAATAAATACACAATTGAGTTGTCAATATTAGCAAAACCAAAAGCAATGTACTAATAATTTTCAAATTTCTATTTAACATTACACAGTTAGTTTTTACATAAAATATACTTTTAACAATTAAATGTCATTTTATTCTTTATTCTTTTCACAAACAATAATGTAAATCTTATAGACAATACTTTTATAAATATTGTCTTATAAAAAGCATACTTGTCAAAAATACAAATATGCTTTAAATGAAAGTGTACGACAAAATATTGTTAACAACAAAATACAAACAATCAACAAAACCAGCGTTATTCTTTTTTGACGCCCAAAAAGAACCAAAAAGCTCTTGGGGAATACCCCAAACGCTTTAAGGATAATTTTTAATTAATTGCGTTACTTCTTTCCTTATTAATATACTCCATTTATTTATACAATTCTCTTTAAATAATAAACATCTTTAACTTTATTTATACACTTGTAATACTAACTACATTTCAATAGGAGATTTTAACAACAACAAAGACATTCCTAATTTTAGCACCTGTTGCGTCAATTTTACTATTTGCAATCTAAAAGAATATACATCTGTCTCTGCACTCAATATGTGATTGGTAATATAAAATTTATTAAATGCTTGAGCAATATCTAGCAACAATCTTGCCAACAAGCTAGGCTCGTACCTATTGCATGCAACAATAATTGTTTCATCTAATCTAGATATCAATTTTACAAGTTCAAATGTATCTGTATCTACGCCCCTACACTTTATAGTCTCATCTGTACTATAAGGCGACAAGGTGTCTTGCCCACATTTTGATAATATACTACAACATCTAGCATGAGTATATTGCAAATATGGACCTGTTTCACCTTCAAACTGTAGAGCTTTGTCTATATCAAAAACTATATCCTTAATTCTATCAGTAGACAATGCACCAAACACTACTGCACCTATGCCAACCATTTTAGCAACACTATCTTTATCTTTCAAATTTGGATTTTTTTGTTCTATAGTGACTAGAGCTTTTTGTATTG
The DNA here is from genome assembly GCA_009787385.1 of Bacillota bacterium. Lineage (GTDB taxonomy): Bacteria > Bacillota > Clostridia > Christensenellales > Pumilibacteraceae > WRGC01. Next base: position 48,883 of record WRGC01000005.1, read on the forward strand.
CATCTTTCAATATTTTTTCCAAAAAAACTACCTTACCTTTTCTAGATGACAAAGTGTCACCATTCTTCAAGCTTACCATACCAAAAGGTATGTGTAAACAATCCTTTGCCCACTCATATCCCATTTTGTCCAATACGCCAAAAACTTGTTTGAAGTGCAAATTCTGTTGATACGCTACTACATATAGACACTTGCTAAAATTGTATGTTTCTTTGCGATATTTTGCGGCTGCCAAATCTCTCGTTACATAGAGTGACGCCCCATCTCTTCTAAGAATCAAAGCAGGCGGCATGTCATCTTGCAATTGAACAACTTTTGCCCCATCACTTTCAACCAACAATCCTTTGTCCATTAATTCTTTTACAATGGGTTGAATTTTATCATTAAAAAAGCTCTCCCCCTTATAACTATCAAATGAAATATCCAACATGTCGTATACTTTGGCAACTTCTTTTAATGTAATCTCCTTGAACCATTCAAACAACTCCAAAGCCTGTATGTCACCTTGTTCTATCTTCAAAAACCACTCTCTTGCACTATCTTCTATTGACTTATCTTGCTCGGCACAATCATGAAACTTGACATACAATTCTAGCAACCCTTCAATGCCCCTATCCAAAATATCTTGCCTATTGCCCCATGTCAAATATGCATATATCAACTTACCAAATTGAGTCCCCCAATCCCCTAAATAATTGATACCTACAACATTGTATCCAAGATATTTGTACATTTGGTACAAAGACCCACCAATTGCTGTAGAAGACAAATGACCAATATGCATTGGTTTTGCAATATTAATACTGCTATAATCTATACAAATAGTATGCCCGTTGCCAAATGTCTTTTGAGATAAATCAAAACTACGCAACACATTGCCAACAAATTTATCTCTATCAAGATAGAAGTTGACATATCCATTGATAGCTTGCACTCTAGCTATCTCAACATCATCAATATTAGATGAGATCTCTTGAGCAATAATATTGGGAGATTTTTTATATATCTTAGCTAATTTAAAAACAGGAAAACTAAAGTCCCCCATAGTACTTTCGGGAATCTCTATAGCTCCTACAACCATATCTTGTGGCACTTTAGCTTGATTGACTAACAAGTTTTGTATGTGTTGTTTGTTCATATGTACCTATAAATTTTTAAAATTTCATAGTTGCTTTAAGATATTTATTGCTATTATCAAAAAGAATTACAAAATAACAAAAAGAATTTTCAAAAAAAAATATATATATTAGTTACCCATATTTTGTAATGCAAAATATGTACACAACTATAATTTGGTATACAAATCCACAATAGCCTTATCATTTACCCAAGACTGTACTGTCTTTTTGTCTATACCAAACTCTTTTGCTACTTTGTGCTTAGGTACTCCCGAATGCAACGAATCTAGCACTTGTCTCTTAAAGCCAACATCATACCCCTTCTTGTGAGGGGTACACATAAATCCACATTGCTTGCACAAATATTTTTGACTACCTACAATTGTCTTGCCATTCTTGACCATTTGGTTGTTGCATCTTATACAATCCATTTAAATACCCTCTATATCAAGCACTTGACTTGTCTATAGTAATTTACCACATATTGTAAATAAATGTCAAATGGATATAATGTTAGAAGTTAAGTTAGGAGTGTACAACTAGCTGTTATTAACAATAAAATACAAGCTATCAACAAAACAGGCGTTATTCTTTTTTGATGCCAAAAAAGAACCAAAAAAGCATTTGGGGAATCCCCATCCAACCCCCGAACGCTTTATGGTTGTTTTTATTTATATACTTCTTCTTTCCATCTTAATGTACTATATTTGTACACTACTATTAAGTTGCAAAAATTATAATCAATAACTATTTCAGTCATCAACACCCAAAATTTTGACAAAATCACTTTCGTTAATTATATTTAGCCCCAAACTATTAGCTTTATCCAACTTTGTACCAGCTTGCTCACCCGCCAACACAATGTCTACAGTCTTACTTATAGCATCGGCAACAATGCCCCCATTATCTTTTATAAGTTTTACAAAATAGCTTCTAGGTTTTGAGAGTGTACCCGTTATAACTATTTTTTTGTTGTTTAGTTTACCTGCCACAACTTTGGATTGTTGAGGTTGTACCCCTAAAGATTTTAGTTGATTAAGCAAGTTTATATTGATTGGATTAACAAAATACTGCAAGATATTGTTTGCAATATTCTCACCAACTTCGGGAATTTCTATCAATTGTTGTAGTGTAGCTTTTGATAAATTATCCAAAGTTTGAAAAAACTGTGCAAGATCACTAGCGGTCTTTTTGCCTACTCCATTTATTCCCAAAGCATTTAAAAAATTACTCAATGGTGGATTTTTAGATTTGTTGATATTGCCAATAAGATTTTCTATTTTTTTGTCGCCAAAGCCATCAAGCCCTTGTAGATTTTGTGGAGTTAATCTATACAAATCAACTACACTATCCAACAAACCCAATCTAAATAAATACTCTATCGTCTTTTGACTTATCCCTTCTATATCCATACAGTTTTTGGATACCCAATGTTCTATCTTTCCACACACTATTTTGGGACATCTTTGATTCTTACAAAATATATGCACACCATCTCTAACAAGTTGACTATCGCATACTGGACAAATATCTGGCAAATCAACTTGTTTGGTAGATGTATTGGACACTGAATACAAAATTTCGGGTATTACATCATTGCTTCGTCTCACAAATACCACACTACCTACACCTACTCCCTTTCTTATTATGTCATCTATATTATTGAGAGTAGCTCTACTTACAGTAGCCCCACCAATCTCTACAGGTTGCAAATGTGCTAATGGAGTCAATTTGCCCGTCCTCCCAACCTGCCACGATATATCCAAAACCGTAGTAGAAAACTCTATTGCCTCAAATTTGTAAGCAACAGCCCATCTAGGAAACTTGTCTGTAAACCCAAGCTCTTGCCTTTGAGTCAAGTCATCTACTTTGATTACCATACCATCTATCAAAAAATCTAATTTATCTCTATCTATGGATTTGATGTACTCTACAACTTGATTAATATCATCAAATGCCCTGTTCTTGAGTTGTGGCAATCCATTGTCTTTCAAAAATTGCAATGCTTGTATATGATTGCTGATAGAGTTTTGCAATTGATTGTCCCGTATATAATTGATATGATAAAAAGCGGCAGTAACCTTTCGGTCTACTACTACTTGAGTATCCAAATTGCGTATTGCACCCGCTACGCCATTGCGTGCATTCTTGAGTTGATTGGTTGGATTGTCTAAATTGTACTGTTCTAAATCACTGAGTTTTATATAACCTTCACCTTGTATCTCCAATATACCATCAAAATTGATTGTTTTTGGTATACTTGACATTGCAACAACTTGTGGGGTAATAGTCTCACCAACTATACCATTGCCCCTAGTTGCTGCTTTGACAAGTCTAGTATTTTCATAAGTCAAAGAGAGTGTAAGCCCATCAATCTTATATTCACAAACATACCTTATAGGACTATCCAATTTTTTTTGCGTCTTATTTGCCCAATCTATCAACTCTTGATAGCTATTAACTTTGTCCAAACTATACAACCTAGATAGATGAGTATGTGGTGCAAACTTTGTATCTATGCTAGTTCCAACTCGTCTAGTTGGACTATTCTCCAATACTATTCCTGTATCCATTTCTAGTTGTTGCAACTTGCTATACAACAAATCAAATTGGCTATCTGATACTAAAGGATTGTCCAACACATAGTAAGCATGAATATATTCATTTAGCTTAGAGACTAGTGCCTGCATATCATTATCACTGTTTGAAATAGATTTTGACATGTCGCAAATATAACACAATTAAGCATTCAAGTCAAGTTGAGATTTGAAAACTATTTGTGGATAATATTCAATATACTTCACATTAAAGAGAATCTATAAACAATTTTATTTTATAATTGCAAAATTACTGCTATATCCATTGCTTCCTATCTACACTTCTGTACTGTATAGCTTCGGCAATATGAATTGACTCTATAGCATCACTTGCATCCAAGTCTGCTATTGTCCTTGCTACCTTGAGAATACGCATATAACTTCTAGCCGAAAGCTTGAGCTTGTCTACCGCTTGTTGCAACAATCTCTCACTTGTACTATCTAGTACACAATATTGATGTACCATTGGATTGAGCATTTTTGCATTGCTATAAACATTGTGATTTTGTCTATCTTTTTCAAATCTAGCATTTTGTATTTGTCGTGCTGAGTTGACTCTTGATTTAATATTTTCACTACTTTCACTTTCTACTTTACTACTCAAATCTTGATAACTTACATTGTCTACTTCAAGTTGCAAATCTATGCGATCTAGCAATGGTCCTGAGAGTTTTGACATATATCTCTCAATTTGTGACGGACTACACTTGCATTCGTGAGTTGTACTTCCATAAAAACCACAAGGACAAGGATTGAGACTAGCAACCAACATAAAACTAGCAGGATACTCCACATGTCTCATAGCTCTTGATATAGCAATCTTGTTGTCTTCTAATGGTTGTCTGAGTATCTCCAAAGTCTGCCTAGAATACTCTAGCAATTCGTCTAAAAACAATACCCCATTGTGAGCTAGACTAATTTCACCCGGACGAGCATTGCTACCACCACCTGCCAAAGCAACAGTACTAGCAGTATGGTGTGGCATTCTAAATGGTCTAGACAATACCAACCCTTGTTCCTCAGACAACAATCCTGCCACGCTATGTATCTTGGTAGTCTCCAAAGCTTCGGCTACACTAAAATCAGGCAAAATTGTAGGTATACACCTAGCCAACATAGTTTTTCCAGCTCCTGGTGGACCTACCATAAGCACATTATGTCCACCCGCTGCTGCTATCTCCAACGCTCTCTTAGCTCCAAATTGTCCTTTTATATATTTAAAATCTTCCTGTCTCTTTGCTTGACTTATACACTCTGCTATATCCTTAGCAACTATATGTGCACCATTGTTTGTATCAAGAAAGCGTACTACTTCTTGCAAGTTTTCAAATGTATATACCTTTATACCATCAACAAAGCTTGCTTCTTGTTGGCAAGCCTTAGGTACAAAGAACTTAGTCATTCCTTTGCTTTTTGCTTCTATAAGGCTAGGCAAAATACCCTTGACATGCCTTAAAGTACCATCAAGAGCCAACTCACCCATAATTATAGCATCTCTAAAATTCTTCAAATCCACTTGTCCTGACGCTACCAACAAACCTATAGCTATAGGCAAATCATACACTGCCCCCTCTTTTTTGATATCAGCAGGAGCTAGATTGACAGTTATTTTGCTAGGGTCTAGCTTAAGACCCGAATTTCTTATAGCACTTCTAATTCGTTCTTTAGACTCCTTTATTGCAGTATCTGGCAATCCTACCATTTCTATAGACGGCAATCCACCTGTTATATCCACTTCTATTTCCACCGCTATACCCTTGATACCTTGCAATCCAAAACTCTTGATTTTTGCTAACATACTACCTTGATAGTACAACAAAACCACCCAAAAGTCAAAGATACTTTTGAGTGGGCAATTTGTCAAATGTTGTCAATTATAACAAAATATAGAGTATACAAATAAGAATATATTAAGAATGAAAGAAAGAAACAAGATAAATAAAAACAACCATAAAGCGTTCGGGGGTTTTGGGGGGGGTTGCGAATCCCCCCCAAAGAGCTTTTTTGATTCTTTTTTGGCGTCAAAAAAGAATAACGCTCGTTTTGTTGATTGCTTACATTCTATTGTTAATAATAGCTAGTTATACACTCTATCAAAACTTAAATTAATTTGATACCCTATTTCCAATTCTCTTCCACCACCACTTATTGGCTTGTCCTATACCGATATCAGGTTCTGTACTCAATACCACAATGTTGCTAGACATACATATATCCAATACTACCATAGTAAAATATATGTGAGTCAAGATAGCTATTACACTCATTGCAATATTTAATCCCAAACCAAATCCCTCAGTGATTGTGGTATTGTACACAAGGCTTGTCAACTGGTTGAGTGAAACTGCAAAACTTAGCAATACAAAGACCTTGAGTATACGACGATCTTTTATTAATATAAAACTCAACAATATCAATGCCACGCTAGGAACTAGAGTAGCACTAGTAAAGTTGATAAAGTATAGTGCTATAGTGACCATTATAAAACTAGAAATAAGCACCATGTTGGCTCTATTGCGTTTTGACAAAAATAATATAGCAGAAATCAAAATTCCAAGTATCAAGAATACTATACCAAATGTCAACGCAGGAAAACTATAAGCGGTAAGCTCGCCATTGCGTAAGAACAAATTGTACAAAGACAATGCATTGACACCATAATTGTCAAATATTTGTATCATCTGTATAAAAGACCTATTGAGATATACAAACGGATTGAATCCATATTGTACTGATACAAATGGCAATGACACTATCCACATTCCCAAAAATACACTAACGACAGTCAAAGGCACAACTACCACACTATTGCGTGCTTTGTCTTTCATAAAGCCCGCCTTGCCATCTCGCCTAATAGTTATTATGCTTCTGACAACCAAGTACACCAAGTACACCATCATAGGAGCAAGCAACATTTGAGCATCTCTATGCAACAACAAACTCAATCCATAAAAGAACAACATAGCAAAAGTATTGCGTCTAGCCATAAAATAAAATGTACCCAACAAAGACAATATCAAAAGACTATTTGCAAATCCAGCAATACCACTATTGAGAAAAAACATAGGATTGAGCATGAAAAGTGCTACTACCAACACGCCAACTTGCTTGTTGACAAACTTGCGTGCTATAGCGTACAGTATAAAAGCCGAAATCAAATCAGCCAAAATATAAGGCAATCTCAAAAAGAACGCAAGCACATCAGCATCATGAAATAGTCCCCCAACCTTGCCAAACAATCCATTGATAAGATATGTCAATGGATACATAACATTCCAACCCTTTGTATTGAGATACCCTTCCAACCCTATCCTGTCAAACTGAGTATGTCCGTCCAAAAGGCTTCCAATATAATCTGTTTGCCCTGATACAAGTATTGCCGCTATAATGCGTGCAACAATACCTATGACAATTATATACGCCAAAGCTGCCTTGATAGACACTTTGCCAAGTTTGACATTTACATGACTCCTATTGTTGGGAAGAGCCATAACTCTACCAAATCCCCAAACAGTATACATAGCAAGCAATATCAATACTACCACAAAGACCACACCCAAAATTATTCCACCTGCAACATTTATACCCAATAAGTTTATAGCATTTATAGCACTAGACATTTAGAATACTCCTAATTTATATAAATCAAAACAACACTCTCTATTGTATCAACAAAAGTTGGAATACAATTCAAACCTATGATAACAAAAATCTACTTTAAAAAGAAAATAGTATACTATCAATTCTAACTAATAGTATACTATTTTTTACACAATTTGACAACAGTTTTGTGGTGGATTTTGATTAATGTTTTTAGTTAGTTAACAAATCATCACAATATAGTTGCCAATTAATACTAAATATTGTTATTATCCAATGTATCTTGCAACTCTTGAATAGTGTTAAATACTGTATCCAATTTTGATATTTCACCATCAAATATAGCATTAAAATCATCTAACAACTGTTGCTCTAGTATTGGAGATTCGTCTGAAAAATTATCAAAAGCTTGTATAAGTTCTTGTATAGATTGCACTGCAGATACAAAAGCATTTGCTTTATCTGTAAATTCATTTATTTTTTCTTGCTCTGGAGCTGTACCATTTTCTTCTACATACAAAGCTACTTCTACTACCAAGGCATCTCTATCTCTTGCCACTTCAACCAACTTATCTTGCATTTGAGCAATAAAGTTTTTGACATCTTCACCTATACGGTCATTGATACTATTTTGTACTATCTCGTACAATTCTGCAATTTTGTTAGTTAGATTTACAAACTCAGTATTGCTAGTATATTCGGGTTCTAGTGTCTCTATTTCTTGTTGATATGCAATAGCTTTTGTCAATGTAGATGACAAGTTGGCAAATTGACTATCATCATAACCATTAATATCTATCACAGTCAAATCATTTAGATTATTGTATTTGTTTACAAAGTCATTAGCTCTTGTAATTGCACTAAAGTTGAAAAATGTAGAATACCAAAGCATTGTTTCATCAGTATCATTACCTTCACCTTCTTTTCCATCTACAACTGAAGTGCCTATATTGATTTTAGTTTGACCTGCATTTATAGCTATAAACATAGGTAGATTACCAACTTGATTTACAATGTTAGTATCTGCAATAAAATATCTATCTGCTCTAAGAATATCAGTCCCAATAACTAATAGTGGATTAACCGTCACTTCACTTCCAACAACACTATTAATGTCCCCCAAATAGTTAGAATCATAATATCCTTTATTCTCTTCTACTATGAACTTTATTACATCACTCTTTACACCAAAATAATCTTCTGCTGTGATTTCTACTTCACCCAAACCAACTGCTGTAAAGATACCTTGTTTATCCACTGTACCTATAGTCTCATCACTAGTTGTCCACTCTATAGTTTGTTTTGCTGCTGCTGGCTGTATGCTTGCCCCTAGTTGCAAAGCACTATTTTTGGCAATTCTTCTAGTAATAATTGTATCTTCTACTTCTTCGTCATTATTTGTCTCTTGTTGTGGTTTAGGGAAAGGCTTAGCAATTGTCAAGTTGGTGGGAGCTGCATATACTGTGATAGGTTGACTCTTTGACTTGTTGCCTATAGTTGTAGTTGCTGTAACATTGACAATAGCAGGTTGTTCTAGTGTCACTGGATTGGCAGTAACTACCCCGTTAGATATAGCAAGTACACTTTCGTCACTCACTGACCAAGTTACATCTTGTTTTGCGGTGCTAGCGTTGACTGTTGCCGCAAGCTTTGTAGTAGGTCCACCTACATAAATTTCGCTCTCAGTATTGTCTACAAAATTCAAAACAACACCTGTGGGAGATGTATATAAATCAAACTGATATTCTTCTCTTATAGATTGTCCATCAATTGTATAGTCACCCAAAATCTCTGCAGTTATAGTTACATTTTTTGTATTATATGCCGTAGCAGTAACAACACCCGTTGTTGGATTGACAGCAACCGAACTTGGATTGCTACTAGAATATCGTATTTCTTGATTGGCAGTTTCGGGCAAAACTTTTGTATTTAAAGTTGTTGTATTGAATGTAGAATCTCCAACATGCAACTCATTGGTTTTGCCTGTTATTTCTATACCTGTTGCTGCATTATATACTTGAAGTGTGTGTGTAGCCACAAATGAAGTATCTTGCAAGCTTGCACTAATATCTACCTTGCCAGCCTTGATAGGTGTAACTTTACCCTCTTGGTCTACTGTAGCCACACTAGTGTCACTAGATGACCATGCAAATGTCTGTTGTCTAGCATTGGCAGGTACTACAGTAGGAGCAAGTACAACTGCACCCTTTTCTATCAATGCATAAGTTGCTTCACCGTTTCCAAATGTCACACTTGAGGCATTTGGTGCTTGTTCTTCGTTGTTAGAACAAGCTATTGCAAATATTCCAATTAGCAATATTACTAATATCAATGAATATCTCTTGATTGTTTTTGACATATTTTCTCCCAAAATTATTATCATAAGTTAACAACAAATTAAATTTAATATTTGCGTCACACATGATTTATATTGTGGTATTATAATAATATATTGTTACAAATATTGTCAACTAATTTGTAATATAATTTTACAAATATATTAAAATATTACATATTTATCAATATTTGACAGTGTTTATATATAAAAGATTTATATATTATTAACTAAGTATGTATTACAAAATTGAATTATGTACACAAGATATAGTATATATGTAGAAGTATATACACAAAATATAGTTTGGCATGCGTTGATTGAATTTGTAATCAAAGATATATTTTTTGACACAATCAATTGTTTAATACAATTTAAATCAGTGTGTACAAACAAATACATTAATATGAAAAAATTAACATCTAAATAAAATCAACCTTAAAGTATTCTGGGGTTTGAATCCCCCCAATATCTTTTTTGATTCTTTTTTGGCGTAAAAAAAGAATCACACTACTTTTGTTGATTGCTTGTATATTATTGTTAATAATAAGATTGTTGTACATTCTATTTAAATCAATACAAAGCCTATTACAATAAACCAATTCCACCACCCCAATCCTTGACACAATTAGATTATTTTGCTAATATATAACAAATGGAGAATACTAATGGTTGAAAAATATATTTTGCCTATTGCAATAATGGGCATTGTTGCAGGGCTTATAGCTTTTGCATTAAGTTGGTCAGCAAAAAAGTTTGAAGTCAAACAAGATCCATTGTTTGTAAAAGTAAAAGAAATAATTGGGGATATCAATTGTGGAGCTTGTGGATATGCAGGTTGTGCCGGATATACAAAAGCATTGACTACATTTGAAGACAATTTGGGCAAATGTAGACCAATGCAACAAGAATCATATGACAAAATAGATGCATTGCTCAAGGAAGCCAAAAAAGGTTGATAACTATCAATTGATAAAAATATTTGCAAAAGCTGTATTGTAATTTCTACAATACAGCTTTTATTCTTTTATATACCCTATTATATAATACCTATATACAAACAAATGTTGAAGTTCATACAAACCACGACATTTATTGCATAATACAAAATTGCTACTTCCAGATTAAGAAAAGTAACACCTAATTAAATAAAATCAAACTTAAAGCGTTCGGGGTTTTTGGGATTCCCCAAATGCTTTTTTGGTTCTTTTTTGGCGTCAAAAAAGAATCACGCCTGTTTTGTTGATTGTTTGTATCTTATTGTTAATATCTTCTTGTTATAATATCTTCTATATACAAACAAATGTTGAAGTTCATGCAAACTACAACATTTATTGCATAATACAAAATTGCTACTTTGACAATTCAAAACTAAAAATTTTACAAAACAAACTATCAATTTTAACCTAACTCAGTTAGCAAATTATTGTCTAATAATTCATACAATATCAATCCAAATTTTTTAATCATTCTCGACAATATTGTATTCAGTCAAATTTTTTGTACCCTTTCCTATTCGTTCCAAAACTGGCAACAACGACTTTTTGTACAATGCTAAAGCAACACCATAATCTAGACAATTGTGCAAAATATTTCCAACACCCAATACAAAAAGCAAATAGTATGCCGTACTGTTGACACCGCTCATACCAACTGCCAATCCCAACAAAACTGCCCCCAATTCAAACAATGTGTGTATAATAGAGGTCCCAACAAATGTAATAGCAATATCTTTCTTAGTTTTTATACCCCTAAATTTAGCATAAAACAACAAAAATACAACAAAAAATATGTGGCTTGCCGCCCTAAGCCAAACAAAATAATTGCCTGACTTTAGCATAAAACTAGCAAGAGTAGTGATATATGTCATGATACCTGTATATGGAGAAATCAAACAACCTATAAAAATAAAAATATGTGAAAATGGAGTAAAACTCCATACACCAAGATCTATTGTTGGAATAAAATACAAGTACACAATTGACAATGCAGAAAGCATCGCACTCATAGTAATTTTTTGAGTTCTAGTTAGTGACATTATTACAACCATCTCCTATTTATTTTATTGTTTCATTTTACCCAGTCAATACAACAATCAAATAAGCAATTATGAAACTACCACGATTTGATTATATCATACTAAGTACAAAACCACAAGTGTATTTGCGTACTAACTTATGTGGCAAACTACAAATAAAATACAATAAAAAAGTAGGTAAAGCTTGAGCTATACCTACTAAATTTACAAAAATTTATCTTGAATAATTATTATATTATATTTGATTGTATTTTAAAAATAGTCAGTATTTTATATTATTTACAAATATAGTTTATACTTTGCTCTATCCCTTACTATCCCATATTACAGTTGGATTTGTTGTACCATATGGTGGTGTCCCAAAACAATTGTATGCCCAACCATCTACTATCCAACCACCTTTTTCATCTTTAGGTGGTTCTGGTCGCTCGCAATGTATAATTGTAGAATCATAGCAAGACCCAAATGCCGATGAACCAATATACTCTACTCCAATAGGTATATTGATATATTCCATGTAACGACAAGTAAAAAATGCGTAATCTCCAATAAATTTCAAGCTACTAGGTATCTGCAACTTTACTAAGTAATTTAAAGCAAAAGCGTCATTACCTATTGTAATTAAGCCTTGTGGCAACACTATTTCTGTTTGTATTTGCCAATTTGATAAATTGCAATAGAAAAAAGCGTAATCACTTATTTCTACCACAGTTGATGGTATCATCAATTTTTGTATCAGCTTATTTCTTGGATAGACAATCAATCTAGTAATATCCTTATCATAAATCACTCCATCTATACTTGTATAGTATGGATTATCTTCATAAACAGATATATTTTCCACTTGAAAATCTTCCAACACTGTACTTGCCATATCAAGCAAAACTGGCTTATTGTTGAATTGAGTAGGCACAACCACATCAATACCTTTCAGTACTTTTACATAATAATGGGTATCATTCATCAAAGTGAACTCAAGTGCATCTTCTCTCTCCACATTACTCCCCCACCATGCGTATAGAGTAATATCTTGAATACTATCACTTTGCAATATTTGGGTACTAGGCGTTACTCTTGATGCAGGAGTTATCTCTCTATAACCGACATCAAACAAGAACCAACCACAAAATTCATATCCATCTTTTGTTGGTGCTGGCAATTCTCCGTATGTTGTATAAACACCATCAACATAAGACCACTCGCTTTTATACAACATTGAAATAACTTTATCTTCAAATCGTCCGGCATTATTACTTTCAAAACTCACTACTGCTACTATTTTTTCATATTTAGCATAAAGCGTCATATCTTGTTCTATATATCTATCACTTGTGCCATCTTCATCAAAATCAAATCTCTGCCAATTATATTCATAATCACTAGGCGTATTGGGATCAATATCACTTTTCTTATAAGCCCAAAATGCAAAAATATAACCATCTTTGGTAGGGTCATCTGGCTTTTGTACATAATCGTTCTTATCTACAACTATATTTGATATCGGGCTACCCCCATTTGTATCAAATGTAACTGTACACTTTTCACTTACCAACTTAGGGGACTCTGTCTCCGTACATGCCCCAAGAAATAATATAGAAACAAATAGCATCAACAAAACAACACCAAATAAATAGGTATATCTATTTTTGATTTTTATATTATCCATTTTACATAAAAATAATTTACAAGACTTAACATACTTTGTATATAAAGTAATATAAATTTTTAGAAATACACAAAAGGGCATACTCTAACACATAACTAGCAAGAATATCCCTATGTTATGTTGTAAAAAATATTACGCACAAATTTTGTACAACAAATTTATATTATAGTTAATTTTGACTATCCTTGTGGTTGTGCTGCTTGTTGTTCTAATGTTGCAACAGAAATTGGTTGTGGAGCAGGTTCTTCTTCTACTTGCTCAGAATCTACAAAGTTGATAGTGCAAGTCCCAGAGTTCAATCTCAACTTAACTCTGTCAGGCTTGTCACCAAACTGCTTTTTGTAATAATTGCAAAGCACTTCAAACGCTTCATCATAGTCAGCATAAGTAGTGTCTTCTGTGTGTTCTAATTGAGATTTTCCATGTCTGTCTAGCAATTTTGTGTTGTTTGCTACAAGTATCTCAAAGTATCCATTTTCCATTTTTATTCTCCTTGTGTTTGCATAGTGTTGAAACTTTGCTCCATTAATGTACAAAAAGCCTAGGCAATATACACCATAGAGATACACTGATTGCTGTGATATATTCACATCAAAGTCACAATAATGCATAGTTAATAACAATTTATACATATATTATACCCAAAATAGTCATAAATGTCAAATAAAGTAGTATAAAATCTATTGGTTAAATTTGACAATTGTTGCCTACAATTGTCAATACAGTTGCTAATTCTCAAGATTGATTTATCTAAAATATTTTTGAATATAGTTATATACAATAAATATTATATTATTTATCACTAAAAAATATTTAATCTAAATCTATATGCAATAACCTATTGTCAAAATCCAATTTGGCTACAGCTCCATACGGCAATACAAATGACGGTTGAGTGTGTCCAAAATCCATTTTACTCATTATGGACAACTCTCTCAAACCAAACTCATTGTTGATTACATCAAGCATAGCACTGTCATAATCATAAGTTTGAGAATGCGGTCTACCAAACAATATTGCTTTTATTCGTTGCAATATTCCACTATTACCCAAATACCTAACAAAAGTTTTAAACCACTCTACGGGTGGCATAGTCTCACTAATTTCTAAAAATAATAACTTTCCACTCCAAAAATCCAATTTTGGCATAAGCTCAGTATATTTCAATTCATCAACAACTTCTACACAACCTCCAAACAACTCTCCATCAACAATCCCACTACCTTGCAATACATTCCAATTACTTTGATAAACTTCTCTACGAATACATTGATTGCAAGCAACTCCCCAATCCAAAAATTGGTCAACAAAAAAACCACTACTTTTTACAATTTGAGTTTTGCAATTTTCTCGTACAAACAAAACATCTTCAATACTCTTTTTGGTATATTCAAACATACCTCCATTTTCGGCAAATCCAGTCATAATAGATGTAGCGTAATATGACTGCACTCCAAGACTATTAAAAAGAAAATGTGTAACAGTAGAATCCGAGTTGCCTACAAAAATTTTGGGATTGTTTCTTATAATATTTTTGTCCAAAAAAGGGACAATTTTGATAGAATCATTGCCACCAATAATACTAAATATAGCCTTTATTTGCGAATTGCAACAAGCTTCCATAAGGTCATCAGCCCTAGCTTGTGGGTTGTTTGCAAGCCATTCACTAGACTTCAACGCATGTTTGCTCTCTACTATTTCAATATCAAATACTTCTTGTATTTGTTGTTTACCAATTTGATACCTTTGTGGAAATTTCTCAGCCAAACCACTAGATAGAGATATAGCACAAACTTTGTCGCCCTTTTGTATTCGTTTTGGTAGTTTCATTAATTTCCCCTTATATGTAATAACTTAAAGCAATTAAAAGAATACCGATATTATATAAAAACTATATTTAAATATAATATCGGTATTCTAAATATCCAATCTATTGGTCAAATTAGTTCAACATATTATCAGAACCATTTTGCATAAATTCTACAATAGAAACTGTTTCAAATTGAATATTGGACAAATTGATTATCTCATTATCAATGTTTGGAAGCTCAAGAGTTATTCCATCAATCTTAATTTCCATATCAATATTAGATATATCAATATATTTTGAGTCATTATCTTGAATATTTGCCTTTGGCACATCAACATTATACACTATCATAGTTTAATCCTCCTAAAGATATATATATGATACCATATGAAATGAAAAAAAAATCAACTGTTTTCTACAGATTTTACAAAATATCTACTTACTAGCAAATAACAAATTCATACACTAATACTTAGTGTAGACAAGATTTTGCCTACTATCCGTTGTGTACCATCAATATTAGTTTGATTTGTGCAATTTTTGATTAGCATTTGTTTGCTTGTATTCAACTCTTCTAATTTGTTGATTAAGGTATTGAGATTCAGGCTTTCTTGTGGAAGTGTCAGTATACACTTTTTATCTTCAAAATATTTGGCATTTTGTATTTGGTCACCTCTACTTGCACCCTTTGGCAACGGAATAGCAAGAGTTGGGATTTTGAGATGCACAAGCTCAAACAAGGCATTTGCCCCCGCTCTAGACACACACAAGTCAGCGGCATCCAAATAATCAGCCATATTGTGTGCAAATTTGAGTTGCAAATATCCTCGTCTTCTTACAACCTCAGCTTGACTATTGCCTGTAATATGAATTATATTGTATTTTTGCAATAGCGTATCTAGATTGGAAGTTATCACTTTGTTGATTGCAGTAGCCCCAGAACTCCCACCAACTACCAACAATATAGGCAAAGTAGTGTGCAAATTAGACAAATCCAATCTGTTCTTATCCCCTTTCAAATTGCGTATAGGACTCCCCGTATGTTGTCCATTTTTAATTTTGCTTACACTAGGCTCAAATGCCCCAAGAACAGCATAAGCTTTGTTTTTGCACAATCTATTTGACAAACCAAGACTATAATCACTTTCATGCAATATATATGGTATCTTAAGTTTTTGTGCAGCCAAAATTGTAGGAAGAGATACAAAACCACCTTTACTAAAAACCAAGTGTGGTGATATATCCAAAAGGATTTTGGTTGCCTTTCTTTTGCATGATTGCAATTTAAATGGTATCATGGTATTGGATAAATGATATACAGGTCTAATAAGCTTGACACTATCTATAGTATGAAAAATAGTATGAGGACTATGATTGCAGACTATTTCTTTATCTTTTTCTATTCCCATATAATGCACTTCAAAGTAAGGGGTAAGATGTGGTATCAACGCCAAATTTGGCATTATATGCCCTCCTGTTCCACCACCTGTCAATACTATTTTATTCATATCACTCCTTGTTGTAGGTGTAGCCTTTAGCTGTCAATCATCAGGCTATATTTAAAAGTATTTCTTTGTATATTCTACAAAATTAGACATTTTATCTTATTCTAAATTTGTCCTTTATTGTATAGTTTATGTATAGTTTTACAAAATATGAATTAGAATTTTTATACCAATACAATATTTAACAATAAATAAATATATAAACAAGTATTGCTGTATTGGGTTAAAGCAAAACATCGTACACATTCAATTGGTGAGTACGATGTCTTGTTTTGATTGAGAGCTTACAAATAAAGATTATTAACAATAAAATATAATCATTCAACAAAACCAACTTGATTCTTTTTTGACGCCAAAAGAACCAAAAAGGCTCTTAGGGAATTGCAAATTCCCCAAACCCCAAAGCAATTTAAGTTTAATTTTATTCTATGGATTTCTTCATTTACTTCTTAATCTAGTATATTTGTACACTAATATTTAATTTATATCTACTACTTAAACCACATTCCACTACAACCACAAGGGAGAATTAGCCCTCTATCTTGTGTAGGCAATGCAAGTTCGTATGATTGAATATTGCCTTGTGGCAAGTTCAATGTTAATATATTTTGCAATACTGCCGTTTGCAATCCTGTAGTATAACTATTGATAAGTACAAACATTGGATTGTCACTCAATAGCTTGACTGTATTTTTTACAAACCCACATATATGGTCTATCAACTTCCATGGTTCATTGTTTGGACCTCTACCAAAACTTGGGGGATCCATTATTATAGCATCATACTTATTCCCCCTACGATGTTCTTTTTCTACAAACTTACTACAATCATCTACAATATATCTAATATTGTCAATCTTATTGATTGTAGCATTTTGCTTGCACATTTGAACCATATTTTTGGCGGCATCAACATGAACAACTTTTGCTCCAGCCAATGCACAAGCAACAGAAGCCGCTCCTGTATAACCAAAAAGATTGAGTACTGTAGGCGAAGTTGAGTTTTGAGTTTTTCTATCACTTACAAATTTATATAGAATATCCCAATTTACTGCCTGTTCTGGGAAAATTCCCGTATGCTTAAATCCCATTGGCTTTACAACCAATTTCATTTGAATTGCCCCTGCTATACAATAAGATATAAGCCACTCATCTTTGAATGGCTTTTTGATATCCCACCTACCACCACCGCTACTATCTCTATGGTATATTGCATGAATTTTATCACTCTTAGACATATCAAAAGATGATGTCCAAATTGCTTGTGGATCAGGTCTAAGCAACACTATACTTCCCCACTTTTCCAACTTATCACCATTGCCTGTTGCGATAACCCTGTAATCTTTCCATTTATCTGCTATTTTTATCATAATATTGTTGCAACTACCCAAGTTTAATAATTAGTTCAAATTTTTATATACTAAATTACTCAACTTGCATTGTATTTTTCTTTAATTTCTTGCACATGTCTAATATGTTCTTGTACAATATTATAGTCATTTCCATAAGAATGAGCTTTCTTGAATTTATTTATCATAGATATCTCATCTCTATAATTTAAGAACAACCTACTATTTGAAAATTTGCTATCATTTGCTATTGTTTTTACAACATCAATAAAGTTTTGTTGCGTTGTCAAAAAACAATCTGCGGGAATACCACTAATATTTTCTAATCTACAATTGCCCGAAAAAACTACCAAATTAAATATCCGTATTTTTTGATTGTACAATAATTTTCTTATACTTTCAATATGTTTTTGATTTTGCATAAATGGATTGTAGAATTTGTTTTTAAATTTGCCATAAGACAAAACTTGCATCCAATATCTTTCGTAGTATTTTCCATATATCCAACCAGCATAATCTTTTACTTCTACAGCTATCAATCCTGCATTGGTTGCTATGACAATGTCAACTTGAGTAAAATTTCCATCATATTTTTTTATATACAAATCATGCCAGATTTTGTTTTCATCAAACCCATTTTTTAATAATTGTATAACCAATTCTCTCTCACTCAACTCACCTCTATCTATACTAGTAACTTTTGACAAAAGTTGTAAATCTTGTTGTCTCTCTCTTTCTTTTCGTTGCCAATCTTCCCATATATCTTGTTGTCTTTCTATATAAAACAAATATAAAAAAGCAGGCAATATAAATATAAAAAGCAAAAAAATAAATATAATGATATTAACTTGTGGTCTAGATTGGTTGTGATACATAAAGTTATTGTAACATTTAATAGTATAGACATAAAGCTAAACACAAAATAAAGCTATTTGTAATTTTTGACAAATAGCTTTGTTTTGTAAAAACTCATCTACTATTTAAGTGCGACACTACACCTAAACTCTTCACCATTAATATCCAAAATACTTATAGATACATTCTCTACCAATGACATATCTTGACACAAAGTATCTTGCATAATTGTATCCTTATATTTGCTTACAATGTCTTGCAGTGTCTTACTAGCACTGTATTGTATTAAAATTCTGTCCATTACTTCAAATCCACTTTCTTTTCTCAAGTTTTGAATCTTGCTAATCAACTCTCTTACAAACCCCTCATCAATAAGTTGCTGACTAAGCTTAGTATCTAATGCCACTACTATACCTTTATCACTTGCACTAGCATAACCCGCTGTAGGTTTCATACTTATCAAAACATCACCAATCTTAAGGTCTATATTGATATCACCCAATTTAGCTACAAAATTGCCATCAGGATAATTTTCAAAAAATTCTGCCACTATAGTACTATTGTCCAACAAATACTGTTTGACTGCATTAATATTTTTACCATACTTAGCACCAAGTGTACGCAATTGCGGTTTGCACTCATACTGTATAAAATCACCTTGATTTGAGACAAACTCCAATTCTTTTATATTCAACTCTTCTCTTATAATATCACACAAATCAGTTGAAAGCTTCAACCCTACGCCCCCTACAAAAGCTTTTTGCAATGGTTGACGATTTTTTATATTGTACTGACTGCGTGCCGCTCTTCCATTTTCTACTATTGTCAAAACAGTATCCATTGATTGTTGCAATTTATTGTCAATAACTGCAATATCAACTTTTGGATAATCACACAAATGTACTGAT
Source organism: Bacillota bacterium (assembly GCA_009787385.1). Taxonomy (GTDB): domain Bacteria; phylum Bacillota; class Clostridia; order Christensenellales; family Pumilibacteraceae; genus WRGC01. Next base: position 68,664 of record WRGC01000005.1, read on the forward strand.
ATTGGAGCTTTCTTGTCTATCCCTACAACTATATTTTGATAAATACTTTCCGTAACAAATGGTACAAAAGGTGCAGCAATTTTGCACAAATCTACCAAAATAAAATAAAGAGTCATATATGCATTTTGCTTGTCTATATCCCAATTGCTACCCCAAAATCTTTCCCTACAACGCCTAATATACCAATTGGATAAATCATCACAAAATTCTGTAAGTGCCTTGGTAGCTTCTACAAGCTTGTACTCATTGAGACTACTATCTACAACCAAAATTAAGCTATTAAATCTTGACAAAATCCATTTATCCATCATTGCCAACTTGCTAAGGTCCAACTTGTATTTGATTGGATTGAAGTTGTCAATATTGGCATATAGTACAAAAAAACTGTAGACATTCCACAAAGTTCCTATAAATTTTCTACTACTTTCACTTACCAAATCTTGCGAAAATCTAGATGGCAACCACGGTGCTGATACACTCAAAAAATACCATCTCAAAGCATCAGCTCCTTGATTGTCTAACACACTCCATGTATCCACAACATTACCCTTGTGCTTAGACATTTTGATACCCTTATCGTCCAACACATGCCCCAATACTATGCAATTTTTGAAAGGTGCTTTGTCAAACAATATTGTACTTATTGCATTGAGAGTATAAAACCATCCTCTAGTTTGATCTACAGCCTCAGATATAAAGTCTGCAGGGAATGTAGAATCAAAACTCTCTTTTCCAGAATGAGGAAAGTTGTACTGAGCAAAGGGCATACTCCCACTATCAAACCAACAATCTATCACTTCTAAGGCTCTGTGCATTGTTTTGCCACACTTTTGGCATGGGATAGTTATATTGTCTACCCATGGCTTATGCAACTCTACACTATCATCACAACCTGACAACTTGACCAATTCGGCTTTAGATGACACAACTATAATATGCCCACAATCACACTGCCACACAGGCAATGGAGTACCCCAATAGCGTTCTCTAGATATACCCCAATCAATAACACCACTCAAAAAATTTCCCATTCGCCCAGCACCTATGCTAGATGGAATCCAATTGATTGTTTCATTGTTGGATACCAATTTGTCACGCATTTTAGACATAGCGACAAACCAACTACTGCGAGCATAATACATCAAAGCACTGTCGCAACGCCAACAGTGTGGATAACTGTGACTGTACTGAATTTCTTTAAAGAGTATACCTCTAGACTTTAAATCCTTTAATATAAACTTATCTGCTTCCTTAAACTTCAATCCCGCAAACTGCCCCACGCCAAATTGCCCATTATCTCCAACCAACTGTACAAATTCTAGATTATTTTCTCTCCCCACTCTTGCATCATCTTCACCATATGCGGGGGCAATGTGTACCACACCTGTACCACTCTCTAAAGTAACAAATTTGTCACTAACTACTGTACAACAAAGCTTGTCTTTTTGCAACTTAATCCCATCACTATACAACGCAATATACTGCTTGCCTACCAAACTATTGCCATTTACAGTTTTTATGATATTTGGATTTTCTACAAACTTAGGCAACAATTCTTTGGCAAACCAAATTTGTTTTCCGTCTTCACATTGAACCAAACTATACTCATATTCTGGGTGTACACATAGTGCCACATTGCTAGGCAATGTCCAAGGAGTGGTTGTCCATGCTGCTATATATTCTCTATTGCCAACACATTCAAATAGCACTACAGCCGTCCTATCTACAACATCTTTATATCCTTGTGCAACTTCGTGACTAGACAAACTTGTACCACATCTTGCACAATAAGGCAATATTTTGTGCCCCTTATACAACAACCCTTTTTTGTGTATTTCGCTCAAAGCCCACCAAACACTCTCAATATACTTGTCGTCATAAGTGATATAAGGATTGTCCATATCAACCCAATAACCAACCCGTTGAGACATCTGTTCCCACTCTGTTTTGTACTTAAAAACAGACTCCTTACACTTTTGTATAAAGGACTCCACTCCATATTTTTCTATATCCTGTTTGCCATCCAATCCTAAAGACTTTTCAACTTCCAACTCAACAGGCAAACCATGAGTATCCCAACCTGCTTTGCGTCTAACTTTATAGCCTTTCATAGCCTTATATCTAGGCACTACATCTTTTACCACTCGTGTCAAGACATGTCCAATGTGAGGTTTTCCATTGGCAGTAGGTGGACCATCATAAAAACTAAACTCTTCTCCATTTGCCCTAATATCTATGCTTTTTTTAAAAATATCATTGGTTGTCCAAAACTCTATTATAGCTTTTTCTCTATCCAAAGAGTTTAAAGATGGATTGACTTTTTGATATATATTCTTTTTGTATTCACTCATAACAATTTATTTTTTAAAATAATTTTTACAGTCACTATATCACATATACAAACATACTAACATACAAGCAAACTGCTCCCATCAATACCAATACATGCCACACAGCATGATTGAAAGGCATAGATTTGAGCTTATAAAATATCACACCTACAGTAAAGCACACCCCACCACCTATCATCCACAAAAATGCAATCAATCCAAGTTTGCTTACAATAGTTCCTATTACTGGCAGTATCAACCACCCCATAACAAGATACATAATAATACTCAAAACCCTAAACTTGTGTACATCTATGGCATTAAAGACAATCAACATACATGCCAATCCAAGATTGATACTTGCAAGTACTATCCCTAACACACCCCCTACACCTATCAACATAAACGGTGTATAAGTCCCCGCAATAAGTAGAGATATACTACAGTGATCTAGATGTCTAAATACAGTACGACGCCCCGAATCTGCTGGCATAAAATGATATAAAGTACTCATTCCAAAACAACACAAGAGAGCTAAACCATATACTATTATTGCAAATATTTCTAAAGCTCCATGCAATTTTGCAGTCCGCACAATCAAAAATATAGATCCCAACAACGCCAATACAAATCCCAACAAATGAGTAAATATATTAAAATTTTCTTCAAGCCGTGTATATACAACTCTTGCTTTGCTCTGTTTTTGTTCTGGCAAAACTTCCATAACAACATTATACTATATTTTGTTTATTTTTACAAGAGATTTTTTGTTTGATGACGGTAGCTAAGGGGTTGAAGACAAAAACAACCGTACACACTATGCCACGATTGTTTTTAAGGAGTGTACAAATATAGTACATTAAGAAATAAAGAAAGTAACAACTTAAATTAAAAAACAACCTTAAAGCGTTCGGGGGGTTGGGGGATTCCCCACAATAGCTTTTTTGATTCTTTTTTGGCGTCAAAAAAGAATAACGCCTATTTGTTGATTATTTGTATTTTATTGTTAATAATCTCTCGTTGTACACTCTCGTTTTTTGTTTATTATAATAAACAGATTTTAGTTGTAAATATCTTCCCTACTTACTACAGTACTCCAACCTCCTATCCTATCACTATGTCTCTTTTCTATACCCGCATAAGACAAACTACTATCTTCGTATCGCCTAAACTTGAATATTGCATCATTCATCAATCCCTCATTAAACAATCCCAAAGAAACCAACAATTCAAAATCAGGTATAGTCAAGCCCGTTACTTTTGTAAACAGTACAAAATCTATCTTTGTTATAACATCTCTAAGATTTTGCTCTCTATAATCTGTCATATACATAAAAAGTGGTATCCTAGTAGCAAACTTTATCAATTTTTCTTGTATTTGTTTTCTTTTACTCTTTTCTTCTTTTTGTTTTTCATCAAACTCTTTTTGAGTAGACTTAGAGATTTCTCCACCATTCATTTGTTGTTTGGTCTCTTTCAATTCTTGACTTTTGTTTACGACAATTTCTAATGTTATGCCTTTGTCCTTAAGTTGTCTAAACCCCTCAATTTTCATAATAGCATCATATGCCTTAGGGTCTTGTATTACTCTAGATAGAGTAGCATTGTCTACATTAACCAACAATGCCGACTCCCATCTCCTTGCAAGAAGTGTTGCTGTAGTACCATAAAATGCCAAATCCAGCAAGTCAGCAGCTGATACATCTATCATTGCACTTCCATTATAAGCAAGTACAGGCAAAAACTTAATAAAACCTGCAATAGCTTTTTGTGGATCAGACTCTTTCAAATTCAAACGCCTACTATATTCGGCTATTTGACTCAATGCTCTATTGGGAGCAAAGTCAAAAACATAACACTCTTTTTTTAAAATACTAATTTTGTTTGGTGACAAACCATCAATGTTTTTTATTGTCCACGGACTTTGCACTCTAAATGCTGATTGAAAATATGTTTCGGGTGATTGCAAATTACGCAACATAAATATCCCCGTCCACTCAGGTATAGTAACCCCCGTAGTCAATTTGCCACAAGTCAAGGTAATTGTACAAGTCTCCAAACTACTTCTGTTTTTATTAGAAGTACTAGAATTTTTGCCACAAATATACTCTCTCACAAATTTCAAAGCATCTACACCATTGCCACAATTTTCACCATAAGCTCTAATCAATTCAAAATTATTTTTCAACCATGGATTGGCTGTCTTGTCTCTACAAATAAGCTCATACATTGCATCACAACTTGCTATATTGGGTAAGAACCAAACTGTATGATTTAGAATACCTTTTAGTCTAGCATTATTGAAAGGGAAATATGGTTTTTCTTTGCCCATTTTTAAATCATCTATTGTAGATTCTTGCAAATTTCCCGTAATTATGTCCAACCACTTTTGAACTTCATTTTCATGCTCAAATCTAGATTGCAAACCACTCCCCGTTGCCTTAAAAAATTGATTTAAATCAAACTCATCAAACTCTCCACCCTTTGCAACTTGTGTTATATAGTCGGGCATTTGATAGGTCATGACAACCATGCGTGGTAAACTTTCATAAGGATTGTCTTCTCCTTTCCAATTTTGTTTTGCATACTGTTCGTCGCTATAAGTCCAACTAAAAATTTGGTCATCACTAAACTCACCATTAGAAATAGCTCTAAATGGAGTGCCTGAAAGATACAAATACCCCTTGCAAACAATTGAAATATTTTCTTCTAATTCCAAAATATCATCTTGCAAACTGCGTTCTTCTTCTAATTGTTCATCATACTTGACAGAATCTTCTATCAACTTTTCTTCATTTGTCAAGTTAGTTGCCTTTTCTCGCCATGCTCCATAATGATACTCGTCAATCACTATAAGATCCCACTTGGTATCATGAACCCATTGATTGGAATCCTTTATTTTGCCAACTGATGTTTTTTGCAAATAATCCTGAAAAGAACCAAAACAAACTATAGGCTTAGCCGTATCCACATCTTGATATTTCATACCGCTATTCTTAGATACAAACTGCCAACCATCAAAATCCACATGACTCAACAAATCTTCTTTCCAACTTTGTTCTACAGCGGGCTTGAATGTCAATACCAAAATACGAGTATAATTCATTACTTTACAAAATTGATATGCAGCAAATGTCTTTCCAAACCGCATTTTTGCATTCCACAAAAAATGTGGTTTGTTGTCTGGATACCTTATTTGCCAATCCTTAAACAATTCACTAGTTTTTTTGACTGCAGATTGTTGCTCTGGACGCATTGAAAAGTTTTGGTGTCGCTCAACTTGATACGGAATGCCTTGTTGTATTCGTTTTATAGCATTGATAAATATCCCAAAATCCCAATCATTTATTTCACTATCTTGCTTTTTTTGTATTTTGAACCACTCTGTTTTTCTTCTATCTATTGTTGTTTCTCTCTCAATTCCTTGTTTTTCTAATTCTTTAAAAACATCTCTATCATAAAAAAAACTACCATCATCTCTAATTGCATTTTCTTCAAACAATACTCTATAAGGCAATTCACCAGGCAATAGTGTTGGATAATGCTCTTTCATTCTTTGCTCAATCGGTCTTTGTGTATAGCCAATCTTTATATAGCCGTCTATAGATTTGTCAATATATCCATATATTATTGGTTTTATATCTATACGCTCAGGAAAAAATGATTTTGAATTATTCATTATCACTCTCCTTTGCAATATCAAAATCATCGGCATTGCCTTTCATAGGAGCAACATTGATTTGAATAAAATCAATTTCTTCTTGCGTCAATTTGTATTTTTCAAAAAGTTGATTGTCTATATCATCTATTGACTTATCCCAATCAATATCACTTGATTGACCAAAATCTTGCAACGGAACAAGTTCATAACATCTAGCCGTTGTGTTTTGTGTTGTCTTAAGTATACCAACCAACGCCCTAAAAAACTTTGTATATATATACTTGATTAGATTTTGTGCCAATATTTTTTGTTCAAAACTCCCAATAGCCAAGAATGTTTCTGTACAAACTTGGTTAGGGGTGCTTAGTATAGGGGTGCTTAGTATAGGGGTGCTTGTAGTTTCACCAAAAGCACCACAACCATATGCCTTAGCTATCAAAACTTTGTATTTGGTTAGTATATTATTTTCGTCAGTATAGGGGAAATCTTTTGCAATCCATTTAGTACATCTCTTATTGTTTTGCAACCCTATGAGTTGTATATCATCATCATTACTTTTTTCATCATAGATACTATTGACACTATCCTTTGTACTCTTTTTTATTACATTACTACTTATTCCAAAAGGTCTTCTACTATAAACTATATTAGATACCGCTCCATTTTTTGACAAATCATCTCTAACCTTTTCAAAAATTGATTTCAATTCCTCAAAAACAATAATTGCACCTATCCCATACCTATCCAAATAATCAGTATATTGTATTGGCTTGTTACTACCAATATGATTGACAACTACATTGGCTTTGTCATTATGATTGGAATCAAATAAAAAATAACAAACTCCACCTTTGATATCAACATCAGGAAAACACTGTTTAGAATTTAAATACAAATTAAAATATTTAATTTGCCTGCAACTAAGCATTGACTTGGTAAAATTATCCAATCCCTTTCCTGCTCCCGATGTCCATCTTGCAGGGATTATCATAGATAAGTATCGTGGACTAAGTCCTATAGCTTGTTCTACAAACTTGTTATATAGCGGTACGGCACTCGCCCCCCCCCCC
>WRGC01000006.1 GCA_009787385.1 Bacillota bacterium
CAATATTATCACCGCCGCCACCAGTATTGCCATCACCACCGCCTTGGTTGCCGCCGTTATCACCACCGCCTTGGTTGCCGCCGTTATCACCACCGCCTTGGTTGCCGCCGTTATCACCGCCGCCTTGGTTGCCACCACCATCTCCGCCACCGCTACCAGGTTGGTCAGGAGCTAGAGAGCCTCCACTTCCAAATGTAATTCTGTCAGTTATTGTACTCTTGTCGGCATGTAGATGTACATCGCATGCACTATAGAATGTTTTGGTAGTGTCACCTACATCCCATAGAGCTAGCAATACATGATAACCTCTTTTGTTTGTTGGTATTGTAATATCGTGAGTTATTGTAGTAGCGGGAACTTTGTTGTCATAATTGATTTGTTGAATAAGTTCAAAGATGTCTTTTCTAAGAGGTGCATCTGGATTCCAACCATCTTTGGTAATCCAATATTGCCAATTTGCTGTAACATGTGGTGCTGTAAATGTCCACTTCATTACTCTAGGACCTACAACAATATTTTGTCTAGCCCATCTAGAGCTGGTTTGTGCATCTAATGCTCCACCCGCCATGTGATTGGCAGAAGCTATTTTGCCGTCAGGTGGACCTCCAGTTGGAAATCCATCATCGCCTTCTACACTTTGTGGTTCGTATTGTAGTTGTCCTACTCCAGTGTTGTAACCCATTCTAGCCAACTGTGCTCTAGAGTGTATCAATTCAGCATTGTTTTTGTCAGCTGCTGTATCGCTACCTAAGTATCCATGTGCTTGGGCTTTGTTTGATGTACCAATCAATCCAAAACTAAAATAGCACAACCCAAGCAGTATTATACCTACAAACATCAAGCTTAGGGCAGTTCTTATTGACTGTATTTTGTTTGTTTTTTTCATTTATTACCTCGTTTAGTTTAAAGTTTGAGATTGTCTCAAACTTCATTAATATAGTATAGTATTACATAATGTTAGCAAAATTATGTCATGAAATATATATAAATATTTGTATATGTATGTCAATTTGTAAAATTTTTTGTCTTAGTATGGTTGTACAAGTCTAAATAAAATATATTATACATACAATTAATTATGCAAAACTCTATTTTACACAAGATTTTGCCTCAAAGTATATATGGAGTTATAGATAGATTGTTAAATGAGGACAAGTTGTATGAGATTAGATTGCGTAGTGGGGGTGTAGTTTCTTGTAATTATGGTGGCAAGTATAGTTTTTTGGGAGCGTCAGGATTGGTAGATTGTCCAAATTTAGCTTTTGATTGCAACCAAGGATTGCTTCAATCTGTGATAATGCAAGCATGTGATCATAGTATTTATGCTTCTACAAAACAAATTAACAATGGATATGTAAGTGTACAGGGTGGTATCAGGATAGGTGTAAGCGGTGAAGTTGTTTGGGATGGAAGCAAAATTAGAGCTATAAAAAATTTTAGTGCTATCAATATTAGAGTACCTCACGAAGTTGTAGATTGTGCTTTGAGTGGTTTTAATCATATTTATACTAATAAGAAAATTTTAAATACTCTTATTATATCCCCACCTGGGGCTGGCAAGACAACATATTTGAGAGATTTGGCAAGATTGTTTGGACTTGTTAGACCTATTGTCAATACCCTTCTTGTAGATGAAAGGAGTGAAATTGCAGCATGTTATAGTGGAGTGCCTCAACTGCAAGTAGGGGCAAGCACTGATATAATTAGCAACTGTACCAAAGCATATGCTTTTGAACAGGGAATAAGAGCAATGAGACCTGATTTGATTATTACTGACGAGATAGCTACAATTGAGGATATCAAGGCAATAGCTTATGCTCAAAGTGCGGGCGTAAAAGTGATAGCAAGTATACATGCATATGATATACATGATTTGACACACAAAGTGGGTTTTGGATTGATATTGGATAATAAAGTTTTTGACAAGTATATAGTATTGTCCAATATCAATCGTGTTGGCACTGTAGTAGATATAATTTGATATTGAGTTGAGATTATAGTTTGGAGTTTTGTTATGAATTTTGTTTTTATTATCTTTCTTACAGCTATATGTGGAAGTATGATTGGTTTGTATTTCTATAATAGGCAAAAGGCTAGGTTGGATTATTATTATGAATTGATGGGGCTAGTAAATAGTATTATATCAGATGTGAGATTTAAGCAGGACAAGCTTAATATTGTATTTAGCAATTATCTACCTACATGCAAGTCCGCTTTGACAAATCACATAACTCAATATCTAGAACAACAAAATACGAATTTGATATTATCTAAACATGTTTTGAAAAAGACAGAATTGCCACGCATTGAGAGATTTTTTTCATCATTGGGACATACAGATAGTGGCACTCAACTTTTGGAATTAGAGGGATATAAGCAAGAGTTTGAACAAGATTTGAAAAGAGTAAAAGCACATCACGATAAGTATGGAACAACATCTATAAAGTTGGGATTTGCATTGGGAATTGGTTTGGGAATAATGTTCATTTAGTTGAAATTAGATGTTGTATGTACAAAGAATTGAGATATAATGATTTTGACACATGCATTATTCAACAAAATATATGGAGTTATCATGTTTGGAATAGACATAATATTTAGAATTGCAGGCATTGGTATAATCATTGCCATAGTCAACCAAATTCTCAAAAAGGTAGATAGAGAAGAGATTACTACTCTTACGACATTAGCGGGTGTAATAATAGTGTTGTTGATGGTATTAGATATGATATCTCAGTTATTTAGTACTTTGCGTAATATGTTTGGATTGTTTTAGTTGTAAGACAATATATAAATTTTGGTGACGAGAATCCCTATGGAAATAATAAAAATATGTATTATAGGTGTAGTTACCGCCTTTTGTGTGCTTGTATTGAAAGATGTGAGAAGTGATGTGGCAACACTATTGAGTATTGTAGGCGGATTGCTTATTATGCTTATTGTGGTTGATATGCTCACAGGTATAGTTACTATTTTTACAGCTATTGCAAATGAAGCAGGTTTGGGGGGAGAATTTCTTTCAATTATCATAAAGATAGTTGGCTTGGGGTTTGTTATAGATTTTTGTGCAGGAATATGTGAGGATACGGGCAACAAGAATTTGAGTGAAAAAGTGATTTTGGGAGGCAAGATAGCTATTATGTTTGTGTCATTGCCAATAGTATCATCTTTGTTTCACTTGATTGTAGATTTATTGTAAATAGGTGTAGTCTACAATTTATTAAAATAATATTGTGAGATAAGATGTTTAAAAGAAAGTCAAAAACTCAAAAGCCTATCAAGCTACACACATTTAAGTCATATTATTTGGATAAACACAATTTAGTGTTGTTGTACAAAAAAGGGCGTGGTGTCAATGTAGAGTATGCTAGGTTTAAATTTGTTTTGTTTTTGGCTATTGGGTTTTTTGTTGTTGCAATATTATTGAGTACTATGGCTACAACAGGACATGCTGCGGACAATGATTTGCCTTTGAATATAGGTGATGATATGTCGCAGAGTGTAGATGATTTGCTAAATGGATTGGACTTATCTCATTTAGAAGATATACTCAAACAGATGACTGAGCAACAGAGAAATTTGTTTGGAGGCAGTAGTTTTTTAGAACGCATAAGAGCTACTATCAATGGCAGTATTGGTATAGATTTTGGTAGTTTTGTAGATTTTATATTTTATTTGTTGGGTGTGAGTGTAGTAGGATTTTTGCCACTTTTGGCAATGATGATTGCAATATCTCTCACATACAATATTATGTCACAGATAAAGGGAAAGTTTGCAAGTGAGAGTACGGATAGAATAATTTACTTTGCATGTGTAAGTGCTATTACTGTACTGTTGCTGACAACTACGGGCATGATGATAGTAGAAGTTTCTCAAACTATTGGGACTGTTAGAAGTCTTGCAACATCTGTGTTTCCTATATTATTGACTGTGATGACTGGAATAGGTGCAACTAGTAGTGCTGCTGTGTATCAACCATCAGTAGCAATATTTAGTGTTACGCTTATAGAGCTGGTAACATTAGTTGCTGTACCTGTATTCATAATGTCATTTGTCTTCAATATAGTTGGCAATTTAAGTCCAAATATCAAGTTAGATCATCTTGGCAAGTTTTTTAATAGTGGTGCAAATTGGTTGATGGGGACTATGTTCTTTTTATTCTTAGCATTTTTGTCATTGCAAGGAGTTACGGCTTCTGTATTTGATGGGATATCTATTCGTACAGCCAAATTCGCAATATCTAGATATATTCCTATTATTGGGGGTTATTTGTCTGAGGGGTTTAATCTAGTCATGGCGGGCGGTGTACTTATCAAAAATGCTGTAGGACTCTCTACGATTATTCTTTTGTTTGCAAGTGTATTGCCTCTAATAATCAATCTTGTGGCTTTTAGTCTAATACTTAAGTTTGGAGCGGCAATAATACAACCTATGGGGGATAGCAATATACCCAATATATTGTCAGGTGTTGGCAAGCAAGTGAGTATAATGGCGGTAGTTGTTGTAGCATTGTTGTTTTTATTTTTTATATTTTTGTTGTTGATAATTAGCACAGGCAATCTTATGATATAGTATAATACTGTATTGTATGTAAGACATAATTAGATTTTGTTATTGATTGAGTTTATGTATACACATGGTTAAAAAAGTTAAATATTAAATTTATTTATTATATTTAACTAAATTTTGAAAGGAAGATTTATGCAGGGTTTGTCACTATGGATATCAAGTATATTGGCTGTTGCAATTATTGGTGTTATAGCAGACCTCATATTGTCGGGCAATAGAATGCACAAGTTTGTGCGTGGTATATTTGGAGTCGTAATGTTGTTTGTGATTTCTGCACCATTACCTAGTCTTATTTGCAGTGGATTTAAGTGGGATTTTGATTGGGGTGGAAGTGTAGAGATAGATCAAGGGTGGTTGGATCAAGTACAAAAAAAACAAATGAAAATATTAGAAGATGGTACAGTACAATTGTTAGCACGCAATGGCATTGACAAAGCTAAAGTGACAATACAAGGTACAGTAGATAATTTGATAGTAAATATTACACAAGTTACAGTAAATTTGTTGGATGCTGTCATAAACAACAACAATCCACATATAGATATAAAGGAAGTTGTCCTAGAAATAGTGACAAGTGGATTGAATGTTGACCAATCTATAGTTGTAATTATTTTAGGTAGTTGAAACTTTCGGTTGGTAGTAGCAATTGCAATTAAAAAATCATTGTAATTAAGTTTTTAAAAAAATATGAGCAATACAAATTCTACATCAAAAGTATCAAAGTCACAAAAGGAAACTGTTGTGGCAAAGTTGAAAAAAGTAAAGCATATTGAGTTTTATGTAGCGGGATTGGCTATAGCACTCATGTTGATTGTGTATTTTAGTGCTTCACTGTTTAGTGGTAGTACTAGTAGTGGAAATACCAACACTACTCCAAAACAGTCTTTTGCAGACTATCAAGACCGTATAGAACAAAATCTTAAGTCAGTAGTGGGAAGTATGAAAGGGGTAGGAAAAACCGAAGTAGCTATAGCTTGGGAAAGTAGTATAGAGTTGGTTCTAGCATACATTACAATAAATAATGGTGGCAATCTTTCTAGTACACCACAACTTGTTACTGAAAATGGCACAACAAAACCTCTAGTAATCAAGGAGATATATCCAGATGTAATAGGTGTAGCTCTAACTATACAGGGTGGTGATGATGCTAGAGTACGCCTAGCTGTGATTGATACTGTATGTGTACTACTTAGCGTATCGTCATCGAAAGTCGTAGTGCAATCAATGTGATGTATTGAAAATTACAAATACTTCATCAAATAAATACTTGCATTCTACAAAAATTTTTGTAGTTGAGTTTTTTAAATAATAGTAATAAATACAAAAGTACAAGCATATTGTAGAGAGTAAATAAAAAATTTCAAAGGAGCAACTTATGTTGACAAAAAGAAAAAAGATAATAATACTCGTAGGCATGGTAGGGCTGCTTGTAGTTACAGGTTGGCTAAATATAATGCTTAATACTTGGGGCATAGGTAAAAACAATGATGATACGCCTACAGGTGGTTCGCAACTCAATTTTTTTGAGCAGTTTAGGATAGATAGAATTGCTACTATGGATCAAACTAGAATGCATCTAGAGACTATAGTAAACAATCCTGCTAGTACTCCTGAAGCAGTAGAAAGTGCTTTGGCTGAAATAGAAAATCTTGCCAAAGTATTTAACCAAGAAGTTGCATTAGAGACTATAATAAAAGCTTTAGGATTTAGTGATGTTGCTGTGACCAATGCTTTGGTCAATCTTACAGTAATGGTGCAAGCCGAAGAAATATCTCAAGAACAATCTGACAAAATATTGCACGCTGTAGTGAGTGAAACTAATAGAGATCCAATTGATGTGCGATTGTTGACAATATAATTTATAAAAACCTATACTCTAAGTTCGTTATAATACTGTAAAATCAATATTTGAAATGTTGAAATATAAGCTAATAGTGTTGTAAATATCAACCAAATTCAGTTTAGTATTTGGGTATTATTGTAATACTGTATTTCAACTTATTTGATTTGTAGTTAAAGTGATTGAGTTAATATAACTATAAATATCCAATTCATTGATAGCAATAAAGACACTGTACAGATTTTGGCTGTATAGTGTCTTTTATAAATTATGCAAAATATATAATAATCAAGGTAGCTAGTACTGCCTGTATAAATAGTATCATAGGGACACCTATTGTAAATTTGGCATGTTTTGTTTTGTGTCTTAGATGATGCATTGCCCACAACATGCCTATGCTACCGCCTAGGGCAGCTATTATGATTAGCGTACTCTCTTTGATACGCCAATCATGGCGTTTGGCTGCTTGTTTGTCGTGTGCCATTACGGCATATGCGACTATACTTGCAATAATGAAATAAATAATAAAAGCAATTGCGATATACATTGAGTTTTAGTATAGCACAACCCCGTTGATATTGTCAACAGGGTTGATTGTCTTGGGTTTTCAGCTATTATTGGTTGAATACTTAACTGAAAATTGACAACTGACGGTAGATAGGATTAATATCTACTTACCTTGTTTGTTGTCACAGTTCTTTGATTTGGTGCTGCTAGTAGTTTTGCTTTGACTAGCTTTACTGTTGTTCTTTGTGCTATTTTTTGTATTTGACATAAGTGTATATTCTCCTTGTACAATTAGTATGGTACAACTATACAAATATATACTTGTGGTTGTATGTCAATATTTGGTATGTGGGTTTATTACAATTTAACTTTGACAAATATTATTGGTAGGTGCGTTAAGCTCTAGTTGCCATATTTTTTGCAATTGATTAATCAACATGCTTAGTTGCTCTATTCTTAGAGCTTGTTCTTTGTCTACTTTAGAAATTTGTGGGTTGGTGTGGCATTCTATGATTAGTCCATTTGCTCCTGCAGCTACAGCGGCCTTGGCTAGTGGAGGTACTAAGTTGGCTTGTCCAGTTGCGTGTGATGGGTCAATGTATATGGTGTATCCATTAGCTTGAATTTGAGGTATGCTAGCAATGTCTAATCTAAATCTAGTACTATTTTCAAAACTTCTTATACCTCTTTCACACATAATTATATTATTGTTGCCCATTGATTTGATATATTCGGCACTTAGCAACCACTCTTTTATAGTATTGCCAAAACCCCGTTTGAGTAGTATTGTTTTTTGTGTTTTTCCAAGTTCTTTAAGCAATTCAAAGTTTTGCATACTTCTTGCTCCTACTTGGATTATGTCAATATCATTAAACAACTCTAAGTGGTTGATTGATAAAATCTCTGTCACAATAGGCAACTTGGTTTCTTGCTTAGCTTTTAATAAATATTGCAAGCCTATAGCTCCCAATCCTGCCCAATCATATGGTGAAGTGCGAGGCTTGAATGCTCCTCCTCTCAATGCACTAGCTCCAGCTTGCTTGACTGCATGGGCAATTTCTATAATTTGTTTTTCACTTTCTACACTACATGGTCCTGCTATTATTTCTAAATTATGTGTTTGGTATGAAATAGTATTTAAATGCGTTGACTCTTCACTTTTGTTTTTCATTTTGATATTATATTATAATTTCAAAAAACTAGCAACTACAAATTTTGAATAATACTACAGTTAAGTTTAATTGACTGAGGGTGTACAATTAGATGTTATTACCTATAGACACAACTTTCAATAAAACCAGCGTTATTCTTTTTGATGCCTAAAATAAGCAAAAAGCTCTTGGGGTTACCAATCTCTCCCAAAAAACCCGAACGCTTTAAGGTTGTTTTTATTTAACTATTACTTCTTCTATTTTAACATAATCTATTTGTACACTCCTAATCGCATTATCACAATTTATTGTTACATAGTATTATTTATCAACAAATATTTTAAGGTAAAGAGGTTTTTGTGTTTATTAGTTAATTAAATTAAATCCCAATAATTAACAATAAAATATATTCATATAATATTCACACTTTATTGACATTTTTATGATAGTATGCTATAATATTATATAAGGAAAATTTTTGCATATACTATTATTTGTAGTTGTCAATTTTGGTTGGTCAACTTTTTGTTGCATGGATTTTTTGTATTAATGTTTTTGTTTTGTAATGAATGAAAAAATCACACAGAGTCAAAGATTGAAAACTGATAACTAAAAAGGACAATAATGAATCAGCAAAAGATATTTAAAAAGGAAGATAATATTTCTCTTCAAGTTAGACTAAAGGAGAAAGACTATTTTGTTTTGACAATTACTATTGCATCTAAAGAGTGGATAGTAGACGAAGGGCGTGTTATACATGCTGATTTCTTGGATGTGGGTAGCACTGTATATGTCGCTTATGTATTGTTTTTGGGACATACAAACATTATCAAGCTTGCAGAAGTGGATAAACGAGTAGGTGAAGTAAATTATGAGATGGCATTGTTTGGTATGTTTAGCAATCCGCTTTTGATGTATTTTCAGGACGAAATTTTGGTATTTGCAGAATTGTATACCGACAAATCAAAATTTGTAGGTATTCGGCAAGGTAAGTGTTTTGATTTGTCTGCAGGTGGAAACAATAGATTGACTAGTATTATAGATAATGGTGATAGTTTGATAGCTGTATTGGACTGTGACCACTTTGCCAAGCAAACTGAGCCAATTAATGGTGGTATTATGCCTTTTGATTGTACAGGATTGCGTATCAAACGCAAACCTGCACTTATGACATATCGTTTGACTAATGAAGACGAAAAGGGCAAACCCAAGATAGGTATAGAGCGAAGTGATACAGATGCCTTTCTAGAAGGTGGATCAGAGATAGTCAAGCTTGCTAGTCATAGGGGATATATTTATGCGGCGTATATGAGATTTGAAAAGTTTAGTTATGTCATCAAGGTTACTGACTTTGCAAAAGCTCAAGTTGTAGTTGACACACATCGTATAGTTAGACACTTTGATATGCACATAGAAGGAAATGAATATGTTGTAAAATCAGTAGATGCTATTTATCGCAAGCCAATAGTGGGGGGGCTAGAATTGGATTTCTTGGTTGGTGGACCTTGTAGTCAAATACATGATTGCAAGCCTGCACCTTTAGGAATGCATAGAGATTTTTATAGTTCTCCAAAAAAGAAGCCTAAAGGACTCAATTATTATTGGGGGGACTTGAGAGTTAGGACGGATATTTCTATTAATAGTCACAGTACAGGTTGGCACTGTGGTAGTCCTGATGACAAGTTTATGGAAGTCAAGCAACTAAATGGATTGGACTTTTGTGCATTGTCTGATATAGATACTCACATAGATGATGAGCAATGGCGTGACATAAGATTTAGAAATGAACTATACAATATAGAACATAAGTTTGTAGTTTTCAATGCTTATGAATGGGGTTTGCCTAAAGATAGAGAGAGTGAGGGGCGATACAATGTAATATTTAGAGGTAGAGGGGATATAATGCGTGGAAATCAAGCGGGCAGTGATAGTATCAACAATCTATCTTATCGTTTGCAAAATCCAATGCGTGAGGGTTTGTTTATAGTAGCTGACCCTGTAGACAAAATGAGAGGTGTCAATTGGAATAAGTTTCCGTCGGGTGTTCCAGCTCTTACAGAAGTTTTTAATGCTAAAGGTGCGTTTGAAACTATAGACGGATTGCACAACCCTTCTCTTTACAATCGCAAAGTTAGAGAAGATTGCTTTTTAGAACAAGTTTTGCTTAGAATACCACTAGGATTTATTGGTGGTGGTGGACATGAGGGGGTGGGATTGACTTGTATTTTGGCAAAAGAACTAACTAGAGAAAGTTTGTACGATGCTCTCAAAAATCGTAAATGCTATGCAACAACAGGTGCAAAGATATATTTGGATATTTGTATCAATGGATCTATTATGGGTGACTTTATAGCATCTAGTAGAGAAGATTATAAGGTAGAAATAAATGTAGAATCTGAGGGGTTGTTAGAAAGTGTAGAGCTTGTGACCAATCAAGGAATAACAAGAGTTCCATTTAAAAGAACAAAAGCTCAAACTGTAGTAATGGTTCAACCACACTTCAAATATATTTATCTAAGAGTATTGCAAGATGATGCACATGCTGCTTGGTCTTCACCTATATTTGTAAAACGCCGTTAGTAGAATTTTGTATATTTTTGTATAAAAATCTTTTAATATATGAATTATAAATTTACAAATGATAGATACAATGAAAAAGTTTATGAAACAGTCTATACATGTAGCACGCAATAGTGATGATTGTGAAGTGCCTGTTGGTGTTGTTATTGTACGAGAGAACGAAGTTTTGGTTAGTGCTTGCAATGAGCGAGAAAGCAATTTTGATCCTACAGGGCATGCCGAAATTGTTGCATTACGCAAAGCAGGTGCTATTTTGAATAGATGGAATTTGAGTGATTGTGATTTGTATGTCACGCTAGAACCGTGTACTATGTGTGCGGGTGCTATAGTCAATGCAAGAATTCGTAAAGTAGTATTTGGGGCATATGACGCAAGATACGGTGCAATGCAATCGGCATATTCAATTGGAACAGATGGCAAGCTCAATCATAGAGTGCAAGTTCAAGGCGGTATATTGAGTGATGAATGCGGTCTTTTGCTCACGGAATTTTTTAAAAAAATTAGAAGAAAATAGTTGTGGTAGAATGTATGTTAAAATTGAAAAGTGTATAATCTTATAAATTGTTGAGATTTGTTGATTTTAAATTAATTTATTAATTGATTTAAAATATAGACATAGTATTTAAATAAATATGTATAAAAAGATAAAATAAAAATTTGGCTATTTTATTCAATTTATTTTACATTTTTGTGGTAAAGTTATATAATCAATATTGAAAAATTTGAGCAGTTTTTCAATATTGATTATTTGATTATTGTCAAGTTAGTTGCTTTCTAATTTAGAAAGTATATATTTTTTTGTTGATGTTTTTAATATTCTCAAATTTTTATCTATATAATATAGTGTTTTTATTTAATATAAAAAACAACACTTTAAATTCATATCTATCAAATTAACTAAGGGGAAAAATGGAACATTTTGCAATTTGTATTAGGTGCAAAAATAGCATGCTATTGAGAAAAATGCATGCCGGCAATTTTGTTTGTCCATTGTGTGGCAAGGATTTTGGTACTCAACCTGAAAATATATCAGGTTTGTTGGTTCAGTTTGATATTGCCAATCAATCTTATGAGACAGGACAGGAGTATTTTAGAAATACTGATTTTGGTGAAGCTTTAAAGTATTTTGAGCAAGCCAAACAATACAACCCCAATCACTATCTAGCAGTATATTTTGCTCATATGTGCAAAATATACGAACAAGAAAGCACCAAGGATTTTGATTTAATAGAAAATATTGTAAATACTTTGATAGAGTCTGTCAAAATTGCAGTTTTGGCAAGAATTGAAATATCTAAGAGATTGGGTTTTTTTATACTCATTTTTAATGAGTGTACTATTTTGATATCCAATTTTTATAAAAAAATCACTGGGAATCTTGAACAAATAGATCACAATACACGCAATAAATTGCGTCAAGATAGTCTCAAATTTGCAATTTCTCTTAGAAGAATAATTAGTATAGATAAAGAAGATGTATTAGCTCACAATCCTAACATATCTAAGTTTTGTCTTACAATATCAGATTTGGGTATTATGGCATGCAATACTGTTGTTCAACCATATGTAGTACAAAATAGCAAGCTTGTATCAGAGCTAAATTTGCCATCAGATAGTCAATACTATAGGGTTAAGAATCTATGTAGAGACTTTATGTCGTATGCTCAATCATTAAAGGTTGGATTTGTGCAAAGTGCATCTACAAATTATGGTGATGTACTGTTGTATATAGATAAACATGTAATACCTATGAGAAATAGATATTACGAAACCAACAAGGCTTATACCAATAGATTTTTGTCGTACTATCCAGATATATTTAAGAGATTGTCTAGTACTTCTAGTTTTGCTGTCAAGTATGCACATCGTATATGCTTTCATGATTTGTTTGGCAAAAAGAGTGAGTATTATGATTTGCTGATTTATGAGAGTGTAGACAACTGTTTTGACAGTCTTATGCCTCGTATACAACTATTGGAAAAAGGTAAAAAAGTAGACATATATTGTATATCTCTTAGAGAAAGTCTATTGTTAGCAAGTCATCTCAACGACTTTTTGAGAGAATTGTACAAAATTAATAGAGAATATGCTATCAAAAAAGTGTATAGTTATTTTAGATATGTCTATGATGGTGTACATAGGTATTATCAAAGAGTAAAAAAGAATTATTTCAAAGTTAGTCCTCGCCTTGATGAAGATGAATATAGATTGGAGCTTGGGAGATATCTCAACTTTTTGTATCAAGTTGTTTCTACATGTGTATTGACTGCGTTGGTAGTAGATATAGACAAGAATGTAGTAGACAATAAGAGAGATGATATGTTGCAGTTGGCTTTAGATGCATGTATAGCATTTGATAGTATGTCGGATATAGATGCTACAAGTATAACAGATCTAGAGAGATTTAGTGATTTTGAGGAATTATTTGATATTGTTAAGGCTGCATGTGGACTAGATAGGGGGCTTGCAAAGCCAAATAATGCCAACAAAAAGATATTTAAATTTGGTTAATAAAATTATTTTATGGATTGTTTTGCATGTAAATATGTGAGACAATTCTTTTTTGAACAACAATCTATGCATACAGATTTTTTGATGACTAGTTGTGTAGATAATTAATTTATATTGACATGATTTGATAATGTGTTGTATAATGCAAATATTGATAGAAGTTAAAGATTGAGAGTATACAAATAGAGATTATTAACAATAGTATACAAATAACAAAATAAGCATTATTCTTTTTTGACCCCAAAAAAGAATCAAAAAAGCTCTTGGGGGCGAATCCCCCAGAACGCTTTAAGGTTGATTTTATTTAAGTTGTTACTTTCTCTCATCTAATGTTTTTGTTTGTACACTCCTTAAAGATTTATCATAATTATTTTAATCAACATATATTATACAATGACCAAACTAAATATATTTGATTTTCATAATGACATTGTTACTAGTGAAGAATTGATACTCAATCAAAAATTGGATTGGATAATAGAGCAGTCTAAATGCAATGGTATCATACTTGCACTATGGACTAGCAAGAAGTCGTTGACTTTAGAAAATATCAAATCTATTTTGCAACCATACATTGATTTAAATTTGCCAAATGTATACTTTAGTATAGAAGATATCAATATCCATGATTATAGGCTTGTTGATTTGAAGTATGTCAATAATGATATTTATGGCACATATGAAAAAAATAAATATTTATTTTTTTGTGAGCTTGCAACTATGCCTTTTTTGTTTTATGGTATAGTTTGGAACAACTCCAATAGATATGCAAGCAGTTGTATGAGTGGCAATATAGAAGATTGTGATGGATTGACGCATGATGGAAAAATATTTTTACATACCTTGTTGCAACACAATAAGGTTGTAGATACAGCGCATGCAAGTAGAAATAGTTTTTATGATATTTTAGATTGTGTTCAAGGCAAAAATATAGTGTGTAGTCACGCGTGTTTTGAACCTGTATATAAACACCCTCGCAATTTGGATTATTATCAATGCAAATCTCTAGTGGAGTGTGATGGGTTGGTAGGTTTGACATTAGTCAAAAATTTTTTGTGTGAACATGATACAAAAGATACTTGGATACAGCGAGTTGTTAGACATATTGACTGGTTTGTACAAAATTTTGGGGTAGACAATTTGTGTATAGGTACAGATTTTTTTGGGACTAGTCCGTTGCCTACATTGAGTAGTTATGACGAAATTGCAATACTTAGAGATTTTTTGGTGAATTTGGGATACAACAACGGTGATATAGATAAGTTGATGTTTTCTAACTTGCAAAACTATATTAGTAGGATATTTTATGGATAAAAATATATACAATAATCCACTTACAGATAGGTATTGTAGTGTGGAGATGAGTGAGATATTTAGTCCACTGCATATGGCAAAAGTATGGCGACAGCTTTGGATAGTTTTGGCAAAGGGACAACGAGAGTTGGGACTAAATATTAGTCAAGAACAAATTGATGATTTGGTTGCTTATTCAAATGATATAGATTTTGATGTGATAGAATATCATGAGCAAAGAATACGACATGATGTAATGTCTCATCTTTATGCGTATGGTGAGCAAGCAAAGTTGGCAAAGCCTATTTTGCATTTGGGTGCAACTAGCAATTATATAAAAGATAATACTGACCTAATTTTGTTCAAACAAGCATTGCAATTGGTAAAGGCTAAATTATTATTAGTAATAAAACAATTAAGCAAGTTTGCATTGTTGTACAAAGATTTGCCAACATTAGGATGGACACATTTGCAACCCGCACAGCCTACAACCGTAGGCAAGAGAGCAACACTGTGGTTGTTTGATTTTGTGCAAGATTTTGACAAACTTGAGTATTTGTTGAGTACTTTGAGATTGCGTGGGTTGAAAGGTACTACAGGTACTCAAGCTAGTTTTTTGGACTTGTTTGATGGACAAGCTTCAAAAACAACAGAGTTAGAAGATAAAATAGCAAGTCATTTTGACTTTAAGGGCGTATACGCAATTACAGGACAATCGTACTCTCGCAAGGTGGACTATGATATTTTGTCAATGTTGTCTAGTATTGCACAAAGTGCATCTAAGTTTGGTACTGATATGCGATTGTTGGCAAGCATTAAAGAGATAGAAGAGCCATTTGAACAAGAGCAAGTAGGTAGTTCTGCCATGGCATACAAACGCAATCCAATGCGATGTGAGCGGATATGTGGGTTGTCTAGATTTGTGATATCATTGCCTATCAATACTAGTATCACGGCTAGCACACAATGGCTAGAACGGACACTAGATGATAGTGCTAATAGACGAATTGTCATGTCACAGGGCTTTTTGGCTATAGACTCTATACTCAATTTGATGATTGATGTCACTAACAATATAGTAGTGTATCCAAATGTAGTGCAAAGCAACTTACAAAAAGAACTTCCATTTATGACTACAGAGAATATTTTGATGAATGCTGTAAAATTGGGTGGTGATAGGCAACAATTGCATGAAGCAATTAGACAACATAGCATGCAAGTTTCCAAAAATATAAAGCAAAGTATAGAAAGAGAAAATATAAGTTGTGAAAATTCAAATGATTTAATTAGGCGACTAAAGCAAGATAAGTTGTTTAGCAAAGTCAACTTTGATGAAATACTTCAGCCTTGTTTGTATATAGGGTTGGCATCACATCAAACTCAAGACTATATAGAAAATGTTGTAAATCCAATTTTGGATATTAATAAAAAGTTGATAGATGATGTTGTGTTGCATAAAATTTCTGTTTAGAAACTTATAATTGCAATAAACAACTTATTTGTAATTTAAGGATAATTTTGTAGAGTGTATAATTAGAGATTCTTAACAACAAGATACAAACAATCAACCAAAACAGCGATATTCTTTTTTGACGCCAAAAAAGAACCAAAAAAGCACTTGGGGGGGGGCGAATCCCCCCCAAAAACCCCCGAACGCTTTAAGGTTGTTTTTTATTTATGTATATTACTTCTTTACATCTTAATGTACTCTATGACACTTTTATAGATTAATGTATTTTTATATACTATATTAATATTAATGGCAGTTATTAGTCAAATTACAATGCAAAACAAAAATAAAAAGCGTGTCAATTTGTATATTGATGGCAATTTTTGTTGTGGATTAGAGACAATTACTGTATTGAAACACAATTTGATTGAAGGACAGATTGTAGATTTGGATTACTTAAGTCAGTTGCAGTTGGAGAGCGAAAAAAATACGGCATTTGATAAAGCTATAAGGTATATATCCATACGCATGCGTAGTCAGTTAGAGATAGAAAATTATTTAAAGGATAAGGGTTATTTGCAGGCGACAATTGACTATTGTATAGAAAAACTATTAGATTATAAGTACATTAATGATGAAAGTTTTGCAAAGAATTATATTGCAAGCAAAGGGTATAAAAATGGAAAACGCAAGCTTGAGTATGAGTTGCACAACTTTGGTATAGACAAAGACATAATAGACAATTGTTTAGACAATTTGGATAGTCACAAATCATTGCTAGATTTGATAGAAAAAAAATATAGAGGTGATAAGCAAAAGATAATTGAGTATTGTTTGGGTAGGGGTTTTGTGTTTAGTGAAATTAGGCAAGCTTTGGATGTTTTTTTGGAAGGTGTTGAAAGTGATATGAATGTTGAATAAGTAAATAGTATTGCTGCAACAATTTGTCCTACTATTATTGATAAATTCTTAGTTTATTAGGAGTATACAAACAAAGTACATTGTTAAAATCAACATTTTGGGAATTAAAAAAGAATTAAGTTGGTTTTGTTGAAAGTTTGTATGTTATTGTAATAACTCTCGTTGTACGCTCTCTTTTATTTCATTGCTAGTTGTTGTATTATTTATGATAGGTATAGATATAATAAACATAGACAGAATAGCTAAATTGATTTCACAATCTCACTTTGTAGCTTCTAAAATATTTTGTGAACAAGAGTGGCAATACTATATGTATAGTGGCTCAAGGGTAGAGACATTGGCGGGTATGTTTTGTGCTAAAGAAAGTTTTGTAAAAGCTATGGGTTGTGGTTTTGGTGATATTAGTATGACTGATGTATGTGTATGTCATACAAATTTAGGACAACCGTATATTGTAGCTAGTAACAAGGCAAGAGAGTTGTTGTGTGGAAAAATTCCACAATTGTCTATTAGTCATAGTGGTAGTGTAGCTGTGGCTGTATGTGTGTTGTTGTAATGTATTCAATATTTTAATTGTTGCAGTTGACTTTGTTATGCTAATAAATTCAATACAAAAATTAGAAATTTTAAATAGGTATAATTTAGTAAAAAAAAGGAGATAAATGATGAGTAAGTATCAAGTGGATATCAATAATGAGCAATACGAGTCTGCAACGGATAAGGCTTCTAATCTTGGATTGAGTGTGCAAGAATATATCACATATATTGTTCACAATCACTTAGATGCTTTGCATAGTATAAAGATAGCAGACTTTCAAAATGCTTATTTTGATGATATACTTTTAGGAATAAGCGATATATAAAATTATAATCTCTTCTAATGGTGTTTACATATTAGAGGTGAACCATTAGAGTGAGACGATTGGTAATTAAATTGGCAATTGTATATGGAGAATGAATTGGAAACTTTAAAGAATGATATTCAAATATTTAGGGGCGATATTTATTATGCAGATCTAAGCCCAGTCCTTGGTAGCGAACAAGGAGGAATGAGACCTGTGTTGGTAGTGCAAAATGATACAGGCAATAAATTTTCACCAACTATTATAGTGTGTGCAATCACTAGTCAATTGACAAAGGCTAGACTTCCTACACATATAGAAGTATCAAAGGGGCAATTTGGTTTGCCTAAAGATAGTGTAATATTATTAGAACAAATTAGAACAATTGATAAAAGGCGTCTAAAAGACATGTGTGGAAAGTTGGACAACAATTACTTAAGTAAAGTAGACAAAGCTCTAATTGTGTCATTGGGATTATAATAAATTACTTTAGATCTAATTCACTCAACAAAGTTGTGAGTTAGATTTTTTAATTGTTAGCAAAATATTTGCGTATTAATGATTTTTTAGTAGTGTACAACGAACGGTTATTAACAATAAAATACAAACAATCAACAAAACTAATATTATTCTTTTTTGACGCCAAAAAAGAACCAAAAAAGCTCTTGGGGGGCGAATCCCCCAAAACCCTCGAACGCTTTAAGGTTGTTTTTATTTAAGTTGTTACTTTTTTTCAATCTTAATGTACTCTTTATACATTTCTTAAAATAGATACTGATAGCAGTACAATTGTTCTAATTTTGTTTTATCACATATTTTGTATATATTTCATACTATAATGGTATGAAAATGCATTTTGTAGGATGTAAGGGTGTAAGCATGGCTCAACTGATGAAACTAGTAGAAGCACAAGGAATAGAAACTAGTGGTAGCGATGTTCTGTTGAGTGGACACAATGCTATCAATGTATCAGGTGCTGATGTTGTAGTGTATACTAGTGCTATAAATTGCGACAATGTGGAGTTGGTTGAAGCAAGGCGATTGGGAATACCAAGAATAGAGAGAGCGGCATTGCTTGGTCAAATTAGTCAAAATTATGGTTGTATAGTTGCTATTGCAGGTGCTCATGGCAAAACTACTACTACTACTATGATTGGAGCAACATTGAGTAAGCGAAGAGCTACAATACATGTAGGTGGGGATAGTGTTGGAATAGGTGGCAATTGCGTGCTAGGCAAACAATATTTTGTTACAGAAGCGTGTGAATATAGACGCAATTTTTTGCACCTAAAACCTACAGTTGGTGTTATACTCAACTTTGCATTAGATCACATAGATTATTACAAAGATGAAGCGGATTTGTGGGATGCGTATCAGAGTTTTGCTAATATGAGCAAAACAGTTGTAGCGCATGCTAGTATAGTCTCAAAGCTAGTTCATACAAAAGATATCATTTCCTTTGGAAAAGGTGGTGATTATACAGCACAAGATATAAAATTTGATAAAGATGGGACTAATTTTGATTGCTATTATCAAGATACATTGCTTGGAAAAGTACATATAACAACACAGGGATTTTACAATATTGACAATGCATTAGCTTGCATTGCAACATGTAAGACAATTGGTATAGAATGGGAAGAATTAAATCAAGGTTTATCAAGTTTTAGTGGGGTAAAAAGGCGTTTTGAAATTGTAAAACAAGGGAATTTTGGTACAATAATTAGCGACTACGCTCATCACCCTCAAGAGATAGAACAATGCATTGCAACAGCAAAATCTATATACAAATCTGTGAGAGTGATATTTCAACCACACACATATACCAGAACTAAGGCATTTTTGCAAGAGTTTGCTAATTGTTTGTCAAAAGCTAATCAAGTGGCTTTAGCCCCAATTTTTGCAGCAAGAGAAAATTCTAATGGTACGACTAGTCAAGATTTGGCAAATATAATACCTAATGCAATTTATTTAAAAACAGTTCAAGATATAGTGGATTTTATATATGGTGGAGATGTAGGAAGTGCAACCATTGTTATGGGAGCAGGTGATATAGAGAGGTTGATTTGATATTAGAACTTGTAAAGCTTAATACAGTTGACTGTATTTTTATAATCATGTATAATATATTTATATATATGACTAATATCTTTGAAGATCAAGATTCTGTAGATGTCATTGCAATTGATGATGATTTATCTACACAAGAGCAACCTATATTACCAATTGATGGACAGGTAGATATGTTTGAACCTTTTATTATTGTAGATGCAGACGAACAAGATGATTGGTTTGATCCAAAGAGTCTAGATGCTAGTACTCCATATGCTAGCCCTAAAATGGATTATGACTTTGATATAGTTTCCAATGATGATGAAGATTGTGAAGAATCTCAATCAAAACAATACATCGTCGTATTGTATCGTAGTCAAGGCAAAGGTGGAACAAGCCATGTCAAAGTGACTTTAAATCACCAAATGCCAATAGCTAAAGCTCCAACAAAAGACAATCATATATTTGTAGGCTATTATGATAGTATGATTGGTGGTACGCAATATTACAATAGCACTATGCATAGTACTCACTTGTGGGACAAGCCCAATAATAGTATATTGTATGCTAGATTTGTTGAGAATGGACAATAAAAATTTATACTTTAATATTGTATATGCATGAAATATATAAAGATAAAATTAGAGATTAATTGATAAACAAGTGACAAGATGTAGATTCTGGTATTTGTATATATGAACGAAAAGATAATAATAAAAAATGCGAGAGAAAACAACTTGCAAAATATAAGTTTACAAATACCAAAAAAGGCAATCACTGTTTTTACAGGAGTGTCAGGTTCTGGCAAAAGTAGTATAGTCTTTGACACAATTGCCGAAGAAGCAGGTAGATTGTTAAATCAAAATTATAGTAGTTTTGCAAGATTGTATTTGCCTAAGTATAGGCAGCCAAATGTAGATAGTATTGATGGACTTTGTACCGTAATAGCCGTAGACCAAAAACAAATTGGAGGCAACGCCCGTTCTACGCTAGGTACAACAACAGATATTGCTCCATTGTTGAGAGTATTGTTTTCTAGATTTGGTATCCCAAAGGTTGGGTTTGCAAATGCATTTAGTTTTAATGATCCATCTGGTATGTGCAATAGATGTCAAGGTATTGGCAAGATTATTGCATTAGATGTTGATAAAGCAATAGATAAGAATAAATCTCTCAATGAAGGTGCTATATTGTTGGATGGTTTTAAGGTAGGTAGTTTTTTGTTAAAACTATATACTGAGTCTGGTTTTTTTGATTGTGACAAAAAGATAGCTGATTATTCTAAAAGTGAGTTTGAGCAACTTGTGTATGCTCAACCGCAAAAGGTTGTAGCCAATTATAAAAATAGTCAGTATGATATGACTTATGAGGGTTTGTCTACTAGGTTTATTAGACAAAATATAAATACTGCAAGAGAAAAAACACAATCAAACCAAAAAAAGATAACTCAATTTTTTGCAGAACAAGTTTGTGATGAGTGCAATGGGGATAGATACAACCTTAGGGCTTTGCAATGCAAAATAAATGGATACAATATTGCTGATATTAGCAAAATACAATTAGTTGACTTGGTTAAGGAGTTGTACAATTGGAATATACCACAAGCAAAATCTGTCATAGATGATATTGTAAATAGACTTCAATTATTGATAGATATTGGACTGCCATATTTGAGTTTGGATAGAAATACGAGTACTCTATCTGGCGGAGAAAGTCAAAGAGTTAAGATTGCAAAATACATATCTTCTAGCCTTGTAGATGTATGTTATATTTTTGATGAGCCTAGTATAGGATTGCATGCGAGAGATGTTCATAGACTCAATGACTTGTTGATAAAGCTTAGAGATAAGGGCAATACGGTGTTGGTAGTAGAGCATGATCCAGATGTAATAAAAATAGCAGACCATATTGTAGATATAGGACCAAAGGCAGGTAGGCATGGTGGAAAGATTATGTTTGAGGGTAAGTTTGATGATTTGTTGCAAGCCAATTGCTTGACATCACAATATTTAAATCAAAAAGCAAGCATAAATACAAAACAGACAAAACCTACTCAATTTTTTGTTAGTTCAAAATCTAGTATGCATAATCTCAAAGACATATCACTATCTATCCCCAAAGGTATGTTTTGTTGCATAACAGGTGTGGCAGGTTCTGGTAAGTCTACTATTGTCAATAGTGTATTTGCAAAACAGTTTGATTGCATAAAGATTGATCAAAGTGGTATTGGTGGAAATATTAGATCTAATATAGCAACATATACAGGTATAATGGAGAATATAAGAAAATTGTTTGCAAAGTCAAACAATCAAAAGCATAGTCTTTTTAGCTATAATTCTCAAGGAGCTTGCAAAAAGTGTAATGGTACGGGTGCTATAGAGCTAAATTTGTCTTTTATGGATATTAGTGAAATAATTTGTGATGAGTGCAACGGCGGTAGGTATGATAAGCAAGTTTTGGAATATAAATACAAAGGCAACAGTATTGTAGACATAAACAATATGACAATAGAGTATGCCTTAGAATTTTTTGAAAATAAAGATATAGTTTCGGTTTTGCAAAGTTTGGTAGATGTTGGATTGGGTTATATGACATTAGGGCAATCATTGAATACTTTGTCGGGTGGTGAGTGTCAAAGGTTGAAGCTTGCAAAAGAACTTAATCAAAATGGCAATATTTATATTTTAGATGAGCCTACTACAGGTTTGCATTTAAGTGATATAGACAATATATTGACTATTATAAACAAGTTGGTTAATTCGGGCAATACAGTTGTAGTAATAGAACATAATTTGGAAGTTATAAAAAGAGCAGATTGGATAATAGATATAGGTCCTGATGGCGGAACAAATGGTGGACAAATAGTATTTGAGGGTTTTCCTGTTGATTTGTTGAAATGTTCTAATTCTTATACTGCCAAATATTTGGTTTGAAAAACAAATTTTAAGATAATAATTTTATTGCAAATTATTGTTTAGTATATTTGATTTTTTATATTATATAAAAATTTATTAATAATCAAATTAATTTGTTTTTTATTAATAATATAATTACTTAGGAAGCATCTATGGCATTAACTACTACAATTGACAATACAATTCACATACCACAAGCTCAAGATAGGCTTGATGTGTTGCAAAAGATAGCTTATAATGAGAGACATGGGTTGTTTCATTTAGATGTAGAAGCTGATGCTCCAACTGTGCCTATAGATGTGGACAAGCTAGATTTGTTGAATGTAAAATGGACAAGTAAAATTGTAAACAAGATTGCCAATTTTGCGGGCAATAGATTTTTTAAAAAATGGCAAAAGGATAAGGCTATATACAAGGGTACTACGGGGTTAGAAAATTTGCAAGGATTTTGTGGTAGTGCTATGGTTACATGCAATCACTGTAATATTTTTGACAACTATGCAGCTTATCTAGCTTTGAAGGAACATTGGACAAAACGCAGGTTTGTATTGCACAAGGTAGTGCGTGAGGGAAATTACAGTTATCCTGGTATAATTGGTTATTTGATGCGTCATTGCAATACTCTCCCTGTACAAGAGACAGACCAAACAAGCATGAGAGTGACGATGGAGACAAGTAGAGCTATCAAAACATTGCTTTCTAAAGGCAAACAAGTGCTTATATATCCTGAGCAAGCTATGTGGTGGAATTATAAAAAACCTAGACCATTCAAAAAGGGAGCATTTCACTTTGCAGCAAAAAACAATGCTCCTATTATTCCACTTTTTATTACCTTAAAAGATAGTGACAAAATTGGACCAGATGGATTCTTTGTACAGGAATTTGTAGTAAATATACACCCTATTATATATCCAGATCCAGCCAATACTGTATCACAAAATCTCAATATGATGATGCATACCAATTATCAAATGTGGAAGGATACATATGAAAAAGTGTATGATATCCCGTTAGAATACACTACAATGGAGATGCAATATTTGGATGGTTGTTTGGATTAGTTTTTTGAAGTTTTAATATAAAAATACTACAGTCTATTGGATTTTAAAATCTATTGGACTGTTGTTTTTTATTGTGCTATTTATAAAATAGTGTTATAATATTGGCATGTTAAAAGTAGATTTCAATAATATGACAAGTGATATCATTGGCGACGAACATGGTATCAATATAGCTATTCAATCAGTTAAGGACAAAGATTGGATAAACAGTGCATTTAACTTTGTCAAAAGTAAAGAGGGAAAAGATTGGCAAGAGTGGATGTCAATGCCACATATGGACACAAAGTATATTGATGAGATTGTAGAGTACGGCAAAACTATCAAAGATACTTGTACTGATTTGGTGGTGTTTGGGATAGGTGGTTCGGCTCTTGGGGTACAGTCTGTAGCAACGGCATTGACTCATTTGAGATACAATAGTATTTCTCATGCAACAAGAAAAGCTCCTCGTCTATATGTTGAAGACAATGTAGATCCTAATAGAATGTCATCATTATTAGATGTTATTGATATAGAAAATGCTCATTTTATTGTCACTACTAAGAGCGGAAATACTAGTGAGACTTTGGCACAATTTTTGTATGTGTATGATTTGCTAGTCAAAAAATTGGGCAAGGACAAAGCTAAGAAATCTATTACTGTAATAACTAGTTTTGGCAAGGGTGATATATTTGGTGTTGCCAAAGCTCAAGGGTTTAAAATGTATGAAGTTCCCAAAGGTGCAGGTGGTAGATTTAGTGTGCTTAGTGTGGTTGGATTGGTTGCTTTTGCATGTATTGGATTGGATATCAAACAATTACTTAAAGGTGCAGGAGATTTTCAAAACAAATGTTTTGTCAATGATATTTACAAAAATCCAGCATTGATGACAGCATATTTGCAAGTTCTTAATATGCAAAGAGGTAAGAATATTGGGGTTATGATGCCATATGCAGATGGACTTAAGTATTTTGCAGATTTTTATGCTCAATTGTGGGCAGAATCTTTGGGCAAAGCTGTAGATCTAGATGGCAATACAGTTCATGTAGGACAAACCCCTGTCAAGTCTCTAGGGGCGACGGATCAACATAGTATGGTACAACTTTTCAATGAAGGTCCTTTTGATAAGGTTATTACATTTATTACAGTTCAAGATTTTTGTAATAAAATTAAAATCCCTAAAGTTGATGGCATAGATATAGGTGATTTTTTGAGTGGACATACCTTTGCTGAGTTGTTGTCTGCTGAGAGAGTAGCTACAGAATATGCAGTTACTAAGACACAAAAACCTAATTATAACATAATATTGGACAAGCTAAATCCATATACGATAGGTGAACTGTTGGCTTATCTAATGATGCAAACTGCATTTGCAGGGGCTTTGCTCAATATAGACACATACAATCAACCTGGTGTAGAACAAGGCAAAGTTTCTACATTTGCAATGTTAGATCGCAATGGATACGAAGCTGATAAACAAGAAATATTGTCTATATCTAAGAAAAAAGAATTGATTATATAATTTTTTACAGTCATATGGTACAAGTATTTGGTAGTTAATTTATTAAAAAATATATTACTACTAATGCTATTATCTTATGGCTAATTTTTTACATATGCTGAAATTTACAAAAGATCAACAACAAGCAATAGACCAAATAGGTAGTGTAATTGTATCAGCTAGTGCAGGTAGTGGAAAGACTACTGTAATGATTCAACGAATATTAAGGCTTTTGAAAGAAAAAATAAATGTTTCTGGTTTGATGGTATCTACATTTACTAAGGCATCAGCTTTGGATATGCAGACAAAACTCAAAGAAAAACTTGGAGAATTGGCTACTACTGACCCAACATTTGCTACACTTGTAGATAGTATCAATGAAGCTAGTATTGGTACATTTCATAGTTTGTGTTCTAGATTTTTAAGACAGTATTTTTATGCATGCTCTGTTGATCCTGATTTTGTACTGATGGATGAGCAAGAGAGTGCTATTATATTGAGTGATAGTATTTCAAAAGTTATTGAGGATTCTCACCAAAACCCTACAGAAGACTTTTTGGATTTATACAACATCATGCTCCAAAACCGCTCTGATAGAGCTTTGAAAGAACAAATAGTAAAAATATATCAATATGCAAAGGCTCAAGTTGATTGGAAAGGGTGGTTGCAACATGCCGTGGATTGTCATGACAATCCACATGAAGTTGCAAAATTGTACGAACAGATTGTAGTGTCAAAGATACAAGCTT
This sequence comes from Bacillota bacterium, assembly GCA_009787385.1. Taxonomy (GTDB): domain Bacteria; phylum Bacillota; class Clostridia; order Christensenellales; family Pumilibacteraceae; genus WRGC01. The sequence goes on from WRGC01000006.1 coordinate 25,922, forward strand.
TGCAAGATAGATTGCTTAATTTTCATACCAATGCTACTAAATTGGGAATGGATTTTTCTATATATGTGGCAGAGTTGCAATCATTGATATCAGGTGTGGATACACAATTGTCTGTACTTAGTCAAAAAAAATGTAATATTGATAAGGACAACTTTTTGCATATAGAAGCTTATGAAGAATTTAAGGATTTAAAAAAGTATATAAGTGATAGTAGTAGTTCGTTGTTTGCCCCACTCAAAGATTCTAAGTTGTCATACAATATTGCAAAAGAACTTATTAGGTTGGTTCTTCAAACTTGTGATGAGTATGATATGGCAAAACAAATGATAGCAAAGATAGACTTTAGTGATATAGAGCATTGCATGCTAAAAGTTTTGGGCAATGAGCAAGCAAGATTGGAAATGACCAATAGTATTAGTCATTTGTTTGTAGATGAGTATCAAGACATCAATCCATTACAAGACAAGATATTGGGGATATTGGGTGAAAAAGCAGAAGTGTTTGTAGTTGGAGATGTCAAGCAAAGTATATACGGCTTTAGAATGTGTGACCCAAAGTTTTTTGTAGACAAAATGTCTGCTAATAGTTTGCTAGACAACAACATGAAACTTATAAAGCTTAATGGCAATTTTAGAAGTCGTAACCAAATTTTGGATTTTGTAAATGCTGTTTTTGCTCCAACTATGACTTTAGCCAATGGTGGAAGTGATTATGCGTTAGATAGCATGTTGACAGGCAAACAAGAGAATGATGTTGTAGACAATACTCTCAAAGCGGTGATAACCAAAATTGTGCATGTAGCAAAGACTGAAAGACCAGAAAATTTGCCACCATATGATATAATCAATCATGTCAATCAAATTGACAAACAAGCTCCTAAGATAGATGTGATAGTAAGACACATATCTAATTTGGTAATAAATCAAGGTGTGGAGTTAAAGGACATAGCAATACTTACTCATAGTAGAGATAGATTTTGTTTTAAGTTGCGTGATAAACTAAATGAGTTGGGACTAACTACCAACTTAGAACAATCAAAGACGGTATTGGATAGTGTAGCAAGTAGTAGCTTGTTGCAATTTTTGTCACTAGTAGATTATTCTCACAATGATATAGCCTTAGCTACTGTGTTGCGTAGTGGATTTGTGGGATTAGATGAAATAGCTTTGTCCAAAATTAGGTTGTCTTATTCTCAAACTTACAGTTTTTGTGAATGTTGCGAACTTTATTACAAAGATACTCAAGATGAGATATCTGTTGCACTAAAATCATTATTTGACAAATTAGAAAATTATCAATCACTCAAAAACAGTTTGACAGTTGCACAACTTGCACATACTATAGTAGCACAACATGATTTTTTGTTGTCATTATATAATAAGAATGACAGTATAGAGTCTTTGTATTGGTTTTTGCAAGATATAGAATCGCACCCTTATCAACATGATCTATTTAGATTTTTGCAAAGTGTGTTTGACAATCCACCCAAAGCTAGACAAGTTGAGACAAATGATTGTATCAAAATTATCACTGTACATGCTTCTAAAGGGCTAGAATATGATTATATTATTATGCCTACTATAGATAGTAACTTTCACAAAGACTATGCTAGAGACAAGTTTTTGTTGGATAACCAATTGGGTTTGGCTAGCAAAGTTTTTGATTTAGAAGAGGGCGAAACTCACACAAATGCTGTATTTGAGTATTTTAAGTACAAGATAGCCAACAAATCTATAAATGAAGAAATGAGATTGTTGTATGTAGCTTTGACTAGAGCAAAAAAGCAATTGTTGCTAGTGGTAGATAGTAGTGCAAGTGAATACAAAACAGGTGACAATGTGTCTAAGTGGTCTGATTGGATATACCCAATAGTGCAAAAATTGGGATTGTATGACAACTGTTTTTATGAAGAAGATTGGCAACAGTTTGGGATAGATAATCAAAAAGATGATAGTAAGATATTAGATAAAGAATTAAAAACAAATGTATTTGGGACTCCCCCTGATGATTTGTTGCAGCAAGTCAAGCAAACTATATCTATAATACCAAGCAAGTCTACAATGGTATCAAAGTCATCAGTAACAAGATTGCTTAAGACAGAAGATACAGAGCCTGTATTGTACGAAGATAAGGTTTTGGACATAGGAAAGTTATACCACAAAGTATTGCAAGCATTGGATTTGAGTGTGTCATTTGAAGATGCATATGCTAGTTTGCAAAATGTTATTACTGAAGTAGAATTATCAAGTATAAAAAAAGAATTGATACGAAAGGCACACAAAACACTGTTTGATTTGAGTATTGGTGCAAAAGTATTTAGAGAAAAAAACTTTATGCTCAATGCAACTAGTCTCACTGTTGTAGATGGAACAAATCAAGTGCTTGCAAGTCAGCATTATAATACAAATCTTATACAAGGTATAGTAGACTTTATGGCAATCAAATCTAATGGCATAATAGTTGTAGACTACAAGTATAGTGTGAATAAAGACAATATTCAAGCATACAATAGACAATTGGATCTATACTGTAATGCAATATCCAAAATATTGTCTTTGCCTATAATAAGTGCTTGCTTGTATGATATACAACAATCTAAACTTATAAAGTTCTAAAAAGTTATGCCAAAATTTGACAAAACAAAAATGCACCCCCCTGCAAGGCGACTGTCCAATATTATGAGATGGTTGCCTTTTAGTGACTGTATATGGCTACAGAGATTGGTTACCAAATTTAGATTTTATAAATCCAAAAACAAGCATATTAGAATTTCAAAATTATTATTGTCACACAATCCTCATGATTTTTTGGATTCAAATTTGATTAAACAATTTTCGCAATCACAACTAAAAGGTTTAGGCAAGACATCATGTAGATTGTACAACGGAGATTCAAACAAAATAATGCCCTTGATTGTGTATTTTCATGGTGGTGGTTTTGTGTATGGCAACTTCAATTCTGCTGATGGTGGATTGAGAGATATGTGCTACTCAACAGGTTGTAATATACTAGTGATAAAATATCCACTAGCACCCAAATATAAGTGTGACATAGCAATAAGATTGTGCAACTACATATTGACAAATTTAAACATTGATATTTTGTACAAAGGTATAATTCTTATGGGTGACAGTGCTGGTTGTAGCATTGTCCTAAATACAATACATAGTGTGTTGTCACAATTGCAAGACACAACAAATAGTATAATAGGGCAAATACTCTTGTATCCAATGGTAGAAGAAGTAACTAAGGATAGTGGAAATAAATATCCATCTATACAAAAATATGCCAAGGGATGTATGCTTACCAAAAAGAGCCTTATAAAAATGTACAAGCTTTATTTGCCAAAACATATGACTAAAGAGTATTTTGACAAAGCCAATCCAATCAACTTGTCTTTTAACAATTTTCCCAAAACACTAATTTTTGGTTGTGAATTTGACCCTTTAAGAGATCATGCAATAGCATTGTACAATCAACTAAATCAATACAATTGCAATACCAAGTTGATTAATTACAACGATATTACTCATGGGTACTTTGCTAGTTTTGAAAAATATATTGCACTATCATTGCTTGAAATTGTAGAGTTTTTTGTAGAATTGTTTTAAATTATTATTTTTTTGTTGATTTTTTAAATAAAATGTGCTATACTATTAGTGATAAATTTTATCACTAATAGTTGTTTTTATCATATACTGTAATGTAAAGTGTTTTTAAGGAGTTTTTATGTTGTTGCAGTTTAGTGTACAAAATTTTAGAAGTATAAAAGAAAGAGTAACTTTGGATATGCAGGCATTGGATGGTAGAAGTATAAAGGAACATAAGGATAGTTTGATTGCAGGCAATACATTGCCTGTAGTTGCAATTTATGGTCCAAATGGTGGTGGCAAAACTACTCTATTGCTAGCGTTTAGAGCAATGCAGTTTTTTGTTACTAAGATGTTTGAAAATTATGGTGGTGGGCAATTGTCTCAAGTGCCACCCAATTTGTGTATACCATTTTGGTTTGATAATGAGAGCAAAAATAAGCCTACTTGTTTTGAAGTTGTAATTGAATTACAAAATATTCAATACAAATATGGATTTGATGTTTTTAACAATGTTATTAAAAAGGAATATTTGTACAAAAGAGAAAAAAATAGTGAGATAGAATTGTTGTATGAAAGAATAGAACAAAAAGTAAGTATACCTTGCAAAAATATATCGGGTACAATAACAGAAAATATGGCATCAAAGGTATCTCAAGATATGCCTTTGCTAGTATTTATTAATCAATTTTACAACGAATCGCCAATCAAGGATATTGTACAGTGGTTTTTAGATAGTAGGTTTATAGATTATAATGATGTCAATCAAGAAGGATTGTTGTTAAACATCATTATTGAGCAAAATGAAAATAAGGAATTTAAAAAGGAAATACTTAAAATATTAAAAGCATTCGATATAAAAGTATTTGATTATGAGATAAGAAAAATAGACCAAAATATCAACTTGCCACATGGTAATTTTAAGCAAAGACAAATAGAATTTAAAACTATTCACAAGATTGGAGATAAAGAAATTTCATTGTCATTTCAATGGGAGTCAATGGGTACGAAAAAAATAGTAGGACTTGTCCCTTTTATAATAAGTTCATTGAAAGTAGGTTTTGCATTTTTTATTGATGAATTGGATTCAAAACTGCATCCTAAATTGCTTGAACAGATTATTGGTTTGTATACCAATCCAGATATAAATACAGGTGGTGGTCAGTTGATATTTACTTCTCATGATATGACTACTATGAATAGCAAAATTTTTAGAAGAGATGAAATATATTTTATGGCTTTGACAGATGAGCAAGATTCTGAATTATATTCTCTAATAGAAATAAAGGAAGATGATGGTAAAGTTACAAGAAAAGATGGAAATATTGCCAAGAGATATCTAGAGGGAAGATATGGTGCAGACCCGTATTTTGAAAAAATTTCTAATTGGGGTCAGTCAAATGTCTAAAGATAAACAAAGTTCCAACAACCCAAAAGTATGGTTGTCATCAAGAAAAGTTGATACTAGATTGCCAGTACACAAGGCGTTGATTGTATGCAATGCTAAGTGTACCGAGGTAAATTATTTTAAAGGTGCAGTCAAGTTTTTGAATGGTTTAAATAGTAGTCGTACAAGTATTAGACAAGATGTATTAAAGGTTAGGTATCACAAATCAGGTGTATCACCATTACAGTTGGTAGAAGAAATAAAAAGAAAAAATAAAACTAAAAAATCATCTATAAACATTGACGATTATGATACTGTTTGGATAGTTTTTGATAGAGATGACAATGATGATAATCAATTTGAACAAGCTATATCAAAGGCTGAAAAATTAAGCAACCGTAACACCAAAGTTTTTGCGTTGTACAGTATACAAAGCTTTGAACTTTGGTTGTTGTTACACTTTGATTACTATAATGTTGCAACTAATAGAAATTATTATTTTGACAAACTAAAACAAAAGCTTGGACAAGCATACAATAAAACAGACAATAATATTTTTGATAACTTATTGCAATGTGCTTGTAATAGCAAACAACTTGAATATACTCAAGACAATATACGAGATATTATCAGTATGGCAATAGCTAATGCACAGAGATTGCAACAACAATATAGCCCCAAAATACAACAACCTTTGTCTAGTTGTGACCCAATAACAACTGTGTTCAAATTTTTTGAGTATTATTTTGAAGAGTTGGAATTGATAGAGAGTGTGTAAATAGAGTACATTAATCTAGAAAGAATTAACACCCCAATTAAATAAAAACAACCATAAAGCATTCAGGGGGGGATTCCCCAAAGAGCTTTTTTGGTTCTTTTTTGGCGTCAAAAAAGAATAATGCCTGTTTTGTTGAAAGTTTGTATTTTATTGTAATAACTATTGTTTTACGCTCTTAAATTGACATAATATTCCAAATCAATTGACTTATATACTATACAGCTATTATAATGTAGTTATGAAATGTAGTTTTTGTGGACATTTGGAAAGTAAGGTTGTAGATACTCGTGACAATGGTGTGGATAGTATTAGGCGACGCAGAGAGTGTTTGTCATGTTGCAAGAGATTTACTACATATGAGTTTGTAGATAGAGAGCAGTTTGTAGTTGTCAAAAACAATGGTGAACGGCGTCCTTTTGATATATCCAAGGTTAGAGCGGGTATTGTCAAGGCTTGTCAAAAGAGAGAAATACCCGAAGTTAAGATTGATGAGCTAGTATACAACATAGAGCAACAAGTATTCAATTCTTTGGATTTGGAGATAAAATCTAGCAAGATAGGGGCAATAATCATGGAAGCACTCAAGCAATTGGATAGTGTGGCTTATATTAGATTTGCTTCAGTTTATCAAAAGTTTTGTGATGTAGATAGTTTTGTTGAGTTTATTAAGAGCAGTTGTTAGATTGTGGGACAAATATTTTCTAGTTGTCAAAATTATTATATTTTTATATAGTGTACAACTAGAGTTATTAGCAACAGAATACAAACTTTCAACAAAACAAACATTATTCTTTTTTGACGCCAAAAAAGAATCAAAAAAGCTATTGGGGGTGTGATTCCCCCAACCCCCCGAACGCTTTATGGTTGTTTTTATTTAAGTTGTTACTTCCTTTCCATATTAATATACTATATTCGTATACTATTTATTTTTATTATTGGATATTATTATATGTATAAAAATTTTTAGATGTGTCTACAATTGTTGTATGATAAAATCTAAGAAAATATTTTGTATTGTAGTAGTATGTATTGTTGTTGGACTATTGATTTCTCTCGTAATTCCAAAGAAGTCAACTATGTCTACTGAGTTGATAAGAATACATATAATTGCCAACAGTGACAGTGAAGAAGATCAAAGAGTCAAATTGCTTGTAAGAGATGAAATCACTAGTAGACTTACTGATAATTTGAAAAATGTCAATGATAGACAGCAAGCCTATACGGCATTGCAAGAATTGCAAGATGATATACTCACTTGGAGCGACGATGTATTGAACAACCAAGGCAAAGAGTACAAGTCAAGTGTATCTTTAGACAACGAATTTTTTCCTACTAGAATTTATGAAGGGATTGTGGTAGATAGTGGATACTATGATGCATTGTTGATTACTTTGGGTAATGGAGATGGAAAAAATTGGTGGTGCGTAGTGTATCCCCCTTTATGTTTTCTCACAGATTTGCCTAGTGATTATTGGGAATATCGTTCTTTTTTGTTGGAATGGTGGAACAATTTTTGGAATTAGCAACTGTGGGTTGTAGTCACTTTGTGAAAATTTTATTAGGGGTGTATAAATAGAGTGTATTAAGATTGAAAGAAAGAAGAACTTAGAATAAAAGCAAGCATAAAGTCTTTGGGTGTTTTAATTCGCACCACCAATAGCCTTTTGGGTTCTTTTTAGAGTCAAAAAAGAATAATCTTGGTTTGGTTGATGGTTTGTATCTTTGTTAACAATCTCTCCTTGTATATTGTCATCTTATTATAGAACTTTATTATAGCAAAAGTTGGATAATAAAAATACTGTTTGAGTACTATTGCACTAATTTGAAAGTTGGTGCAATAGTATTTTTGTTATTATATTTTTAGTTATATGTCTAATAAATGTATAAAATAATAACATTTGTAAAATTTTACAAATGTAGTTTGTTTTTAGCAACTTTACATTTGTGTAAATTAATGCTATAATAGTACACATGTATAGAAAGATAAGTACATTATATTTGAGCTTGATAGTATTTGTATTGCTACTGGCAATGAGTTGGATGAGTGTGCAGTTGGATATTACCAACACTCACAATTTTGCAACTCAACATCAATTGAGTATAGTGGACTACGGCAATACTGTACAAGGTATAGAGTTGGCAACGCATACACAAACAAGTTCTTATAGTGATTCGGATGTATCTCAAACTACACAGAGAGTATTTTTGGATAAAGTGGGTGGTACGGGTGGATCAGATTATGTAGATATGATTTGGGGAGAAAGAGTACCAACTGGGATTGGAATAAAAGCACCTACTAGGTCAGGGTTTTATTTTAAGGGTTATTGGACGGGATTTTTGACACCTGAATGGAATTATTGGGAGAGTGGAGATGGTAGAATGGGATTGGAAATATACAACCAAAATATGGGTGTGGGTTATTTTAATCTTTCACCTAGCATGGATGAGTTTGAAGGAGTGTGGTTGTTTGATCCTGTTGTTGATAAAGATGGAAATGAGGTGCAAACTGTACTTTATGCTATGTGGGCAAGTATAGATGGTTCTGCTCCAAAAGTAGAAAAACCTTCATTTTATTCAAGTTTTTTTAGTTCGCCTGCATTTATGTATATTTCATTTGCTTTGGCAATTGGTTTTGTAGGAGTATGTGTCACATCAATCACAATTATGCTAAAACGCCGAAAAAATGCTAGTATAGTTGATTATAGTAATGGAGATTATTATTCTAACTATGATTATTACGGCAACAATCATAGCAATTATAATAATTATAACAACTATAATAGTTTTAATAATAATAAAAACAGCAAAAATAGCAACGATTGGTGGTAATATTTGTAGTGTATTATCAAATTTAAGCCTTAAAAATGTATTGAAAAGTCTTGCAACAAGTATAATTTTTGTAATCAACTATAGAGTTTACAACTAGAGTTATTGGCAACAGAATACAAACAATCAACAAATATTCTTTTTTGACGCCAAAAAAGAATCAAAAAAGCTATTGGGGGAGGCGATCCCCTCAAACCCCCGAACGCTTTTAGGTTGATTTTATTTGATTGTTTTTTTCTTTCTATTTTAATGTACTCTATTTTTACATTACTTTTATATTTAATACTAAAGCATAACGGCTACAACATATAATAAATACGATGAATTATTCTATCAAAAAATCATTTATTATTGCTCTGTCTCTTGCCTTGTTGTGGGTGGGAGTTTTGGGTATGCTATTTGGATTTGGTATTGGTAGCAATAGAAATGGTGTGAATGATGGTGAATTGGATAAACCGCAAAACATTATAAATTTTTATAGAGAAGAAATTAATCTGTTTGTATTAACCCTAGACCCCAATGGTGGCTCTGGATACAGTGATACTATGTCAGTAGAGTACGGAAGCCCAATGCCAACACCTAGCGATGGGGATTATCAATTGATGATACCGTCTAAAGAAGGTTGTATCTTTGATGGTTATTGGGATACCGCTAATCAAGGTGGAAAGCAGTATTATGGTGATGTAATGCAGAGCGTGAATGATTGGGACAAGATGGAAGATGCTACATTATACGCAAGATGGATAAGCAAATATACTGTTACACTGGATTCTATGGGTGGTGTAAGAGGGACTAAAAGTACTATAGGCATATATGGATATGCATTGGATACCAATCTAAATCCACCTATAAGAGCAACTTATAGATTTGTGGGATATTTTAACAAGGTAGACGGCGACGATGCAATTCAATATTATGATCAAAACATGAATTCGCTTAGAGCTTGGGATATTCAGGGCGATGCTACGCTTTACGCTAGATGGACATCGGCAAGCTTTGAAGAGGGTTTTGGGTGGTTTGATTACAATGACAATGCAGGGTTGATACTTAGTTTGATAGGCGGTGGAAGTGCATTGGGTATAGTTGGGTGTTTGACTTTTCTATATATTTTAAAGAAAAAGCGAAAGCGTAACAACACACATAATGGCCAAATTGTACTATAAGTTGTTTAGGTTGTTTAGAATGTAATATTATGAAAGCATAACTAGGTTTTATTAACAATAAGATACAAACAATCAACAAAAGTAGTGTTATTCTTTTTTGACTCCAAAAAAGAACCAAAAAGCTATTGGGGGCGAATCCCCCAAATCCTAGAACGCTTTAAGGTTGATTTTTTATTTATGTGTTACTTGTTTAATCTGTCCATCTTAAATGTACTCTATTTGTATACTCTAATATTATAAAAAATATATGCAAAGTATTGCAAAACATCATTCATTTTTGGGTGATGTTTTTGTCTTATAATTTCGTTATAAAAATATATTGCAAGTTACATACTATTTTGTATACAATTGCAAGGTGAAGTATGAAAAATAGTATTCAAAAAAACAATATCAACCACAACTCACGATTGGCAAGAATTGTGTTGCTTGCTATGCTGTGTGTGTCGTTGGTGTTGAGTATAATGTCATTTGTATCTTTAGCCAATAGTACATCTGCAAATATCTCAAATGACATTGTTGATACAAAAGGCACGGGCAATAGGGCAACTCTAGAATACTTAGAACAAGAGCGTGCTAGGTTGAGAAACAATGTTAAGGTATTTGCTTATATGCCCTCTTGGGGTGTGTATGGTGGACATGAGCATTTTGATGTAGATAAAGATATTGATTATAGTAGGGTAACACATGTTTCTTATTCTTTTGTAAAACCAATAGACCTTGACAAGAAATTGCCTGACAATCAAATTAAGCATGACAATCAACATGTAGATGACATTACTGTCAATACTACCAATTTTGGTGTTAGGTTTGATGACCCCGATGCTGCACTCAACCTAAGTCAGCCTGGACCTTGGAATACTCAGGGCGATATCCTAAACAGAATAAGAAACAATTTGTCACGCTATCCTGATAGATATTTTGTATATAGCGTTGGTGGATGGACTTATAGTGAAAATGATGAGTTTGAAAAAGCTACTAGTACGCCAGCTAGAATGGAACAATTTTCTCAAAGTTTGGTTGACTTTATGCAACAGTACAACTTTGATGGTATAGATATAGATTGGGAATATCCTGAGAATGATACAACAGCACAACAGTATCTAGATTTGCACAGAATTGTGAGAGAAAAATTGACAGAGTTGGGTTTGCGTACGGGTAGGTACTATCAACTTAGTTGCGCTACTACACCTAGAATATCCAAGATACAGTATATAAAACCTAAGGAAATAATTAAGTATGTAGATACAGTCAACTATATGGCATATGACTATAGCGGGGGTAGTTTTGGACTAGATACAATGGCAGGACACAACGCTCCATTGTACAAGCCATCTATCATGTCACAAAAAGACGAAGCAGATGGCTTGTGGATTGATGCTACTATAAAAGCTTATTTAGCACAAGGTGTGCCACCTGAGCAATTGTTGATGGGTATACCATATTATAGTCGCAGTTGGATAGGAATACCTGATACCGAACTTGTGGCAGGTTTGCCTGGTATGGGAGGGCTTGCTACTCAGTTGCCAGCAGAGGGAGGGGAGAGAGATGATGACGGGAAATTTATACAAAATAGTACGGGTGGAATGTGGGGAAATGGTTCTAATCCATATTATCGTATGGAAGACCTACTTGCAGGTACGCCCACAAGTAGTACATGGCAAGATACAAATGTAGTAACATGGATGGCAAAAGACTACAAGAGATATTGGGATAATAGTGCAAAAGTACCGTACTTATATAGCAAAACTGACAAGATTTATCATAGTTATGATGATGCTGAGAGTGTTGGTATCAAGGTTGATTATATAATGGATAATAAGTTGGGGGGAGCTGTAGTATGGGATTTGTCAGGTGATACACGAAATGGCAACAGTACAAGTCCTGCTTTTGAAATAGGAAAAGTAGTAGGGCGTTTGGTAGGAAAAACTCTAGGCAATGGCAACGGTGGTGGTGATAATGGTAGTGGTGGAGGAAATAATGGAGGTGGAAATGGCGGCGGTGGTGACAATGGCAATGGTGGTGGCAATAACAACAATGATGTATATATATCTACAAACTCACTTATAGATGGGCAAGTTGGCTCAGCATATTTTTCTAGTGTAAGTGCAAGTGGTGTAGGTCCATTTACATTTACATTGGGTACAGGTAGTCCAAATTGGCTAAATATATCTAATGATGGTTTTTTGTATGGTACACCCAATCAAGCGGGTTCTGGGATAAGGGTTGTAGTGCAAGTTGTTGGGGCTAATGGAGCTTTTGGTCAAAAAGAGTTTGCAATCAATATCAAAGATAGGGACGGAATTATGCCACCCGCACAAAGTAGCGGTAGTGGTGGAAGTGCGGGCTGGATAATTGCAAGTGCAACTACAGTAGCATTGTGTGCTGGTGGGGCGGGAGTGTATGTGTGGAGTAAGAGAAGGGCTAGTGCTAGCATTGGGAGTAGAGTGGTAAGACCATCAACAAGTAGTAGAAGTAGTACAATGAGTAGTAGGACTAGGACACCATCTAATAGCACAAAAAGGACACCTACAAGTAGTACAAAAAAGCCCCCAAGTTCTAGAAATAAAGGGCGTTAGCTGTGTACAATTAATCTAAAACATAAATTGCAACCTCAACACATATATATGAGATTGCAATTTGATTTTTACTGCTATAAATAATAAAGTATTGTTGTGTTAGGAGTTTAGAGTGAGCTATTATTAACAATAAGATACAAACAATCAACAAAACAGGCGTTATTCTTTTTTGACGCCAAAAAAAGAATCAAAAAAGCATTTGGGGGGTTGCGAATCCCCCCAAACCCCCAAACCCCCGAACGCTTTAAGGTTGATTTTGATTAACTGTACTATACTATACTTCTTTCTATCTTAATATACTATTTGTACACTCTTGAATAGAGTATTATTTATCATAGAACAATGTACATTTTGTAAATATTGACAAATCAAACATATATCAATATTGTTTACAATTTAGTTGTTTTTGTGTTAATATTATAGTATATTATGAAAAATAATAGCGTTTTACAATTTAATTTTTTAAAAAAATATATTATTGTTTTGTTGTTATTTAGTATTTGTCTTGGGTTTTCTAGTTTTTCAAACATGACACAAAAGCATGGGGAAGGCGGGGCAAAACTTGCAAGTGCTAAAGAGACATTTACAATAACCTTTCAAGATATTGGTGAAGGTCCAGTCCCGTCACCTGTGCAAGTGAGTTTTGGAGAGTTGGTCCCAAACATACCAAGAGTAAAGACAAAACTGTCAAGGACGGGTTGTTATGGCTTTTATACTATTATAAATGAAGAACTTGTTTTTTATTATGTGGCTAATGATCGCAATTCTAGAAATCCTCAAGGGACTCCAATGATAGCTTCAAAAACATATGACTTGCATGAAGATATAACACTTACACCTGCTTATGGCACAATCAGTGGTGAACCACGCAATATAATGCTAAATCCAAATGGTGGGGTATTGCCACAGGATTCAAAAATAAATGATAAAAATCAAATTGAGGTTTATTGGAATACAAAACTTTCATCAATGCCAGCTCCAACAAGAGCAGGATACAGGTTTGCAGGGTTTTTTACGGATTTAGATAGCGATTTTGAAGTAAGTGGAGATGGAGATATGTGGTATGATCAAGAAATGTATTGTCCTAGAGATGAAGATAGTATTAATCTTGATTGGACACCAATGGTAATACATGCTAAGTGGGTAGCAGCAGACTCAGATGAATATATAGTGACGCTAGATATGCAGGGTGGTACAGGTGGGACTAATCTAGTAGTAGCCAAGCTCAATCAACCTGTGCCTGATGCCAAAGCCCCTACTAAAGATGGATATATGTTTGATGGATATTATGACAGTAATGACAAACAGTATTATATGAGTAGCATGCAAAGTGCAAGGGATTGGGATAGACAAAATGATACAACATTGATTGCAAGGTGGACATTTATAGAGATTGTGACAGATGAATATATAGTGACGCTAGATATGCAGGGTGGTACAGGTGGGACTAATCTAGTAGTAGCCAAGCTCAATCAACCTATGCCTGATGCCAAAGCTCCTACTAAAGATGGATATGTGTTTGATGGATATTATGATATCAATGACAAACAGTACTATACGAGCAGTATGCAAAGTGCAAGAAATTGGGATACAGAAAATGACATTGTATTGTATGCAAAGTATAATATTGTAGATGTTGGATACAACAATCAAGATGATGGTGACAATAATACAATATTAATAATTAGTCTAAGTGCAGGTGGCGGTGTATTGTTGATAGGATTGGCATGTTTCTTGATAATAATCAAAAAGAGAAGAAGTGCGTTTGGAACTAATTCTAATGGCAATAAATATAGACGATAGTAAAGTTCTTGTAAGAAATACAAAAAGTATCTTATTTAAATAAGATACTTTTTGTATTTTATTGTTAGGAGTTTACAAATAGAGTAAATTAAGATGTAGAAGTAATAACTTAATTAAAATCAACATTAAAGCGTTCGGGGGTTTGGGGGGATTCGCAACCCCCCAAGAGCTTTTTTGGTTCTTTTTTGGCGTCAAAAAAGAATAACGCTAGTTTTGTTGATTGTTTTTATCTTATTGTAATAACCGCTCTTGTACACTCTCTTCTTTTTGATTAAAATACAATTGTATTGTCTACAAATGAGATTGCTATTGTATATCACGATTTTTTATTTTATCAACCAAAGTATTATAATAATCATTTGACAAAATAGCAGCAAACCCTTGACCACAAAAACCAATATTGTCAAACATAAATGACCACTTTGATTTTTGTCCATAGCTAAAATTGACAACACAATTGCAATTGTGTTGCTTTGCTTGTGTAGCTAGGTTTGCTTTTACATCGTTTAGGTTTTTCAATTGAGCTCCAAAAGTTTTGCTAAGATCGCAATTGATATGCATGACTTTTTTTGCCATATTGTCATCACCTTCAATAAAAACAATTCCTTCAAATATAGTAGAATATCCCATAAATAATATACCTAACTCAACCTGCGTTCTAGCACAGCAACAAATTCATTTCTAGAACTTCCTGCTCCACCAAATGATGGCGTAGCACAACAAATTACTCTAAAGCCTTGTTGAGCATATGCATTCAAAGCTTCTTGTAATTTAACTGGATCAAACTTTGAAGAGAACCATTTGTCTTTTTGTGTTAAAACTATATATTCATACATATGGTATCATTATACCATATTATAGCAACAAAGTCAAGTATACCAGCGTCCCCCTATTTTGTGCTTCATCAATAGTTTGTATTAGATATTAATATAAATTTATATAATTTGTATGTAAGATATTGTGAGTGGACAAATATAATGCATTAATATGAACAATGAAGTAAATATTTAAATAAAAACAAACCATAAAGCGTTCGGGGGTTTTGGGGGGGGATTCACCAAGAGCTTTTTTGGTTCTTTTTTGGCGTCAAAAAAGAATAACTCTGGTTTGGTTGATTGTTTGTATTTGTTGTTAATAATCTCTTGTTGTACACTCTAAATATTTGTGATATATTTGAATAAAATTGACAATCAAACAACAAAATTGCCACCAAAGCTTGTTGTCAAAAGGTTGTGATGGCAATTTTGATATTTAACTAAAAAATATTATTTAATCTTTGATAAATGACATGCACATTGCTTTGTTGTCTTCTTCGCCCATCATTATGGTTATGCCATTTGCAATGCATTTATTGTCTTTGTTGAATAGACATTTGGCAGTACAGTCTATTGATGTGTCCACACTATAATTGGCAGGAGCAAAGTCTTCGGCACTTTCAAAGATTGCCTTTCTTTTTTGTTCGCTTGGAGCATAACTCGTGCAGTCTGTGTGTTGGTCTACACCTATTTTTTTTGCAACACAACTATAGCCTTTGTTGTATTTGCAATCTCTCAATCCACATTTTAAGTCTTTCATATGTTTATTATGGACAAGTGACACTGATTTTATTAGTACCAACTTAGTTTGTAGTTTGCAAATATTTTGATTGATATAATTGTAGTTGTCTCAATATAGGTTTGCAAAGTTTGTCAATCAAGCAATTATTGTTTTGCAATTGTACAAAAATAGTTGCAAAATTATGGTAATTGTGATATAATAACTCTCAATTAGTATTATACTATCATTGTGTATTTTTGTAGTTTGTTGGTTGTAGTTGATACAATTTGCATAAATTGGGATACATCTAGTTGTATATTATCAATTTATATATTTGAGTTTTTATTTCAAAGTGCTACTTTGGGGCTAGTGTCTCATGTGTGCAAGTTAGTTTGATTGACATTGTACACAAATGAGTTGAGCTTGATTGTTTTTGTTTACTTTGAAGTTGGAGGGTTTTTTGGTTTGAAAAGTAGTACTAAAGGTTTTATAGGTATATTGGCTGCACTAGTTGTTTTGTTGGCGGTTACCTTTTGGTTTATTATTTCATCAGGTGGTCCAGCTAAGATTACGGCTCATGAGTTTGATTTTCAACTCAATAACAACAATGTTAAAGCTGTCTATATAGCCAATGATACCGTAAAAGCATTGGACAAGAATGGCGACATTGGCAAGTTCCCAGGTACGGCTACATGGGAGTTCTTTGATAGAGAATTGAGAGTTATAGACACTGTCACTGACTACAATAATGCAAAAAAAGATAAGTGGTTAGAAAAATATGATACCAATCAAGATGGTGAAGTGACAGTTGAAGATGCTAAGATTAATGAAGATGGTAGTATTGGTAGCAATTATACAGAAAAAGAGGTGGAAGAGTTCAAGACAGAACTTAATGAATCTACTGTAAATTTTACTTTTAATGATAGATATGCAACCAATGTATGGAGTATAATAATCAACTTATTGCCAATTGTCCTTTTGATTGTCTTGGCTATCTTCATATTTAGAATGATGTCTAAGTCCAATAGTAGTGCACTCAACTTTGGCAAGACACATGCGCAATTGTCTACTAGTACCAAAGTGCACTTTAGTGATGTTGCAGGTGCTGAAGAAGAAAAAGAAGAGTTGAAAGAGATAGTAGAGTTTTTGAAATCTCCTGCAAAGTTTACTACAGTTGGAGCTAGAATACCAAAAGGCGTATTGCTAGTAGGACCACCGGGTACAGGCAAAACTTTGTTTGCCAAGGCTGTTGCTGGTGAAGCCAATGTTCCTTTCTTTAGTATATCAGGTAGTGACTTTGTAGAAATGTTTGTAGGTGTAGGAGCGAGTCGTGTAAGAGATTTGTTTGAACAAGCAAAACGCAATCAACCTTGTATTATTTTTATAGACGAAATAGATGCAGTAGGGCGTCAAAGAGGTGCAGGTATGGGTGGCGGACATGACGAAAGAGAGCAAACCCTCAATCAACTTTTGGTTCATATGGACGGTTTTGTATCAAATGAGGGTATCATTGTCATGGCAGCAACCAATCGTGCCGATGTCTTAGACCCTGCACTTTTGAGACCTGGTAGATTTGATAGACAGATTTATGTTCATACTCCTGATGTGCGTGGGCGTGAAGCTATATTTAAGGTTCATAGTCGCAACAAGCCAATGTCAAAAGAAATAGACTTTAGGGTTCTTGCAAGATTGACAAGTGGTTTTAGTGGTGCAGATATAGAAAACTTGCTCAATGAAGCAGCAATATTGTGTGCTAGAGACGGGCGTATGCAAATCAATATGCAAGATATATATGAGGGTATCAACAAAGTAGTTTTGGGACCTCAAAAGAAATCTCGCTTAGTCACAGAGATGGACAAACGCAATACGGCATATCATGAAGCAGGGCATGCTATAGTTGCTAGGTCTTTGCCCGAATGTGACCCTGTGCATGAAGTTAGTATTATTCCTAGAGGTCAAGCGGCTGGATATACAATGATGAGACCTGACAACGACGATAATGATTATACTATCAACAAGCTAACATCACAAATTGCAATGGCAATGGGTGGTAGAGCAGCAGAAGAGATAGTTATTCATGACTTTAGTGCGGGTGCTGCAGGTGATATCAAACATGTGACTTCAATTGCACGCAAGATGGTTACAGAATGGGGTATGTCTAAGGATATTGGACCAGTGTTTTATGGTAGTGGTGGCGAAGTCTTCTTGGGTAGAGATTATTCTAGTAGTCATGCCAATACTAGTGAAGTTATTACAGGAAAGATAGATGCCGAAATTCATCGTATTATAGAAGAAGGACATCAAACAGCGTTGCGTATATTGACTGAAAAACGAAATATAATGGACAATATGGCAAGAGTATTAGTAGAACGAGAGACTATATATGCTGAAGAAGTTCTAATGCTAATGGAAGGCAAAGATGCTAGCACTGTTATAGAGTATATAGATGGCAAGACAGGGAGTCGTAAAGTCAATCCAACGGTAGTGTCAGCAGTAGTTGATACGACCAACAGTGTTGACAATACAACCAACAATCAATAATAGTCAATTATAGTGTTGCGATTATGAGATGATTTTTTGTGTTAGAAACAAAATGCAAGTAGTTGCAATTTGTTTCTAACATCAAATTTTAGTGTATCAAACAATAGATTTTTGTCATCAATTTCTTAGGGGATTATTAACAAGTGAGAGCAAGAATAATATTAATTTCAATAATCAGTGTGATAGGGGCGGCACTGATAGTTTGTACAGGGATACTGTTCTTTGTACAAAATACTTTTTTTGATAGTTTGCCCAAAGGTGTTAGTGAGATTAGGGTTTATGGGGTAGCGAGTACTGAGCTTGCCATGCCACCTTTGTCACCTAATAGTGATGACTCTAGAGTTGTTGATGATTATAATGAGTTTGAAACAGCACTCAACAACACAAAGTTTAGTCTTATTGTAAGTGTTTTGAGTGGTAGATGGTTGGCTGAAACTAAGTTTGAAAGAGATGGAGAGGATAACTTGGTAAAGTTGAATAAAGCAGAACTAGATGCATTGCAAGCTGACACAGACAAGTATATGGTTGATATGTATTGGGGTTTTGAAAATATTCAAACAATCAAAGTAGAAGATAAGACTATAGAGTTTGATACTATCAAGTTTATATTTGGCAACGATGGCGACTTGTCTTTGATTAGGGTATTTGCTTACAATTCTTTAGAAATGATAGGCAATGCACCAACTGTAGAGGACACAGTAGCTAATCCGTTTACCGTATATGCTAGTACTTCAGGATTGTACAATACTGTAAAAGATATGATTGCAAGAAAACAATAATATATATTGTATAATTCAAATTAACCAAACTTGTTTAACAATCATATTTGTACAACTATAACTACAATTAATTCACATTTAGGAGAAAAATATAATGAAGATAACAGATATCAAAGCTTATGAAGTGTTGGACAGTAGGGGAAATCCTACAGTATTAGCAGAAGTGTTTGCAAGTGATGACAAGACCAAAGCATATGGTTTGGCTATTGTTCCATCAGGGGCAAGTACAGGAGCATACGAAGCTGTAGAGCTTAGAGATGGTGATAAGACTCGTTATAACAAAAAAGGTGTAACTAAAGCAGTCAACAATGTCAATACGACTATCAAGAATGCGTTGATAGGTGATGATGTTGCCAATCAAAGAGCTTTGGACGAAAAGATGATAAAGCTTGATGGTACGCCCAATAAGGCAAATTTGGGTGCAAATGCAATATTGGCGGTTTCTTTGGCGGCGGCTAGATGTGCGGCAAACGGGAATGGGCAACAACCATATGAGTATATTGCAGGTCTTTATAAGACAAAGATTGCAGGCAACAAGGTTGGCAGTGATTTGCCTATGCCTATGATGAATATTATCAATGGTGGAGCTCATGCTGACAACAATCTAGATATTCAAGAGTTTATGGTACAACCTGTTGGTGCTAAGAACATGCAAGAAGCTGTTCGTATGGGTAGTGAAGTATTTCATGCACTTAAGGAAATCTTGAAAAAAAATAAGCATGTTACTGCTGTAGGTGATGAGGGTGGTTTTGCTCCAAATCTTAAGGCTAATCGTGAAGGTTTAGAATTGTGTGTAGAAGCGGTAAAAGCAGCTGGATACAAGATGGGTACTGACTTCAAACTTTGTCTTGATGTGGCAGCAAGTGAGTTTTATGACGAATCAATCAAAAAATATAAGTTTGATGGAAGAGAGATGACAGCAGGTGAAATGGTAGACTATTATGCAAAGTTGTGTGAAGATTTTGATATTGCAAGTATAGAAGATGGTTTGGATCAAAATGATTGGGAAGGTTATGTAGCTATGACCAAGAGATTGGGTAGCAAGATACAAATTGTCGGCGATGACTTTTTTTGTACCAACACAACTCGTCTCAAAAAGGGCATAGATATGGGTGCATGCAATGCTATCCTTATTAAGGTTAATCAAATTGGTTCTTTGACTGAGACTTTGGATTGTATCAAAATGGCACATGATGCGGGGTATAAAACTGTAATTTCACATCGTAGTGGTGAGACCGAAGATAGTACTATTGCAGATATTGCAGTAGCTGTCAAAGCGGGACAAATCAAGACAGGTAGCTTGTCAAGGACAGATAGAGTGGCTAAGTACAATAGATTGATATTGATTAGTCATTGGTTGGCTTAATACAAATTGTACTTGTTGCATATTTGAATTAATTATATTAATCTAAATTAAACAAAATAATCACAAAAATATATACTATTTTGTGATTATTTTGTTGTATAGGAGTGTGTGTATGAAAATATATCCCGTCACAAAAAATCTAGTTTGGGGTGGTTCTAAACTAAAAAAGTTTTTTAATAAGTCTAGTAATACTGACAATATAGCCGAGACATGGGAACTATCTGTACATGCCGATGGTATGTCTACAGTGCAAGATGGTTCAACACTCAAGCAAATATTGGATATCAATCCAAAATGGCTTGGTACTCTCAACCTAAATGGTATACAGATAATTGTAAAATTGATTGATGCTGCAGATAATCTGTCTATTCAAGTACACCCTGACGATGTGTACGCTAGGCAGTTTGGACAACTTGGCAAAAGAGAATGTTGGTACATTGTAGATGCCGAAGATGGAGCAGGTATATATTGTGGTTTTAATAAAGACTTGACAAAGCAAGAACTTGAACAAGCTTTGGTTGACAAAACAATTTTGACAAAACTCAACTTTATATCAGTAAAAAAGGGTGATAGTTTTTTTATAGAGTCGGGTACAGTGCATGCTATTGGAAAAGGCGTAACTATATGTGAAATTCAACAAAGTAGCAATATTACATATAGATTGTATGATTATGATAGGCGTGATGCAAACAATAATCCAAGAGATTTGCATATCAATCAATCCTTAGATGTTTGCAATCTCAAAGCGTATATACCCAAAAAGATAAGTATCAGTATAGATGACAATTTATTGTGGTATGCTGGTTGTAAGGACTTTGGGGCATATCAATTGAGGGTTGATGGTGAGTATATTTATACTACACTTGAGACAAGTTTTTGTAGCTTTACAGTAATAGATGGTCAATGTATTATCAATGGAGAAGATTGCAATACGGGGCAAACATACTTTGCTAAGGCAAGTAACGAATATACAATATTAGGGAAATGTACAATAATAATCGCTACAATTGACAAGTATACAGTACAAATAACTGAAGATAATAAAACAACAAAAGCAACTATAACTAATACTGTTGGTAAAACACTAACAACGGTATCTATACAACAACCATTAAACAACAATACAAAAGAAAAGTTATTGACTATGTGTGCTGTCAATCTCAATATGAAAGTTGATGACTTTAGTGAAAAGCAATAAGGATACAACAGTTGTTGCTAAAATATCTTTGATAGTATTTAAACAAAAATTGATATCTACAATGTTTTATGTAATATAGATAACAGAATATATTTAAAAAACCCATAAAATTATGATTAAATTTTATGGGTTTTCTTGTATGTTGAATATACTAAAATTTTTGGTGGAGGTGAGGGGAGTTGAACCCCTTTCCGAAAAGATTGAGAGATAGTGTTCTACAAGTTTAGCACTATTGCAAGATACAAACATTGTGGGAGCAATTGTGCAAATCCCACATCATTCGTGTGACAAAATGTCGTATAGTACAAGTCACAATTGACTATACCAGTGGCTTTATAAAATGACAATACTAGCTATAGCTAAAGCAACCAAAGTAGTATCGTCGCAGGCTTTAATTAGGCTGCGAATGCAAATGTAGGTGCATAAGCAGGAGCTACATTTGTTTTTGCTGTTTTGTTAGCATTTATTTTTTTGCCCATTTTTAAGTAGCACATTGGGCGACTACTACTTGCTGTCCTACTGACGCACTTCCCGTCGAAGCCGTGACACCCCCATATAATTAGCAACTATACAATAAGATGTTGCATCTCGTTAATGCAACATCTTATTGTACTATATTACAACAATTTTGTCAATATATAATTTTTGTAAAAATTAGCAAGTTTTGTATCAAGGTACTTATTATACCAGTTTTATAGCATCTAACCTATATTGTAGTCAACCAAATCAAACTGTAGTACCTCAATAGTCTCAGTATCCAAATATCTCATTGTTTCAAATTGTATCAACAATTTGTTGATTGAATTGTCATCATTTTCTTGTTCACCTTGATAAAGCCTTAGATTGTCAGGATTTGAATTGTCCAAAAATATAGTGTCTTTAGAGTATTTCAACATTGTAGACAGTCCTGACAGAGTATTGTTGATAGCTAAAGAAGTATTGATAGTATCTATATATTGTTCTTTTGAACCGTTATGACTTTCGTCAGAATCTTCTTCTTTTAAACCATCTATTGTCAAACCATCATGTGCTATATGCGTGCGAGCAACCTTAGAATCTGTTGCAACTCTCATATTATAATTTTTAAATTCATTGTTGTTGAAAAAATCTCTAGGTACAGCAAGATTGATTGTTGTATTTATACCCAACTTCAAGTTTGCAAGAGACCTTATTGCAAAGTATATAGTTTCGTTGTCCTTCATGCCTTTGATATAGTTGGAAAAATTGATAGTTTTGGATTCGCTCAATGAAGACTCTGTGTCATAATCTATTTCAGTCATGGTAGAACTACCGTTTTCATAATCTGTCTTTATCTCATGACTGTAGTCTGTAGTCACATTGTCTATAGTTCTAGGTTGCATTTTGACTGTACGAGTACTTGAGTATGGATACATTGTACTAGAACTAAAAATAGTTGTAGAATTTATTTTATCTATTTTTCCTCTATCTTGTACTGGGGTTTTAGTGTCATCTAGATTGACAAGTTCAAAGTCAAAGTTTAGTTGAGATTTTTTGTTGGCTGGTTTTTCAGATTCTGGTGAGATATTTTGAATTGTGTAAGTTGCAGTCCCTTCACCTATTTTTTTGATTATATCGGTCTTGACATATCTAAGCTCTTTTGTTATACTGTAGGTAGTTTGTTCTATTTTGTTATTGCTAATATTCCAGGCACCTTGCCAAGGTGATATAGTATCTAGAGTATTAGAAACTTCACCATTGTTGGTATTGGCACAAGCAACCAAGAGCAACAAGCTAGCAACCAAGAGAGCTATACCACTTAATTTTTTTCTCATAGTACAATTATAGTGTTTTTGTGTGAAAAAGTCAACAAATTTGTAGTTGTGGACAAGTGTCATCAAATAATGTAGATACAGATAATATAATAATTGTATTTATTAATTTCATGTTCAAATTTAATATAAGCTTAATTGTAATATAGTGTACAACGAGATGGTATTAACAACAAGAAACAAACTATCAAGAAAACTAGAGTTATTTTTTTGACGACAAAAAAGAACCAAAAAAGCTATTGGGGAATCTCTCCCCCCCCCACCGAACGCTTTAAGGTTGATTTTATTTAGGTTACTTTTTCATATTAGTGTACTCTATTTGTACACTTCAAAAAGAAAAGGAATTAGAATAAAGTAAATAGAAAATATAATAAAGCTTAGTTATTAAGTTCATTTTTAAATCTACTAGGTTTATTATACAATTGGATTAGTTTTAGATTTTAAAAATAGATTGGGAACAATGCAATTTATTTTCAGTAAAAATGTAAATAAATTGTAAATAATCAATATATTGACAAATTGTAAACAATTGAAATTGAATGACAAAATTATAAAAAAATGTTAATATATAGTTATAGTGGAGTAATGTAATATATGACTAAACGATATCTATCTATCTATCTATCTATCTATCTATCTATCATAGTTGTTTTTGCTAGCTTTGTAGTTATATTGCTTAATACAACAATTGATAATAGTTTTGATAATAATATAAAGATTGTACAAAATAGTGATACAGTTTATAGTGCTATAGATGATGAAGAAGAGTATTACACAATAACATTTGAAAATTATTTATCTCCTGAAGGGGGGACGATTAAGCCTGTTGAAGCTAAATTTGGGGAGATTGTACCTAATATAGAAGATGAGATGAATGATAGTTCTGCAGGTAAAGGGTGGGTAATAGGTTGGTTTACAAAAAAATATGGGGAAGGTGATATGTATTATTCTACTAAGGGATATGGATATACATTTGGACAGCTCACTAGATATGGTTTTGACAGTGTACACAAGCTAGAAGTACAAAACGATTTGACTTTATATATTCATAGACTACATCCATTAGATGATTCACGAAAATATTATTTGAATCCAAATCTTGGAGATTTGGTATCTAGAAATTATGTTGATATAACTAGTGGCTCACCATTGCCTAGCAACATTCAAGCACCTACAAGAAATGGATATAAATTTGTGGGATATTATGATGCGTTAGAAGAAGATAATACAATCCCTACATCTAGGCAATATTACAATTCTAAAATGGAGTCTCAAATAATAGTTGATGACCAAAGGGATGCTAGAGTAATGCATGCCAAGTGGGTTGTAAATAGTTATAGTGTAATAACTTTAGATGCCAACGATGGGGAGGGAAGTTCTACTGTTTTTGCAATACAAGGTGACAGTATGCCCAAAGCTACTGCACCTACAAGAAAGGGATATAACTTTGTTGGGTATTATGATACTCAAAATCAAGATGGTGGAAAATGTTATTATAATGCTGACATGTCTAGTGCAATGGATTGGGATATAGATGGTGATGATACTACTCTATATGCTAGGTGGTCACAGGTTGAGTATACAATCAATCTTGACCACAATGGTGGATTGAGTGATACCAATTCAGTTGCTGTACAGTATCAACAAGCTTTGCCTAATTTGTCTATCCCAACTAGATATGGTTTTGATTTCGTTGGATATTATGATACTCTAAATGATGTTGGCAAACAATATTATGATGCAAATGCAATGGGAGTGATTGATTATGATTTGGATTATGGTATTACTCTTTATGCTAGGTGGCAGCCAAATAATGAGATAACAACTGTAGTAGTTACACTTGACCAACAAGGTGGCAGTGGTGGTACAGATAGTGTAATTGTTTCTGTTGGTGGTGATATGCCGACGGCGGTTGCTCCTATTAGAGATTCGTATGAGTTTTTAGGATATTTTGATACAATTGGAATAGGTGGCAAGTGTTATTATGATGCTAATATGAATAGTGTCAACAAGTGGGATAAAGATAGCGATTCTACACTGTATGCTAGATGGGATTTGATAAAGTATTATACTATCTCATTTGACTTTAATGGTGGAATTGACGGGACACCTCAAGTTGTAGTTAGTATAGGTGTCAATATGCCACAAGCTATTGCTCCTAGTAGAGATGGATATATATTTAAGGGCTATTTTGATAGTATAGATGGTGGAAAGGGATATTATGATGGAGATATGAAGTCAATGAGAGTCTGGGACAAAGAGAAGGATAGTACACTATATGCACAGTGGCAAGAAGAAGAAATAATAATTTCGCCACCATCACCCGAAAATGAATTTGGAGAAGATGGCAATATTTGGTTTTATGTAGGATATGGTTTGCTTGGGTTGTTTGTGGTTTCGGGTGTATTTACTACTATTTTTATAATATTAAAACGCAAGAGAAATTCGGGACATGGAAGGCGTTTTAACAACAATCGCAGATAGACAATAACAAGTGATATCTAATAAACTCATAGGGTAATTTGATTTGCTCTGTGAGTTTTTTGACAAAACTATATATCATATGCTATGATATATAGAGTATATTAATCTCAAATAGAGTTGTATAATGAGTATAGCGAAGTGTACAAATATGGTATATTAAGATGTAAAGAAGTAATACCTGAATAAAAAACAACCTTAAAGCGTTCGGGGGGATTCCCAAAAAGCTTTTTTGGTTCTTTTTTGGCGTCAAAAAAGAATAGCTCTTGTTTTGTTGAAAGTTTGTATTTTATTGTTAACAACCTCTTGTTGTACACTTTCTTTATTATGTCAAAATACTTATACATAAATTGCTAAACTGTGATTGGTAATTAATTTACATATGACAACAATATATACACATGACAATTACAATTCTGCATTTGAACATATTGTAAAAATTGTACGCAATAGGACAATTGACCTTGCTGTCAATCATCTTATTATTGTTCCTGACAAGTACACTTTAGATATGGAACGCAGGATATATGACGGTACAAGTGGAAGTATGGATTGTGAAGTTGTGACACTTTCACGCATGGCAGTACAGTCAAGCAACAAGGTATTGTCCAAGACAGCTAGTATCATGATTGTAAAAAAGATAGTGTTGGGGCGTTTGCGTGATAAAGGTTTTGTAGCATTTGGCAATAGTGTAAATTTTGCTGGATTTGCATCAAAAATTTTTGATACTATAATGCAGTTCAAGCGATGCCTATTGCAACCAGATGATATTAGACAATTGGGCGATATCAAGTTGGGTGATATTGCGGACATATATAAAGATTATTTGGAATATTGTACGCTTTATGGTTTTATGGACGGTGGGGACAAACTCAATTTTTTGCGTGGACAAATCTTGCAAGACAAATTTGCAAATTGTATAGCTTATATAGTCAACTATGATGAGTTTGACAAGGCAACACAGCAGTTGATACAATCACTTTCAAACCACACACAACAGTTGCATATATCTACATTGGCTAGCGTAGATACTAGCTTTGTTGTAGGAGAAACTCAATATATACCGAGTACATCTCAATACAATGGCAAGCTACCTTGCTATATTGCGACAGATGAAATTGACGAGATAGACCACATAGCCAAAAATATCGTTTATCATGCTAAACAAGGAATAAGGTTTGGAGACATGGGTATAGTATATGGTGGCAATACTAGTTTGTTAATGCAAATTTTGGAAAGATACGATATACCATACAATATAGAATTTACTAGAGGTGTAGATACATTTGCTATATCTATATGTCTAAAGAATCTAATCAGTCTTTATTCCCATCAATACAACAAGACTACTATGTTGTCACTTGCTCACAATTGGTTTGTCCCGCTTAGTAGTTTTGAAAGGGTTAAGTTTGTAGAATATGCTTATAAGTATGCTGTTGACTACAATGGTTTTTTGTCAGTGTGGAATGATGAAAATGCAGAATTGGCAAGATGCAAAATGGTCAAATTTGTTCAAGACTTTTTTCAAATTTTGGGTGCAGATAATAGTGCAGAGCTTGTCACAGGGCTTAAATCATGGGTTGTAGCTCAAGAACAACTTAGTATACAATTATCCAAGGTTGCAAAACAAGACACTGTGAGAGTATTGAATAGCTTGTTGACAGTGCTAAACGAATGTGAAGAATTGTTTTGTATGGAAGAGTCGCCCAAGACTTGTATCAAGATATTGTTAGAAGCTTTGACTGCTTCAATAGGCATGTTGCCACATATAGATGACGGAGTGATGTGTGGTAGTCCCGAAGTATTTAGGGGTGCTTGCAAACAAGTTGTATTTGTATCTACATTGAATGATGGTATTTTGCCGCAAGTAGCGTCTGATAGTGGTTTAATATCCAATGCTCAAATACAAAATTTGCAGAATATAGGGGTGCAACTTCATCCAACTTTAAATGCACTCAACAGACGAGCTAGGATTGAGTTGGAAAATATTTTGTATAGCAATGCCAAAATATATTTGAGTTGTATAGACAACAATCAATATAGACCTGCATATTTTTTGAGACAGTTAGAAAAGACTGGCAAATTAGAGTATTCTACCTACAAACAGAAAATGCAAAAACTGAATGATAGTTTGGATTGGGATACAATGCAAATAGAGTTGTCTAGTCCATTTGCAGCCAAACAAGCTTTGTTGAGACAAGACTTGACCAATAACAATCTTGCCAATGCGTGTTATTATGCATTGGGAGGTTCGCAAACTTTGAATAGGTTTTTGGATAACACACCAACAAGCTATATTCCTGATTCTATCAAGTTGATGTTGGGTAATTCTAAAGTGTCTGCCAGTCGTATAGAACAGTTCATGACATGCCCTTACAAACATTTTTTGAACTATGGATTGCGGTTGAAGGAAATAGAAAAAGGTGGAACTCGTCCAGCAGACATAGGTAGTTTTTTGCATTTTGTATTAGAATTGTTTGTAAAGGCGGATTGCAATCTAGACAAACTAGATGATATATTGAAAAAAAGCTTGATAGAACATGACAAATTGTTGTTGCCAACCAACTTGTTAATTAAGGAACGCTCTATACTAGAAGCAAGACAACTATGCAAGATTGTTGCCGAACAACTAATGTCATCTAGCTTTGTGCCTTTGGGGACAGAAATAGAGTTTGGTGACGGGTTGCAATATAGTGGATTGGATTATAGTGGTATTGTTTTGCAAGGCAAGATTGATAGAGTAGATAAGTATAGTGACTATGTACGATTGATTGACTACAAATCAGGTAAGGCGGATTTTAGTCATAAGGAATTATATTTGGGTAAAAAAATACAATTATTGTTGTATCTGTATGTATTTTTGCAAAATGGCTTTAGACCTGCGGGGAGTTTTTATTTTCCTGCCAAAACTAGATGGGATGATGACGAGTATAGTTATCAGCTCAAAGGTGTTTATATTACCGAACCCAACATTGTGTATGCACTTGACAACAATCTTAGAGAATGTAGTCAAGAACATACTAGCAAAAAACCAAACAAAAGTTCTATAATAAACTGTAATGTATATTGGGACGAAAAACAGCAAATTCCCAAAATAAAGACACAAATATATAAAGCTGTACAAGAAGAAACTTTGGTATCAATGTGCAATTATGCCAACTATTTGGTAGAAAGAGCTATAAATTATATCAAAGATGGATTTATAAAAAAAAGCCCACTAATTGCAAGTGGCAATTCTCCATGCAATTACTGTCAATTCAAATCAATATGTCTTGCACATGATGAAATAAACAATAGAGAATGCAATATGTCAGTATTAAAAGCAGAGGAATATTGTTGTTGACAGTTTAAATTGCAAATGGATACAAAAACTTTAATAGATTTAGAAATAGAATATTCCATTGTTGATAATTTCCACGAGTGTAACAACTATGCTATTACACTTTCTAAATTACATTACCTTTAGTATAGGACAATGTCCTATACCCAACATTTGAAAAAGAGACAAACTAATCAAAACAACCAAACTTGTATTAAAGAGTTTGGTTGTTTTGATTAGTGGTTGTTTTATTGAAATTTTAAGATATTAAAATTTGTTTATTTTTTAGGATAATTTCCATACTTAGTATGCAATACTTTGTGTGCTTCATGACTCAATGGTTCTTTGTATTTTTTGTCATAAACTTCTTTTATGCTTGGATTTTCATGGCAATGTCTAATAGTCATATTGTCATCTTTGTTTTGTAGAGCAGCTATGCGAGCTTTTCTACCATCGTCATCAGTAGGGGGTTGCCCTGGTCCTGAAATGCACCCACCTTTGCATGTCATGATTTCTACAAAGTGATATGGACAGTTGCCCGATAGAGTTTGTTCTACTATTGCTT
Source organism: Bacillota bacterium (assembly GCA_009787385.1). Taxonomy (GTDB): domain Bacteria; phylum Bacillota; class Clostridia; order Christensenellales; family Pumilibacteraceae; genus WRGC01. The sequence continues at coordinate 55,620 of WRGC01000006.1, forward strand.
TTGCATTTGCAAGTCCATGTACAACAGCTACCCTTACTTCTGTGCCACCTAAGTCTATTGTAGCTTCTCTAATACCATCAAAACCTCTTACTGGAGTAGCCTTGACAAAATCAGGATCTGGATTTTTGCCGTTTACAATATAGTATGCTGTGCGGATTGCCGCCTCCATTACACCACCTGTTTTACCAAATATAGCACCTGCACCCGAACCCATAAAATCGTCAAAGTTGCTATCTTGCATATCATCAAAAGAAATTTTTTCTTCTTTTAGCCAATTGCCTAATTCTACTGTAGTTATGCAATAATCCATGTCACGCATTTCTGGATTGCCATATTCTATTCCAGCTGCATTCATTTCTTCACGATTTATCTCAAATTTTTTGATTGTACAAGGTGTTAGCACTACATTGACTATATTGTTTGGGTCAATATTATTTTCTTTGGCAAAATAAGTTTTTATAGTAGGACCGTGCATTCCTATAGGACTTTTGGCTGTAGATAAATGTGGAATAATTTCAGGAAAGCTTTTTTCTACAAAGTTAACCCAACCAGGGCAACATGAAGTAAACTGAGGTAGTTTGCCTGTACCATTTTTGATACGATCAACTAGTTCGGCAGATTCTTCCATAATCGTCATATCTGCGCCAAAGTTGATATCAAAAACATAGTCAGCTCCTAATTTTCGCAAAGCTGCTACCATTTTTCCCTCTACAAAATGCCCCGCAGGTTTGCCAAACATTTCACCCAAAGCCACTCTTACAGCTGGGGCAGTAGACATAATGACAATCTTGTTTGGATCTGCTACAGCTTTTTTGATATCTTCTATTGGATTATATTTCATGATTTCTATCATTGACATATTTTTCATAATAAAATTCCTTATATATTTTTCTTGTATTAAATGTTTATCACTTTTGCATTTAGTAGTTTGACATCATTTGGGTCATGACTTACAAAAATACAAATTTTGTCTATGGTTTGGTTTTTGATTGTTTCTATAGTTTGCAATTTGGTTGTCATGTCTAGTCCATCAAAAGGTTCATCTAATATTAGTATTTCAGGTTTTGCAAACAATGCTCTTGCTATTGCTATCCTGCGTTTCATTCCACCACTAAGTGTATTCACTTTGTATTTGGTTATGTTGTCCAATCCAAGTTGTGTCAAGAGTGATTTTGCAAACTTTATTTCACTATTTTTGCCAACTAGCAACATGTTTTTTATTACTGTCATGCTCTCTACAAGTCTATCTTCTTGAAATACACAACCAATTGTTGCATTGTTGGGCAATACAATTGTCCCACTATCAGGTTTTTGTAGTCCTACAATAAGTGATAAGATAGTTGTCTTACCTTTTCCTGACTGCCCCATAATGCATGTATTGCCTTTTTCAAAGCTTATGCTCAAATCTGTTAGAACTTGATTGTCTCCATATGATTTACAAATTTTGTCTAATAATATCATCTAATTCTCAATTTGTTTTTTAAAAGCATTTATACTAAACAATACAACATATTCAAATGACACGCTCAACAATACTATTATTACAGTCCATGCAAAAACATTGTCCATCATCAAATATAGTTTGGAAATTTGCAGTTGGTTTCCTATACTATCTTTTACTACACCTATAAGTTCGGCAGCTATACCTGACTTGAATGCAAGACCAATGCTAATTTTGCATGAAGTAGAAAAATATGGCAGAATATGATGCACTTGTATATAGAGTAGTTTTTTGGGTCTACTTATATTGAATACTGTTGCCATTTCTATTATATTTTTGTCTATACTATTTAGCCCCAACAATATATTTGCATACACTATTGGAAAAACCATAATAACTACAATGATTGTAGATAGGTTGGATTTGTTGGAAAGTGCTATAAGTAATAGTATAATAAAACTAGCTACAGGTATAGCTCTAAGTGCCGAAATTATTGGGGCAACAAATTGTTTTATAATATCAATTTTGTAAGCTAGTATCGCAATTATTGTTGATACAATACAAGCTATAAAAAATCCCAAAACAATTTTATAAAATGAATTGAATATAGACAACCAAAATTCTTGAGTCTTAGATAAATTTAATAGAGAATGCAAAACACTTAGTGGACTAGGCAATACCAAGTTGTTGGATATAGTTAGTGCAATCACTTGCCACAGTAGTAGCCAAAATAGTATTATAGTTGTTTTAGAAAGTATTTTTAGAAAATGATTTTTTTTCATATATTATATAAAATAAAAATCGTTGTCAGGCAACTTGCCACCTATGATAGGAGCTTTAAAGTCCAATAATATTTTATAAAATTGTTCTAATTGCTCTTTCATATTTTGCTTTTCTACAAAGACAACTCCACTATTTGGTAGGGCTTGCTTGGCAATTGGCAATGATGGTATTATTTTCATATCAACTATATATTGAGCTGCTTTGTCTATATTGATTGGATCTATCATCCATTCTACAGACTGCTTGTATTCTGTCAAAAATTTATCAAACATTTCTCTATGGTTGTTGACAAAATCTGTTTTTGCTACCATTACACCTGTTGCAATTGGTGTGTCAGGATAATACTTACTCCATGTATCAGCTATATTTTGTACAAATGTAGCTAAGGGTTGCCCATTTTCTCCCTCTTGCATAATTGCATTTGTTGCGGCAGGTTGTGGCAAAATTGCGTAGTCAGCAGTTCCTTGTTTGAATTTTGCTATAATCTCTGTTGGATCTGGTACAAACTCTAAGTCTAACTCTATATTTTCTTTGTTTGATAGATGTTGTATTATAGCTTCAGGCGTTGCTCCCTGTCCTGTGGTAAATACTTCTTTTTCATTTAGCTCCGTAAAACTTGTTATTGGTTCAGCCCCTGTGCGTTGTACTAGTGTGAGTACATTTCCAGCATTGATAGTTATTACTTGCAAATCTACACCTTTGTTGTACAATATTGCCGCTACATTGGATGGAACACTAGCAATATCTACACTACCATTGACTAGAGCCGCAGTTGCTTGGTCGGGCGATGTAGCAATTTCTAGATTGTAGTCAGTCAATTCGCCATTGGATATTTTGTTATTCATATAACCAAATCCAATACCCGTAGGTCCAGACAATGCTATTATATTGACTTTTCTATTGTCATTAGAAACGCTACAAGAAGTTAAAAACACACTTGCCATTAATATTGTCAATACAAAGATGTATATATATTGTTTTGATTGTATTTTATTCATGTGTATATATTATATCACATTTTGTGTATTTTGTCTAATATAAAAGTTTTACATATAATTTGATGAGTGTACAAATAGAGTACTTTAAGATGGAAATTAAGAAACAACTAAATAAAAACAACCATAAAGCGTTCGGGGGTGGGGAGATTCCCCAAATGCTTTTTGCTTCTTTTTTTGGCGTCAAAAAAGAATAAACTTGGTTTTGTTGATTGTTTGTATATTATTGTTAATAATAGCTCGTTGTACACTCTCATAATTTGTTTGATTGTAGATAACTGCAATCATGATTAAAATTGTTTTTACAATTTTGCAACAATATGATATAATGACTTGCACTGTCTAGTGAAAATAGTATTGCAAACAACATTATTTTCATAGTTATTAGACAATAATGTTTTATAATTTTAAGGAGAATACGCATGTTGGCAGTACACTTTGGTATCAAGGACAAGGGTAGGGGATTGGTTGGACAAGTATTGAATAATTCTGGATTTGATATTTGTTTTGTAGATACAGACAAATCAATGATAGATGAGATAAATAAAAAACAAAGTTATAATATTTTTTTTGCAGATGACGCTAATACTCAAATAAGGATAGATGGCGTTGCGGGAATAAATATTAATGGAAGTGTTTTGGATTTAAAAAAGATTATCAAAGATGCCGATCTTATCAGTACAACTCTAAGTATAGGTACTTTAAAAAAAATTGCACCATTGCTAGCACAATCTATCAACTATAGGTTGCAACATACCAAAATACCGCTCAATATTGTTGTATGTGAAGATAATCCCAAAACCGCATCGGTATTGAAGGATAGTATTCTACCACATATAGAGAGAGACTTGTTGCCATTGGTAGAACAAAATATTGGGTTTGTTAATGCGACATTGGATAGAATTATTCCCGAGCAAAACAATGAGGATATGTTGTCAATTAAGGTAGAACCTTATTGGGAGTGGGTTGTACAAGATTCTAATATTGTAGGAGCAAAGCCCGAATTAAAGGGTGCAATTTATGTACCTGAGTTGTTGCCTTATATAGAACGAAAAATATTTTCTATCAAGACAATGGGTACAGCTCTTGCATATGCAGGCAATTATTTTGGTTTTACAACAGTCAAACAATGTATTGCCAACAAAGATATACAAGAATTGATTAAGGGACTTACTAATGAGACGGGTGAATATCTAGTTAGCAAGCATAAATTTGATAGAGCGGAGCATCTCAAGTATCAACAATCTGTTGTAGATAGACTGTCCAATCCTTATATTGATACTCACATATGGCGTATATGCAACAAACCTATTAGTCATTTGGGCGTAAATGAGAGATTTGTAAAACCTGCATTAGATATATTTGAAATGCAAATAGAGATGGATACTAGCCAATTAATGAATTTTGAATTGGGTGTTACACCCGAATTGCTCAACAATCTTTCTAAGCAATTTGGTATTGACCCCAATATGGTAAAAGATAGTGATAGTCTAAAAGAAGTATTGAAACAAGTTATGGGGCAATATAGTGCAGTTTTAGCACCAATGAGCTTATCTAGAGTTATAGCTTTAGTGCTATTGTATAGAGACAGTAATTGTGTAGAAGCCGAACAATTAAAAGAATATATCCAAACAATAGGTGTAGAAGAATTTTTGCAACAATACTGTGGCATACAAGAAGATAGTATGTTAATGCAATTTGTAGTTCAAGAATACTCTAAGCTAATTAGAAGATAGTTTGCTTGTAGTTGAAAATGATAAATTGAGATTTTTAAATATAACTATATTTGACAATTATATAACAACGATTGTTGCTCAATAGCTATGCACAAAAAATTTGTTGACTTGTTGTTGAGAAAGGGTTATAATACTAACAATGATACAAGATTTAGCTAAATTGATATCTTTTAAAAGTACACTAGGTCAATCTCAAGACAACGCTCCTTTTGGTATAGAAACGGCCAAAGCTTTGGAATTTGTATTGGGTAGAGCTACTGACTTTGGTTTGGATATTGTTGTCAATAAGCACAAGTATGGTTATTGTCAAGTCAATGGGAGTACTGATGAAATTGTAGGTTCGCTTTGTCACTTAGATGTAGTGCCAGCAGGTGAATTGTCTAAGTGGGATAGTCCTCCATTTGAGTTGTCTATACGAGATGGTATATTGTATGGTAGAGGTGTTACAGACAACAAGGGAGCTGCTATAGCTGTTTTGTATGCTTTAAAGCGTCTTAAAGATAATGGAATCAAACTAAAGAGGCATGCTAGATTGATATTTGGTTGCAACGAAGAGACTGATATGTCTTGTATTAAAGCTTATGTCAACAATGAAACTATGCCTGTTTGTAGTTTTGTTCCTGATGCTGATTTTCCTATTATTAATAGCGAAAAGGGTATAATGCAATTTGAGATTATTGTATATGCTCCAAAGTTGTCAAGTTGTGTTGATATCAAAGGTGGGTTTAGACCTAATATGATACCCGAGACTAGTGTAGTCACTGTAGCTAAAGGAAGTAAGATATATGACAAGTTGGCTATGCTTCATGGTGACTTGTCACAAATTTTGGATAAATCTCAAGCTTCTCTTTATACATTGCAAGAAACTGACGAAGGTTATACTATAAATGCTCAAGGTATTTCAGGGCATGCAATGGCGCCTCACAAGGGGCGAAATGCTATAATGATGAACTTTGCTTTGCTTGCAACATTGTTTGAGACATTAGATGCTTGTGAAGATACAAAAGTATTGTATAAGCTACACAGAATGTTTAACAACGATGAGTTTAAACTAACTTCGGGGCTAGTTGAAGAATGTCAAGATAGTGGAAATCTTACGCTCAATCCTGGGTTATGTAGGATACAAGATTATAAACTGATACTCACTGTAGACGCTAGAATGCCTCGCACTTTGGACGACCAGTCTTTATTAAAAAAAATAAATCATGCGTTAAAGATGTTATCTATTGAAGCAGATATCAAAATATTGGAGTACAAACCTGGATTGTTTGTGTCAAAAGATGATCCACTAGTAAAGACATTGTTGTCTATTTATACTAGACACACAGGACTTCCGGGAGTTTGTATAAAGAGTGGTGGTGGGACATATGCAAGACAACTCAAAAATGCCGTAGCCTTTGGTACTAGATTTGTGGGCGTGAGAACGGATATACACAGTCCAAATGAGCAGTATCCTGAAGCTGATTTATATAAATTGGTTGATATATACTATGATGCATTTGTAGAACTTTGTGGTGTAGAGTAGTTTTTGATTATTCTATTGAAAATTACTACTTTTAAAATAATCAAAATTTAGTCATAGTGTACGACTAAATATAGTAACAAATAAGGAAATAAATAGATGGTTATTCATGCAACAACAGACGAATTTAAGAGCGTCGTTTTGGAAAGTAAAGTGCCTGTATTGGTTGATTTTTGGGCAGAATGGTGTGGTCCTTGCCGCATGCTAGCTCCAACTTTGGACAAATTGGCAGAAGAATTGGAAGGAAAGGCTTCTATAGTTAAGATTGATGTAGATGCTGAAAAGGCAATTGCCGCACAATATGAAGTTAGTTCTATTCCTACTTTACTAGTTTTTAAGGATGGACAATTGATGGATAGGCGTTCGGGTGTTATGAATATTAAGCAACTCAAAAGTATGTTGGGCATGGCGTAGATACTAAAAATAGTATGAGTTGCAAAGCTTGTGGCATAGCTACTGTTGTTTTTATGAATTGGCATTCGGGAGCGAGATGATACAAATACAAGGTACAGGCAAGTTTTTGCCAAAATATGTGTTGACCAATCAACATCTAGAATCTATTGTAGAAACTAGTGATGAGTGGATTACTAAACGCACAGGCATAAAGCAAAGAAGAGTAGTTACAGATGAAAGTGTGGCACACATGGCAATACAAGCTAGTTTACAAGCTTTGGAAAATGCAAAATGTGATGCTAAAGATATAGATTTGGTAGTGTGTAGCACAATAGGTGGGGACTATATTGTACCGTCGGTTGCTTGTCTTGTGGCAGGACATCTCAAGCTAACTATTCCAGCAATGGATATAAATGCCGCTTGTAGTGGATTTGTTTATGCGTTGGATGTTGTAGTGTCTTATTTGAACAGTGGTAGAGCAGACAAAGTTTTGCTCATTGGTGTGGACAACTTGTCTAGGTTTGTAGATTTTGGCAATCGCAATACTTGTGTTTTGTTTGGTGATGGTGCAGGTGCGTTGATTGTTACACGAGGGGAACAGCTCAAAGCTATCAAACTTACAACTAAGGGTGGTGGAGAGTTGATGAATATACCCAATAGCGAAGGCAACGCTCCGTTTACACACAAGTACAATTTGCAACCTTATCTATACATGGACGGACCTGAAGTGTATAAGTGGGCAATTAAAGCTATAGATGAAGAAGTAAGAGCAGTTTTGAGTATGGCAAATTTGTCAATTTCACAAGTTGACTGGTTTTTGCCACATCAAGCCAACTACCGCATTATTGAGACAGCTTCAAAATCTCTGGGACTAGATTTAAAACAAGTATTGTCCAATATAGAATTTTGTGGAAATACATCGTCAGCTTGTTTGCCTTCATTATTGCATGATGCCTATATGGACAGTCAACTTAAATTGGGTGATATTGTTGCAATATGTTCTTTTGGTGGTGGTTTGACTACAGGAGCTGCTGTGTTGAAGATATAGCTTTTATATTGATAAATTTCTAATTATTGTAAACTATACAAAATATATTACAAAACTAAAAATTAACGAATAGGGGAATAAATTATGTTTGATAAAGTAGCAAAATTGCTAAGTGACAATAGGGGTATAGAAATAGACAAAATTACACCAACTTCAACATTTGCAGATTTGGGATTAGATAGCTTGGATGTGGTAGATTTGCTTATGGTTTTTGAAGATGAGTTTAAGGTAACTATTGAGTTGAATGACAATATTAAGACTGTTGGTGATGTTGCCAATCTTATACAAAGCCTAAAGAAATAGGCAAGGGTATTTGATTATGTCAAAAACAGCTTTACTATTTTCAGGACAGGGAGCTCAATTCTCTGGAATGGGCAAAGATTATTATAAGCATTCTAGTCAAGCTAGGCAATTGTTTGACGAGTTGTCTCAATATAGAGATGATATTACATCACTTTGTTTTGAAAGTTCATCTCAAAATCTTAATTTTACAATAAATGCTCAACCTGCACTCTTTGCTACAGGACTTGCAGGTGCTTTTGCTTGGACTGAACAAAATGGAAAAAAGCCTGATTGTATTGCAGGGTTTAGTCTTGGAGAAATTCCAGCGTTGGTATTTTGTGGTGCTTTAAGCGTGTATGATGGTTGGCGTCTAGTATGCAAGAGAGCTGAGTTGATGCAATTATGTGCAGAAAATACCAATGGTGGTATGGCAGCTGTGGTAGGTTTGAGTGTAGATAAGGTTATTGATTTAGTTGCAATTGTCAATCAACATTCAAATGATTTGTGGTGTGCTAATTATAATAGTTTTATGCAAACGGTAGTAGCCGGAGATTTGAATGCAATAGATAAATTGTCAAACAAAGTTTCAAGTAGTGGTGGACGATTAATAAAACTTAGGGTGAGTGGTGCATTTCATTGTCCTTATATGGAGCAAGCACAAATAGGTTTGGCTAATTTTTTGGAGACTTTGCAATTCAATCACATAGATATTCCGTTGTATAGCAATATAGATGGCAATTTATATACGGATAAAGATATAAAATCTAGAGTAGCATTGCAATTAACAAGCCCTGTTAGGTGGATAAATATCATACAAAATATGCAAGATTATGGAGTTGAGCAATTTGTTGAAGTTGGTGCAGGCAATGTATTGACAGGATTGGTAAATAAGATAGTAAATTGCAACTAAATAGTGTGATATAAATATATTGTTGTTGTTTTAGTTTTTTTATAAAATATATGACTATGTCAAATATATAGGTAAGTAGTATGAAAAATATTTTTGAACTAGATGACAAGGTTGCTCTAATTACAGGTGGAAGTCGTGGTATTGGTGCAACAACAGCTGTACAACTTGCAAAGTATGGTGCTAGCATTGCTATAGTGTATGGTGGAGATACAAATGGAGCAAAGGTTACAGCTGACACTATTGTTGAAAATGGTGGCAAAGTTAAAACATATCAATGTGATGTAGCCAATTTTGAAGCTTGCAAGAAGACAATAGAATGTATACTTGCAGATTGGAATAAGGTAGATATATTGGTCAACAATGCAGGAATAACTAGAGACAAGTTGGTTTTGCAAATGAATGAAGATGATTGGGATAGCGTATTGGATATCAATCTTAAGGGTGCATTTAATATGATAAGACATCTTTATCCACAATTTGTCAAAAATAGAAAGGGTAATATAATAAATGTATCTAGTATAGCAGGTTGTGATGGAAATTTGGGGCAAGCTAACTACAGTAGTTCTAAGTCAGGCTTGATTGGTCTTACTAAGTCTATAGCAAAGGAGTTGGGAAGTAGGGGTATCAATTGCAATGCTATAGCTCCGGGTTTTATTAGTACTCAAATGACAGATAGTTTGAGTCAAGAATTGAAGGATAAAGCTATAAATAGTATACCTCTTAAGCGTATGGGAACTGTAGAAGATGTTGCTAGTACAATTGTTTTTTTGGCAAGTCCAATGGCTAAGTATATTACTGGGCAAGTATTGCGTATAGATGGTGGATTGACACTTTGATTGTATTTCAATCAGGATAAGTATACAACATCAAATTTATGATTATTGAGATATCACAGCAGTTTTAATACAAAATGGAGTTTTGTTATGCATTCAAAAAGAGTTGTGGTCACAGGTATGGGAGTAGTTAGTCCTATTGGAAATAGTGTGGATAGTTTTTGGGATAGTTTGATAAAAGGTAAAAGTGGTATTGGAAGACTGACTAGATTTGATACATCTAACTACAAAGTTAAGATTGGGGCAGAAGTCAAAGAGTTTTGTGCTGATGGTATATTGGATGCAAGTAGCTTGCGACGCAATGATTTGTATGCTTCTTACGCCGTAGTTGCGGCACATCAGGCAGTATTGCAAAGTGGAATTTTGGGCAACATATCCCCTGATAAATTTGGGGTATATGTAGGTAGTGGCATAGGTGGAATTAATACTCTCATAAATAATCAAAATACTTTGATAGAAAAAGGACCTAATAGAGTTTCGCCATATCTTGTTCCAATGATGATAGCAAACATCGCTTCAGGCTTGATAGCAATCAAGTACAATGCTAAGGGTATCAACCTAGCACATGTGAGTGCTTGTGCCACTGCTACACATAGTATAGGTGAGGCTTATAGAGCTATTCAAGGTGGTTATGCAGATGCAGTGTTGGCGGGTGGAAGTGAAGCTCCAATTTGTGGATTGTCTATTGCAGGATTTACCAATTGTATGGCACTGAGTCTCAACCCTGACCCTAATACAGCTTGTAGACCATTTGATAAGGATAGAGATGGTTTTGTAATAGGTGAAGGGGCTGGAATACTTTTGTTGGAGAGTTATGACCATGCCAAAGCTAGAAATGCCACAATTTTGTGTGAGATGGTAGCATATAGCAATACTTGTGATGCTCATCACATTACATCACCTGATCCTGATGCCTTTTCTGGTACTAACGCTATACGGCAAGTGATAAAACAAGCAAGTATACAATCATCTTCCCAAGTATATGTCAATGCTCATGGTACTAGCACTCCACTTAATGATAAGATAGAAAGTATAGCAATCAAACAATCTTTTGGCGAACAGGCATTTAAATTGTCAATCTCAAGCACTAAGTCCATGCATGGACATATGTTGGGGGCAACAGGTGGAGCAGAAGCAATAGCATGTATAATGAGTTTGCAGCATGACATTTTACCTCCTACAATCAATTATAATGTCAAAGATCCAGAATGTGATTTGGATTATATTCCAAATCATGCACGCAAACAAATAGTAGACTTTGCTATTTCTAACAGTCTAGGATTTGGCGGACATAATGCTGTTATTGGATTTAAGAAAGTATAGATTTTGAAAGATATTTCCCAAAATTAGATAAATATGTGATGTTATATTAAAATTTGACATTTGGGAATTGTGATAAATATTATGGACACAACAACATTAATAAAAACTTTAGCAACTATACTCTCTGAACATGGACTAAATGAGTTGGAGATAGAACAGGACGGACTTAAAGTGCGTTTGGCAAAACAAGGTGGAGGTTATCAAGTTCCTACAACATTGCCAGCGTTTGTTCCACCTCATACAATACCATTGACTAATAATATAAGCAATAATGCATTTGTAGAGACACAACAACAAACAAAACACATTAGTACAATAAATGCAAAAATGGTTGGAGTATTTTATGCAGCTAGTTCACCAGATGCTAAGCCATTTGCTCAAGTTGGTGATAAAATATCCAAAGGTGATGTCTTATATATTATTGAAGCCATGAAGACTATGAATGAGATTGTTGCTGAATTTGATTGTGAAATCACAAAAGTATTAGTTTCAAATGGCGAATTAATACAGTATGGTCAATCTTTGTTTGAATACAAACTTTTGTGAGATAGGCAACAAAGTTAATATTGTAATTATTTTAATTTTATACAAAACTTTGATACGCTTATCGTAAATTTTTTCTAATAATAAATATATTGCTAGCAATTGATTGTTAGTGGTGTTTTGTGTGGCAATTGTTGCATTATGTTTAAAAAAGTATTGATAGCCAACCGTGGGGAGATAGCGGTACGAATAATACGAGCATGTAAAGAAATGGGGATTTCTACCGTAGCTATATACAGTGATACAGATAGAGATGCTATGCATGTACATATGGCAGATCAAGCTATATGTATAGGAGGTGCATTGAGTAGAGATAGTTATTTGAATATCAATGCAATTATTACGGTTGCACATAGATTGGAGGTAGATGCAATCCACCCAGGATATGGTTATTTGAGTGAAAATGTAGAGTTTGCAAGAAAGTGCAAAGAGTATTTTATAAAGTTTATAGGACCATCTGCCGAAGTTATAGAAAAAATGGGGGACAAGGATGTAGCACGCAAGACAATGAAGGAGATAGGTGTGCCTGTTGTCCCAGGAACTGATGTTTTGCCAAATAAATTAGAAGCCATAAAACAAGCTAAAAAGATAGGTTTTCCACTTCTTATAAAGGCAAAGAGTGGTGGTGGTGGAAAGGGAATAAGGTTGGTTGAACGCTTGCAAGACTTTGAGCATGCATATGAGCAAGCAGAGCAAGAGGCATTAAAGTCATTTGGTGACGGTGGTTGTTATATAGAAAAGTTTTTGAGTCCTGTAAAACATATAGAAATGCAAGTATTGGCAGATGAATTTGACAATATTGTAGTACTTGGTGAGAGAGAGTGTAGTGTACAAAGACGCAATCAAAAGATGATAGAAGAGACCCCAAGTTTGGCTGTTAGCAAAGTTTTGCGTCCACATATGATTAAGGCAACTAGAAATGTTGTAAAGACAGTTGGGTATACCAACGCTGGGACTATAGAGTATTTGTTGGATAGTCAAGGTCATTTTTATTTTATGGAAATGAATACGAGACTACAAGTAGAACACCCTGTAACAGAAATGACAACAGGTATAGATATAGTTAAGTGGCAAATACGCATTGCAATGGGTTTGCCACTGACTTTTGTACAAGCTGATGTTAGATCCAAAGGAGCATCTATAGAGTGTAGAATAAATGCCGAAAATCCTAAGCTAGGATTTAGACCTAGTGCCGGCACTATAACGAGTATCAATTATCCAGCGGGTCCATGGGTGCGTTTTGACACTAGTATTTATTATGGCTATACAGTACCACCTTACTATGATAGTATGATAGGCAAGCTTATAGTATGGGCAAACACAAGAGAAGAGGCAATCAATAGACTCAAAGTTGCTCTATGTGAACTTGGAATAGAGGGTATAGATACCAATGTAGATATGCAATTACAAATACTTAATCATATCAAATTTAAAAATGGTGATTATTATACAAACTTTATTGCAAATGAATTTGATTTATAGCTCTCATAATGAGTGTACAAATAGAGTAATTAAGATGGAAAAATAAAACACATAAAATAAAAACAACCTTAAAGCGTTCGGTGGGGGGGGGGATTCGCACCCCCCCCAAAAAAAAGCTTTTTTGGTTCTTTTTTGGCGTCAAAAAAGAA
>WRGC01000007.1 GCA_009787385.1 Bacillota bacterium
GTATGTATGTATGTATGGTACTATACATGTGTAGTTTACATATTTTCATTGATGATTTTGATTTAAACTAAATATATAGGATTTTGGCATATATGTATGGATTTTGTATGCTTTTGTCTATTGAAATCACAATTGGTATTTTAAAATTGATTATTTGATACTTATATATGAGTGAATATCTTATACAAGCTAATGGATTAGTCAAGGCTTTTTCGGGCGTGAGAGCTTTGAAAGGGGTGCAGTTCGAACTCAAGAAAGGTGAAGTTGTAGCTCTTTTGGGTGAAAATGGTGCGGGCAAATCCACTATGGTTAAGATTTTTAGTGGAGTGCATCAAAGAGATAGTGGCGAACTTAAGTTGTTTGGTGAGACTGTTGAATATCATGATTCAAAAAATGCCACTAGACTTGGCATTGCTATGATACACCAAGAGCTAAATATGTGTGGGCATCTTAGTATTGCAGAAAATATATTTTTGGGTAGAGAACCACTGAAAGGTATATTTGTAGATAGAAAAAGAATGCGTAAAGAGACAAGAGAGATTTTGTCAAAGCTCAACATAGACTTGGACCCTGACCAAACTTTGGACGAATTGGCAGTCTCTATGCAACAAATGGTTGAGATAGCCAAGGCATTGTCACTAAATTCTAAAGTACTTATTATGGACGAACCTACTTCAGCTTTGACAGAAGCTGAAGTAAAAAAGTTGTTTGAAGTAGTCAATCAGTTGAAATCTGAAGGGGTAGGAATAATTTATATAAGTCACCGTCTTGATGAATTGCAACACATAACTGACCGCATTACAATAATGAGAGATGGCGAGTATGTCTCAACGCACAATTTTGAAGATGTAACAATTGATGAGATGGTTGCTAAGATGGTTGGTAGAGAAATTACTGAGAAGTTCCCGCATATAGAGACCGAAGTTGGTGATGTAGTATTGAGTGTCAAGGGTTTGAATGCGGGTAGGCTTGTGAGAGATATTAGTTTTGAACTTAGGCAAGGAGAAATTGTGGGTATTGCGGGTTTGATGGGAGCGGGGCGGACTGAGTTGAGTAGGGCGTTGGTTGGTATAGACCCACATTCTAGTGGTGAAGTAGTTTTGGAGACAAGACAAATAACAATCAACAAGCCTAAAGATGCTATAAAAGCAGGGATAGTACTAGTACCTGAAGACCGCAAGAGAGATGGTTTGGCAGTGAGATTGAGTATTAGAGAAAATTTGGCATTAGCCAATTTGGATTCTATAACCAACAAGCTTGGATTTGTAAAACCTAGAGCAGAAAAAGGTCTTGTAAAGACTTCTGTAGAAGCTTTGAGAATCAAGATAGCATCGCCCGAACAAGACGCACAAGGTTTGAGTGGTGGCAATCAACAAAAGGTGGTAGTAGCCAAGTGGCTAGCACGCAATTTTAGAGTAATAATATTTGACGAACCTACAAGAGGGATAGATGTTGGGGCAAAAGTAGAAATTTATAACATAATTAATAAGCTCAAAAAATCAGGTATAGCTGTCTTGATTATTTCTAGCGAACTCCCCGAAGTTATGGGGATGTCTGATCGTATCTTGGTTATGTGTGATGGCAAAATGACGGGTGAGTACAGTAGGGCAGAAGCCACTCAAGAAAAGATTATTGCAAGTGCAACAAGATTTGACAAAAAAATTGGATAATTTGAGTGAGAGTATTTTTGAATATTGCTTGTAATGAGTGTAGTTTGTGAGTTTGTTGATTGAATATTGTAATATATAGAGTGGCTTAATTATCCTTAAATAAAGGGCATAAAAACTAATATGGAAAACAAATCGCCGGTATTAAATTATTTTAAAAATACATGGAATGCTAAGGGTGTAAAGCAAATTATTAGTGTTTTGGTTGGTACTTTAGTACTAGTTGTTGTTTTTGCTAGTATCAATCCCAACTTTGTCAACAATCTCAATATTAGAAACATGATTAGAGAGATGGCTCCATATATTGTGATTGGGATAGGACAAGGGTTTGTACTAATAACTGGCAATATTGACTTGAGTATAGGCTCGGTATATGGTGCAAGTTCTATGATATCGGCAAGTTTGATGGCTAACAATGGGGTATCACCTATTTGGGCTATTTTGATTGCTTTGCTAGTATCTGTTGTTATTGGATTTGTAAATGGACAGTTGGTATCAAGATTCAAATTGCCACCATTTATTGCTACTCTTGGCACTATGTTTGTTGGGCGTGGGATAGCATACATGGCAAACAATGCTAGACCTACAGACAATATAAGTGTTGGTATAGGCAAAGAAGTGGCAGATGGTTTTCAAAAATTTTTTTATGGAAGTACTTTTGGTATTTTGAGTTCTACTATTTTGATTGCTTTGGTAGTATGGGTGATTGCGTGGTTGTTTTTGTCTAAAACCAAATATGGTAGGCATGTTTATGCTGTTGGAAGCAACAAAGAAGCAGCAAAGTTGTCGGGTGTCAATGTGGGTTCTACTACAACCATGGCATTTATGATTAGTGCATTTTGTGCAGGATTTGCTGGTATTATTGGTGTTGCACAAACTAGTTCGGGGTCTTTAGGTGCAGGTACAAGTTATGAAATGTATGCCGTTGCTGTGGCGGTAATTGGTGGAATTAGTACGCTAGGTGGTGCGGGGCTTTTGCAAGGTGTGATTGTGGGGTCTATGATGTGGGTTGTTTTGCAAAGAGGACTTACTTTGATAAATCTCAATGATAGTTATCAAATGATACTGTTGGGATTTGTAGTTGTGATTGCGGTAGGTGCTGATGTATTGATGAGAAAATTAGGAGCTAACAAGCAAAAAAAGTTGACATTAAATGATGGCAACAAGTTGAGAGATTCTAGTTAATAGATATACTTAAGAAAATAGAGATTGTACAATGAGCAAGTTATCAATAATAAAATACAAACAATCTTAATTTACTCTATTATTTGTATAATCCTAGAAAATAAGTATACCACAAAAACTCAACATTTGGTTTATTAAAATTTGTTAATAAAATATATTAAATATTTAGGGGAAACCCAAGGAGAAATTATGTCAAAAATTAATAAAAAAATTTCAATGCTAATTGTATTGATTCTTTGCCTAACTGTAGCTAGTTTTGTACTAGTTGCTTGCAAAGCATCTAACAAAGAAAAAGTGTATCTAATCACAATGGACGGTACAGATGAGCATTGGGTAAGAGTACACAAAGGAGCTAAGGAAGCATACGATGCAGCTACAGACAAAAACTTTGACTTTGAGTGGTCTACACCAACTGAAGGTAATGGTACAAATGACAAACAACAAATTGCACTTATTGAGCAAGCAACAGCCAATAATGCTAAAGTAATTATTTTGGCAGCTGCTGTAAGTCCTGATGCAACTGCTAATGCGGTCAAAGAAGCTATAGGTAATGGTGTTAAGTTTATTTATGTAGACAGTCCAGCATCTGTTACGGGTGATGGAATTATTCAAACTGTAAAAACTGACAATGAAGCGGGTGGATATCAAGGTGGAAAAGAGTTAGTAAAAAGATTGAAAGAAAGTAGTAAAGAAGAAGAATTAAAAGGAAAAACAATTCAAATTTATCTTCCTGATGCAACTGCGGGAGTGCTTTCAAGAGCTGCTGGATTCAAAAAAGCGGTAGAAGAAGATGAATTTAAAACACAACAAGAAGAATCAGGAAAAGAACCTAAAGATACTCAAGACAAAGCAAATGCTTTGATTACAGATGATAGTATAGTTGCTTTTTATGGGGTTAATGAAGGTACAACAGTAGGTATAGGAAATGCCATTAAGGAAAATAAAGGAACAACCAAGGTAGGAGCAGGGTTTGATGCTTCTAGCAATATTGACTCACATTTGAAAGATGGTAGCTTGCTTTTTACTGTTCAACAACAACCTGATGTCATGGGAAAAACAACAATGGCTACAGCAATCAAGTTTATGAATGGTGAAGATATGTCTTCTATCAACAAAGATGTGGCAACAGAAACAGTAATACACGACAAAGACAATTTGAGAGTGTCAAATATGCATTTGTCTAGTACAAACAATTTTTGGTATGCGTTGCCAATTAGAAAAGATGTAGCATAATTTGATTGCATATTACAAAACAATAAAGAATATAACAAAGAAAGACTTAAAAAACTAAGTCTTTCTTTTGCATAATCAATCAAGTACGACTGACGAGATTGTGCAACGATAGTATTATTAACAATAGAATACAAACAATCAACGATACTAGCGTTATTCTTTTTTGACGCCAAAAAAGAACCCAAAAAGCATTTGGGGGGGGGCGAATTCAAACCCCCGAACGCTTTAATGTTGATTTTATTTAAGGTTAATTCTTTCTATCTTCATGTACTCTATTTGCACACTCCTTGACGACTATCAGTGTCAAATATGTTGACACTATTGTTAAATTATGTTATAATAAATATTATTAATTGATAATTATTATCATTAATATATTAAAGAAGGTAGAGTATTTATGATTTTGGAACAAGATATAATAGAACAATTAAAGGGATATGTGGATTTGATTGAAAATCCCGTTGTGTTGGGGATTCACGCTGACCCTAGTGGAAATGTACAAGTAGAAGAGTTTGCAAATGAAGTTGCTGCACTTTCTAGCAAAATTAGTGTTGTTCAAAAACAACATGATAGAGTAGGGAGTTTTAGTATTGATACGCCTGACAAGGTTAGTGGAATTGTTTTTGCTGGACTTCCTTTGGGGCATGAGTTTGGTAGTTTTGTAATGGCATTGTTGCAAGTATCAGGTAGACCTCCAAAAATAGAAGAAAATCAATTTAAGCAAATTGCAAGTATCAAGCAAAATATGAAGTTTGTCACTTATGTTTCTTTGAGTTGTCACAATTGTCCTGATGTAGTTCAAGCTCTCAATATTATGAGTTTGCTAAATGACAATATTAGTCATACCATGGTAGAGGGTTCTAGCTATCAAGATGAAGTTAATCAAAAAAACATCTTGGCAGTACCATCAGTAACACTCAATGGCAACGAATGGCACAATGGTAGAATGACTCTCAAAGATGCTTTGACCAAATTGGGCGTAGGAGTGGATTTGACTGAGTTGAATAGCAAGGGTATATTTGATGTGCTTGTTATTGGCGGAGGACCAAGTGGCAGTACAGCTGCCATTTATGCTAGTCGCAAGGGTATCAAGACGGGTATAGTTAGTCAAAATATAGGTGGACAAATTTTGGATACTTTGGGGATTGAGAATATCATAGGAACAAAGTATATAGAAGGACCACAGTTTGCGGCAGCATTGCTAGAACATATTAAGTCATATCCTATAGATATTATAGATAGCCAACAAGTAGAAAAGGTATCCAAAGTTGGCGACATTGTACAAGTAGAGTTGTCCAATGGTGCAAAGTTGCAATCCAAGTCCATAGTAGTCGCAACAGGTGCAAAGTGGCGTGAGATAGGTGTGCCTGGTGAGAAAGAGTTTAAGGCAAAGGGGATATCATTTTGTCCGCACTGTGATGGACCACTTTACAAAGGTAAGGATATTGCTATAATTGGGGCTGGCAATAGTGGGCTAGAAGCCGCTTTGGACTTAAGTCCAATAGTTAAGTCAATAACTATTATATATCATGGTGACAAACTAAAGGGCGACAAGTTGCTACAGGATAGGTTGGCAAAATGCTCAAATGTTAAAATAATATTAAAAGCCAAAACAACTAAGATAGATGGAGATACTAGTGTAAAAAGTCTAAATTATATAGATATTGAGACCAACAAAGAGTTGACTCTTAAAGTTGATGGTATTTTTATATTGATAGGATTAGTGCCAAGTACGGGATTCTTAAAGGAAAGTGGTGTCAATTTGAATCCAAGAGGTGAAATTGTTGTAGACCGCATGGGAGCTACCAATGTGGCGGGAATATATGCCGCAGGTGATTGTACAGATTGTGTATACAAGCAAATAGTTGTAGGATTGGGTGGTGGTGCAACAGCTGCTTTGAGTGCTTATGACTATATTCAAAGATTGGGAGTATAGTCAATTGCATAATGTAGGGTAATGATTGATAGCGGGGGTAAAGCGTACAAAGATTGGATATTTACAATATAATAGAAACAATCAACAAAATAGGCGTTATTCTTTTTTGACGCCAAAAAAGAATCAAAAAAGCTATTGGGGAATCCCCCCAAACCCCCGAACGCTTTAAGGTTGTTTTTATTCCTTATTGAAGATTATATTTTATCAAAGTTGGAAATTTTTCTATATAGTTATTATTTGTAAGTAAAATAAACAACATATGCTAGGATACTTTGTGTTATCTAGCATTATTTTGCTACAAATTGATGTGAAAATATGTAAAATATATCATGTAACAATGTCATGATATATCCAAAATTTGACAAATATGCTTGACAAAACTACATGCATGTAGTAAACTACATGCATGTAGTAAACTACATGCATGTAGTAAACTACATGCAAAAAATATATCTTGTAATAAATAAAAAACACTTTGTATAAGGGGGGCAAAGTGTACAATTCGCAAATAGATTTTGTTGTGTGTATTTTCTATAATAAAGGAGAAAATATTATGAAACAAGCAACGAGGTCTGTACTTGTCAATAAATTGAGTAAGTACAAAAAATTGTTGGTACTGTCTATGGTTTTGGCATTGTCAATAAGTGCAATGCTAGGCGTTGTGACATACAATACTAATGTAGCTCAAGCAAGTGAGTTGACAGTACAACAAATGGCAACAATAAAAGCCAAACAAGATTTTGCCAAATATCACTTAGACAATGCTCCTAGACTTACAAAGTCACAATTATCCAATCGTGAAGATATGTTTTATGAGATTGTTAGAGATGACAATTTGAATGAAGTAGACAAAGAGTTGTTGCTTAATCAATTTGGTTATTATACATTTGAAGTTCAGGGGACAAAACAGTCTAGATTTGATACAAGTGATGTTGTTTTTAGTCCAGTTAAAATAACTTTTGATTCTGTATCAAATACATGGATTTTGAATAGCAATTTTGCTCTTAATAATTTGCCATCATTTAATTTGGGTTTAAATTGGCCGAATGTAGGTGACGAATATAGTTATGGTAGCAATGATTATGCTGGAATATTGTTGCAAGGTACTTATGGTGATAGCAATGGATTGTCAATAGTATCTGGTGGAAAGCTTACTGTAGTAAGTGCACATTCATCAATAGCTAACAAAGACTACTACAATAGAGATGCTAATGTTGAGTCTAGATATGGTGCAGTATATCCATATAGAGATTATCACAGAATTACTGGAGTGGGTTTTCTTGCTTTGACATATTCGTATACTTACAATACATTGGGTTCGTATGTTTCTGTAGTGTACAATAGCAATTTTGCAAATATGCATGGCAATGCTGTAGTTTATTATGGTCATACAAGGGAAGATGTTTATATCACTGGTGTTGGTGTAGGAGTGGTAGATATAAGTATCTCTTGGTCTAAAAGTAGTGGATATTTTGATATAATGAGCAATAGTGATACTCCGTTCAAAATGTACCAATAAGAATTGTTGTACAATAAAAGTTTTAGCTTAAAGTTGATAATTGTCATTGTAAGTGTAGTGAGATATTTTGCAAATTGCCAAACTACACTTGCAATGACAATAATATTATTATAAAGAGTGTAAAAATAGAATACATTAATATGTAAAAGAAGTAACAACTTAAATAAAATCTACCTTTTAAATAAAATCAACCTTAAAGCGTTCGGGGGTTTGGGGGGATTCGCAACCCCCCAAATGCTTTTTTGGTTCTTTTTTGGTGTCAAAAAAGAATAACTCTTGTTTTGTTGATTGTTTGTATTCTATTGTTAATAATAACTACTTGTACACTCTCATAAAAACAAATCAATTTTAGATATACTCCCCAATATTACATATGGAAATGCAACAAAATCAAAATTTATCCACACTCAAAAAGTGTGCTATTGTGTACAAACATGAGTGCAAAAAATTTTTCAAAAGTTTCTTGTTTTGGTGTGTATTGTGTTTGGTTGTCGTGATTGTTGTTGCTCTTGTTTTTCAACATTCATATTTTAGTAGACCAATAGATTTTTTGGGGGATATGAAATTTGGTGATGATTGGAGACAAGTGTTGGAGGGGATGTTGGCAGATGCTAATGGTGATACCAAAGCTGTTATCAATTGGTATTTGGACAACAACATCAAACCATATTCGCAGGGTAGTTTGTCTCAATATTTGATAAGTGATAATATGCTTATATTCTTGTCTATGCTTGCGTTTGTTTCATATGTAGTGTGCAACATTGTCTGTCAAGATATTAGCAAGCCGACGGCATTGAGCAACAATAGTTTGCCATTGAGACGCTATCAAGTGCTGTTGTGCAAAGTAGCTTTTGTGGCTACTATAGCAGTTGGATTTGCTCTTTTGATATTTATTGTTACAATTGTATCGGGTTGGTTGATATTAGGGTTTGATAATTTTTCGTCAGTGTCTTTACAAATTCAAGATGGTGCAATAATTGCTATGCCTGTATACTTGACAGGTTTGATAGTATGTTTGCTTAATTGTGTTACATTTGTGTTTGTTGGTTTGTTTGCTATTTTGTTATCTACTATCATCAAGTATGACTTCCCTAGTGCTGCACTCAATTTTGTACTAACTTATTCATTGATGGCTGTTGCTTTCCTTGTAATGTTTGTGTATGATGTGCATTGGGTGGAATTTCTTCCGTTTATACATGTAGCATTGTCTACTATATTTATCGATCCTAGTAGTATGGGCAATAGAATGTTTGATGGAATTGGTTTTAGTTTTGCAATATTGGCATTTTGGTCAGTTGTAATTGTATTGTTATCTATTTATTTCAATGGGGTCAAACTCAAGAAATTGAATTCTAAGAAGCAGGTGACTATATGAGTATAATGCAAATAAGTAGTCTAACCAAGAAATACGGAAGTCGCCTTGCTCTCAACAATATCAATTTGCAAGTAGAGTCAGGTGAAATTGTAGGGTTGTTGGGTAGCAATGGTGCAGGCAAGACTACTATGCTTAAATGCATTATGGGTATGTTGCCTTGTAGTTTTGAGCAATTGACCGTACGGGGCAATTGTATCAAGCAGTCTTTTCATTTAGCAATGCAGGATATAGTGTTGATGTCTGACAAAAATATGTTTTATGAGCATTTGTCGGGCTTTGACAATCTTTATTTTTTTGCCAAAATGTATGGCAAAACCAAAGATAACTTGTACAAAATTGTAGAACAAGTGGGATTGAAAGATAGAATAAAAGACAAGGTTAGGTCATATAGTCTTGGTATGACTCAACGGCTTAGTTTGGCAAGATGTTTGTTGATTAGTCCAAAGATAATAATTATGGATGAGCCTTTCAATGGTATAGACATTGTGGGTGTGGACTTTATGATTAAAACAATAAGAGAAATTTCTCAAAAGGACAATACTAGTTTTTTTATTTCATCTCACAATTTGGCAGAAATGCAAGGACTTTGTACTAGGTTTGTGTTGATGAAAGAAGGAAATATTGTAGGAGATGTACAAAATACAGATGTATTGGATATCAAGAGTATATATCTAGAAAAGATGGGTTGATTGGTATACCAAATAATATTGTTGGAGTAGTGCTTGTTGCCTACTCTTTTTTTGTACAATTGCTAGCATGTTGATGACTGTTGTGGTATAATAAGTGTGGTTGTAGTTTGATTTTTTAGAAGTATACAAATAGAGTAAATAAGATAAAAGAAGCAACAACTTAAATAAAAACAAACCATAAAGCGTTCGGGGGTTTGGGGGGATTCGCAACCCCCCAAGAGCTTTTTTGGTTCTTTTTTGGCGTCAAAAAAGAATAGTGCTGATTTTGTTGATAGTTTGTATTCTATTGTTAAGAATCTCTCGTTGTACGCTTTAGATTTTTGAATAATTTTGTAATGATTGATATTTATCAAATATTATAAACTATGATTGTCACCTATACCAACAATATATGCAAATACAATCTTTACAACTAAAAGACTTTAGAAATTATTCTCATGCCGATATTGAATTTGATAGTGGGATAAATCTTGTATTGGGTGAAAATGCTCAAGGCAAAACTAGTCTTTTGGAAGCTATTTACTTGTGTAGTGTTGGCAAGAGTGCTAGGACTAGCAAGGAAAAGGAGTTGATAAAGAGCGGTTGTGACAAAGCATTGATACAGTCTTGGGTAAAGTCTAATCACTTAGACAAGGTAAGCATTGCAGTTGATAAAGTATTAAAAAAAACAGTGTCAATCAACAGTATGCCTATTTTGAGAATTGGTGAGTTGATGGGGGTATGTAGCTGTGTATTGTTTAGTCCTGATGAAATGAACATTATCAAAGATGGTCCAAGTGAACGGCGGAGATTTATGGACATTGCACTTAGTCAAATGTCCAAGGCATACTTTTATACACTACAAGGGTACAACAGAATTTTGGCACAACGCAACAAGTTGCTTAAGTCAGGTAGAGTAGCCGAGAATGACTTGATTGTTTGGGACATGCAATTGGTTAAAGAGGGTTGCAAGATAGCCAAAAATAGACATGGATTTTTGCAAAGATTAGAAAATTTGGCCAAGGCAAGGCACGCTCAATTGAGTGATAATAAAGAAGATTTGGTATTGAGTTATGATGGATATGATGCAAGTGACTTAGCTAGGCTGCAGTCACAATTTGAGAAAAGCTTGATGAATGATAGGGAGAGAGATATCAAGCATGGATATACTCACAGTGGGGTACATAAGGACGATATTGCTATAGCTATCAACAATATTGATGTTCGTACCTACGGTAGTCAAGGACAACAACGAACTACAGTACTCAGTCTCAAGCTGGCTCAAATTGACCTCATGCAAGATATGTATGGACAAAAACCTATTTTGTTGCTAGACGATGTATTGAGTGAACTTGACCACAATAGATGCAAAAAACTATTAGAGTTTTGTCATGGTTGCCAGACAATAATTACAGCTACACATATAGAAAAAGATTTGGTAGATAGTATGAACAAGTATAGTATATTTGATGTAAGTAGCGGAAAAGTAGCTAGAAAATAGCAATTGAGATTTTAACAAGAGTTGTTGATTTTTGTAGCTATATATGTGTGATTTTATTTGTTGTGGTATTTTTGTATCGTGTTTGGGGCGTTTTGATATAGTTTTAAGGCATTTTATAATTTTTGTGATGGATTATATATAGTTGTGATATTGTGTTTAAAATTATTAATGATTTTTGAATTATATTTTAAAAGTGTACTATTCTATTTGCAAATAATTTCTTTAAATAAAATATTGTTGTATGCAACTTACCAACAATTTGTGGAGTGTACAACGAGTGGTTATTACAATAAGATACAAACAATTAACAATACCTGCATGATTCTTTTTTGACACCAAAAAAGAATCAAAAAAGCATTGGGGGCGAATCCTCCCAAACGCTTTAAGGTTGATTTGATTAGGTGTTTTTTATTTCAATCTTAATGCACTCTATTTGTACACTACTTTTTTATATTGTAGTTATGGTAGGATTTCAAGTAGCTCTTTTGCCATTTGTTTTATTTGATTTGCTCTAAGATTTATTCTATTTAGATTGAGACTATTGTCATTCATTTCAAGAACTTTTTCTAAGAATTGTTTGTGAAATTTTGTAGAGTTGTTGTATGCACTTTCTCTACTTTGTGTGTTTTTAGCATTACAAAAATTTGTATGTTGTTTTTCAATATGATTATAATATTTGTAAGATACAAACCAAGATGCACCCATTGTTTGAAGTTTTCTCCAATCTTCTTTTGTCATAAAAAATCTCCTATGATTGGGTTGCTATTGTTGAGATTTGGCTTGAGAAAAAACAATAATAAAAAACACTTGACAATTTGCTATTGTTGTACTATAATGTGAAAGTTGTCGTTGTTGGACAATGGGCAAGCAATTGGAGTGGTACCCAAGAGGCCGAAGGGGCGCCCCTGCTAAGGGTGTAGATCGTGAAAGCGGTGCGAGGGTTCAAATCCCTCCCACTCCGCCATAAATCAAATTGAAGTTGTCGGCTTAGACGGTCGACAACTTTTGTTGTTAGTATTTATTGATAGTTAGAAGAGAGTGTACAACTAGATATTGCTAACAATAAAATACAAATAATCAGTAAAAGTAGCATGATTCTTTTTTGACGCCAAAAAAGAATCAAAAAAGCATTTTTGGGTTGGAGCGAATCCCCCCCAAACCCCCGAACGCTATAAGGTTGATTTTATTTAAGATTTTATTTTGCTTTTCTCTTTAATTATAAAACAAAATCTTAATGCGCTTTATTTGTATAGTTCTAAATAAGAAAATTATATTGGCTCAATTGTATGCAAATTTTGCAAAACTCTATTCTCAAAATATATGAAAATATTTTTTAAAATCTTTAATAGGTTCAACTTGCTATTATTGCTGTTGATAATACAAATAATAACTATTTTTGGATTGCTTGAATATTTTTTTAACAATCATTTTAATCATTTAAGTTGGCTTAATTATGAAGTTGTTGAAATTGTATATATTATTTTTAATATAGTTGCCGTAGTTTTTACATTCAAAACTATATCCAAAGATGAAGCATCTGAGTATAAGATTATTTGGATAATTTGTATTGGTTTTTTGCATATTTATGGTGTAATATTTTATTTTATGTTTAGAAACTCTCGTAGTGCAGGTACAGTTGTGTCAAAGATAGATAGAGAGTCTAAAATTGCCGAAGTGTATCATCAACAAGATGTTGAATTGTTAGGCAAAATAAAAGAAGAAAACCTTAGGTTTTATGGATTGTCAAGATTGGTGGGGGAGCTTGATTATGTAACATATACCAATACTTCTGTAAGATATTTTGCAATAGGGCAGGATATGTTTGAGTGTATGTTGCAAGACTTGAAGTCTGCCAAAAAATATATTTTTTTGGAGTACTTTATTATTCATGAAGGATACATGTGGGACTGTATAGTAGAGATACTCAAAGAAAAAGCCAAAGAGGGTGTAGAGGTTTTGTTGATGACGGATGGCTTTGGTAGTGCCAATCATTTTAAGTACGAATATCGCAATTATCTCAAAAAACATGGTATACAAGTGCAGTTGTTTAGTCCACTAATTCCTATTATATCCATGCTAAAAAACAATAGAGACCATCGCAAGATATTGGTTGTAGATGGTTTGGTAGCTTATAATGGTGGTATAAACATAGGTGACGAATATATCAACAAAATAAATAGATTTGGAGTATGGAAGGACACGGGCTTGAGACTTGAGGGAGCGGCTGTTTTTGGTTTTTCGTTGATGTTTTTGCAAATGTGGCAAGCTTTTTGTAGCAAAAACAAAAAGCTAGATTATGATGATTATAAAACAACTAGTTTAGAGCAAGATTTGCAAAATCAATTGTGCAAGTTGAATGAAGACAAGTTGAGTACAGTTGTGCCTTTTGGTGTCAATCCATTTGGAAAAGAGAGATTGGGTGAAAATGTATATATGGAGATACTCAACAAAGCTACGGACTATTGCTATATTACTACCCCTTACTTATTGTTGAGTGAAAAAATGATTCACGCTTTGAGACTTGCAGTCAAGAGAGGTGTTGATGTTAGGATAATTGTCCCCGGTATACCTGACAAAAAGTTGGTGTACAAGATTACAAGGTCTTATTATAGATATCTATTGAAGTATGGAGTACGGTTGTATGAATATACCCCAGGTTTTTTGCATGCAAAAATAATTGTAAGCGATGACGAAGTGGCTGTTGTTGGCACTATCAATCTAGATTATAGAAGTCTATACTTGCACTTTGAGTGTGGGACATTGTTGTGCAATGATGGAGCTATAGCAGATATTAAGAGTGATGTATTGGATACTTTGAGTCAATCAAAAGAAGTAATAACAACAAAAAATAGTGTATTCAACTTTGGATTTTGGGATTCTATTTTGCATTTGTTTGCACCATTGTTGTAGATATTGTTGTTTGAGAATTGTACAAATAGAGTGTATTAATATGCAAAGAAGTAATATATGAATAAATCAACCTTAAAGCGTTCGGGAGAATTTGCATTCTACCAAGAGCTTTTTTGTTCTTTTTGATGTCAAAAAAATATTATTGCTTTTGTTGATTGTTTGTTGTATCATATTGTCAACAACCAATCTTTGTACACTCTCGTTGTTTGTCCCCGTTAGATTTTGGTAGATTATAAGTGATTTAAAATATACTATACAATTTGCAGCGTATTAGTTGTTGAAAAGACAGTTGGTACTATTAGTTATTATAAGAGGTAATATATGAAAAAACAATTTGAGACAAATACATATAGCGTTAAGTGCAAAGACTTGCCACAGGCTTTTGATGGATTTAAGATTGCTTTGGTGTCTGATTTGCATGATTGGGATTATCAAGGTAGATTGGAAGATGTTTTGAGACAAGTCAAGCCTGACATGATTGCTTTGGTTGGGGATATTGTTCAACGCAGGTTTGAGGGGCATCACTTAGAAACTTTATTTAGAAATTTTGTATCAATAGCACCTACTTATTATGTGAGTGGAAATCATGAAGCTAGAATAAAGATGTTGGACAAAATTTTGGATAGTATTGCAAATACAGGTTGCGTTGTCTTAGAAGACAAATTGACTACTTTTTTGAAAGGTGGTTCACAAATTGTAATAATGGGGCAAAGTGATGTGCAAAGACACAAGCACTTGGATATGAGCAAAAAAAAGATATACAAGCAAAAGTTGTTGAATTTGCTCAAAAAATGTGAAGTTTTTCCACAACCGTGTTTCAAGATATTGTTGGCTCACAGACCAGAATACTTTGAATACTATGCTGACAAGGGGGTCAATCTTTCTCTTTCGGGGCATGTACACGGGGGACAAATACGAATAATGAATAGAGCATTGTATGGTCTCAATCAAGGGTTTTTTCCAAAGTATTCGGCTGGACTTTATACAAGAGGTAGCAATAGCATAGTGGTGAGTAGGGGATTGGGACATACCAAGTATACCCCTCTTAGAGTCAACAACACTCCAGAATTGGCTATTGTTGAATTGAATTTAGATGTATAAAAATAATTGTCAAAAAAATTATTGACAGTTTGTTTGCAACTTTTGACAACTTCTGTGTATAATATATTTTCAAAATACATCTATATATAATGTACTCAACAATCATAATATTTTGTACAACAACCAAATAAGCAATAAGGGGAAAAGCAATGAATAATTATGGATATACACAAGACTTGTGGACACAAATGTCTAGCACTCTAGAGACAGAAGTGAGTGCCATAACTTTTGATGTGTGGATAAAGGCATTGGAAGTAGACCAAATAGAAGATGGAAAACTTGTGCTTATTGCTCCTACCGCCAAGGCTAGAGAGTTTGTTGTCAATAGGTATTTTGATTTGATAAAGAGAGTGATGAAGCAACACAATAGTTTGCTAAATGAGTTAGAAATTTTGGACCCTGACGGGCTAGAGTCTAGACCTGTAGATTCTAAACAATTGATGGTATCCAAACTTTTGCAACCTACTCAGTCTACAACTTCTACAGTCTTACACAACAACAATTCTAAATATGAGACTACAGTACTCAACCGCAAGTACAACTTTGATACATTTGTTGTCGGCAAGTCCAATCAATTGGTGCATGCTACAGCAATGTCTGTAGCAGCAGACCCTGGCAAAAGGTACAATCCTCTATTTATACATGGTGGAGTTGGTTTGGGCAAGACGCACATTATGCATGCTATAGGCAATGCTGTAGTAGATAGAGCATTAAAAAACAACGAGCAAATGCCTAGAGTATTGTATGTATCTAGCGAACAATTTACCAATGAGTTTATAGAATCTATTAAGTCTGGTAGTCAAATCAACAATAGTTTTAGGGACAAGTACCGCAAGGCAGATGTGCTTATGGTAGATGATGTCCAGTTTTTTGGCAACAAGGAAGGCACTCAAGAAGAATTTTTTCATACTTTCAACGAATTATACAATGCCGGCAAGCAAATAGTATTGACTAGTGATAGACCTCCAAAAGAAATAGGAAGTCTAGCCGACAGATTGCAGTCAAGGTTTGAGTGTGGTGTAATAGTAGATGTTCAGTCTCCTGACCTAGAGACTAGAATAGCAATATTAAAAAAGAAAGCCCAATTGGACAATCAATATATCCCCGATGACATACTTATATTTATGGCAGAAAGAATAGACAAGAATATTAGGGAGATGGAGGGGTTGTTTAATAAAGTAGTGTTGTTGTCGCAACTAGACAAAGTATCCCCCAATACAGATATGGTACAAATAGCATTAAAAGACTTTGAAGAA
The DNA here is from genome assembly GCA_009787385.1 of Bacillota bacterium. Lineage (GTDB taxonomy): Bacteria > Bacillota > Clostridia > Christensenellales > Pumilibacteraceae > WRGC01. The sequence continues at coordinate 16,352 of WRGC01000007.1, forward strand.
AAGTCGCAAGGAATTGTAACCATGGACACTATTGTAGATATTACATGCAATTATTTTAAGCTAGATAGAACAGAAGTAATGGGTAAAAAGAAAACCAAAGACATAGCTGAGGCAAGACAAGTGTGCATGTACCTTATTACTGATATATTAAATGTCCCACTAGCTACTATAGGTACGCTGTTTGGTGGACGAGATCACACTACAGTCATGCATGCCCGCAACAAAGTAGCTGACAATATTAGAGACAACTCTAGATACAAGTCAATTGGATACAAGACAATGATACAAGATATCAAGGATATGATACTCAACAAATAATTGCATAAAGTACTGTTGATTTTTGATAAATTAAATTTTGAACAAAAATATTTGTAATTGTAAACAAAAATATTTGAAATTTATTGATTGACATTTACAATTTATATAGTATTATTGACTAATTTATTTTAATATGATAATATTGTACTATACAAACAAATAAGTATGTTGAATGAGGAGTCTTATGACAAAGATTTATTTTGATAATAATATTAGCAACAACTATAATGCACAAAGGAGAAAGACAATCATAGCTTGGACTATGATTGCAGTTGCTACTTTGGGATTGTTGTTGAGCGTATTTTTTATTTTATCTCCAAAAAACAATGATGGATCTGGTGGGATTTCTTCCTATGTGGGTTGGGACGAAGCTTGGTCAGATAGATATGAGTATACGGGCAAGTTTCAAGGTGGAGATGGTTCTGCAAGCAACCCATACTTGATACACAATGCAGCAGCCATGGCAAGAATGGCATACGAAATCAATCACCAAAACTATAGCGATACAAGTAGAGGTAAATATTACAAGCTTGTTGCCAATATTGATATGAGTGCAAGGCGTTGGGATCCAGTCGGCAGAATAGACTTCGGTAGATATTTTCAGGGTGAGTTTGATGGCAATGGGTATGTAATTTCAGGATTAGGTATGGAGACAAGATCGGGCAAGAATATGGCTAGACTTGCGGGTATGTTTGGTTTTGCATATGGAAGAGCAGTTTTCAAAAATATTACTCTCAACAATCCATTTATCAATGTAGTCAAACCAGCTGATGAAGGTAGAATTGAAGATGATGGTTATAAGTGGGATATATACAATGGTGGTGGTGTGAGTGTAGGTTTTGTCTTAGGATATGCTGCTGAGTTTACTGAAACGATATTTGACAATATAACAATCAATTCAGGTCGTATCAATATCAACAACATTGCAGATGATGGGTATGATGCGGGTGCTATTTTGGGTACGAGTGCTACTAAGGGTGGTTTTGATGGTTCTCTTGGAGATGTTTCACAAAACAACCAAACAACATTTAAGGATATAAATGTTGTCAATACCATAATCAACAGTGCTATGTCTAACAATGGATACAGAAGGGTTAGCAATATGGGTGGTGTTGTAGGTAGAGTTGGTGGTGCTGTTACATTTAATAGTATTAGAGTGAGAGGTTGTGATTTTATTTCTAGCAATCTTACCGAAGCTTTGCGTATAGGTGGTGTGGTAGGTAGGATTCCTGATCCATATATGAACTATGGATTTGTAACAATAGAAGGTGTAACTATTACGGGTACTAGATTTAATGCTAGAGGTGCTGGAATACAAAATGTAGGTGGTGTAATTGGTGATATTGGAGTACTTCAAACAATAACTGCCAACCGTATTACTGTAGAAGATGGTATTGTTTTTAATGTATCGGCAAGTGATGCTAAGACTTATAAAGAAATAAGGGTAGGTGGTATTGTAGGAGTTTTGTATCAAGACTTTAGTAGCCCAATGTGGAATAGTCAAAACACATTTGATTTGACTGATGTTGTATATTGGGGCGATATGATACTAGATGGTATAGCTGAAAATTCTACAAAAAGCGTTGTTGCAGGTGCATTGTTTGGCAAAGTTAGTTATGACAATGTGAGTGTAACTAAAGCTAAAATAGAATCCAATGTAAGTATAAATGGAGGATACACAAGAGACTTTGGTGGTTTGGTAGGATATGCATATAAATCAGAAACCTATGACAAAGTGAGTATTAATTTTAGAGATATTACTGCAATAGGTGATATAAGAACAATTGGTTCGTCTGTTAAAGGAGACGATAGTATAGGTGGTGCAATTGGTCAACACGCTAGTAGTGAAAAATTTATGACTTTGACCAATGTCAAAACTAGTATTGTCGGTGCGGGTACAAAACTAATAGGTGAAGGTCAGTTGACAAGTGTCAATAGTAGTCAAGAAATCATAGAACCTCCTGTTATTACACAACAACCTGTAGCTTATTCAGAAATAATTCAAAACGAAACTACAGCTACACTCTCTGTATCAGCAAAAAGTGTCAATAGTGATGACAGTGTTCTTAGTTATCAATGGTACATTAGTGATGAAAATAGCAACAGAAATGGTAGTCCATTGGGTGGTCAAACAAGTGACACTATGACAATTTCTTCTACCAATCTTGGTACCAAGTATTATTATGTTGTTGTTAGCAACAATCTCAATGGCAATAAGGTAGGTTCTACTAGTGATGTTGCAGCGATAGAGGTTAAGCCAAAACCTGCTCAAGCACCAGAAATTGTTCAACAACCTATTTTGAAAGGTATTCTGGGCAATGTTTTGGATATTGACAATGGGTTGATAATTGGAGATACTGCTAGACTTGAAATAGTGGCAAAACCACCTGCGACAGCAGATGCTGCGTCACTAACATATCAATGGTTTAGAAATTTGTCTAGTAGCAATGTCAATGGTGAAGCTATTGAAGGTGCAAGGTATCAAGTTTATGATGTCCCTACAGACAAAGCTAACGAAGGTACAATATTCTATTATGCTGAAGTAACCAATACAATATTTAATGGTGAAACTGCTACTATAGCCACTCAACCTGTGTCAATTTCTGTTTTTATGCCAGATGCTCCAAAGGTAACTCAACCGCCAAGACTTGTAGAAGCTTTTGTGGGAGATAGAGTGACATTGAGTATGACAGCATATTCTGATCAAGATGTTGTAATCCAATACCAGTGGTATAGTACAACAACGCCAAGCAATGTTGACAATACAAAGACACTTATAGAAGGTGCTACTAGTCCATCATTAGTTTTTGTACCAGAAGAAGAGAGTACAGTATACTACTTTGCTAGGGCAACAGCTTTTTCTCAAAAGGGAGACGAGTTGAATTTTACAGACACTAGTCTTAGTGAAGTTAGAATAACACTAAAGACAGCAGAAAAACCAATTATAACTGATATTACAGCAACACAAATTGTAGTCAAAAATGAGAATATAACTTTGAGCATATCAGTTCAAGCACCTGATGACAGCTCTACTACAAGATATCAATGGTATGAAAGTGCATTGCCTACCAACGGTGGTGGTGCGCCAATAGATGGAGCTACATCTTATGCTATCACATTCAATGTAGGTGAGACTACAATTGGTGACAGATACTTCTATGTAGAGATTTACAATACTTTGGGAGCTAATACTAACGATTCTCAAAAAGTATATAGTGATGTTATTACAGTTACAGTAGTTGAAAAAATTGGAATGAGTGCAGCTTTCTTGAATGGAAATCTTCCTTATATCATAGCAATGATAGGTTCTGCTGGTGTCATGTTTGCGGCATTCGTATTGCTAGTACGCAAATCATCTCAAGAAGTATAATATGTAATTACTAAAGAAAATTTTGTTGATATTTACAAATGATAAACTAGTGAAAAATCACACAACAATTACTCTGCAATCCAGCAGAGTTTTTTGTTTTGTTGGGGGAGATAGAGATAAAATTAAATTTGTTTTTTAATTTAATATGAGGGAGTCAATATAGTTAAAATAGGAATGTACAAATAAAGTACATTAAGATGGAAAGAAGTAACATTAAAATAAAATCAACCTTAAAAGCGTTCGGGGGTTTGGGGGGATCGCAACCCCCCAAATGCTTTTTTGGTTCTTTTTTGGCGTCAAAAAAGAATAACACTTGTTTTTTTGATAGTTTGTAACTTATTGTTAATAATAGTTCGTTGTACACTTTCACTTTTAATTATAACTTTAGCTGTATTTGCAAATTTAACTTTAATTATAAATTTAACTTTATTTGCAAATTAAATCAAAATATGTTAAAATGATACAATGGAAGATTTTTACAAAAACCAGGGTGATACCAAATCAAGACAAGTGAGTGGTATTGCTAGGTTGATTAGATATACACCCAATCCCGAAGAGACTGTTGCTTTTGCTGCCAAATTGTGTTATAGCAGTCTTGATACGGACAATTTGATACAAAAAATAGAGTCTAGAGACAATGCCAAATTTATTAAGGCATTGTTTGAAATGGGGCATTTGTCACCATTTGAACATGCAAGTTTTGTATTTAGTATTGAGGGGGTATCAAGGTCACTGTTGGCTCAAATTTCTAGACATCGCATAGCTAGTTTTAGTGTTCGTAGTCAAAGATATGTCAGTGAAGATGAGTTTGGATTTGTTATGCCACCTAGCATAGCATCTTTGGGTGATGATGCTATAGCAGAGTACAAGTCACAAATGGACACTATGATGGGTTGGTATCAACAATGGCAACAAAAATTGGGGGGCAAGTCTGAGCATGCCAACGAAGATGCAAGATTTGTTTTGCCTAATGCATGTGAGACAAAAATGATAATGACTATGAATGCTAGAGAGTTGTTGCATTTTTTTGAAGTTCGTGGTTGCGAACGAGCTCAATGGGAAATAAGAGATATAGCGTGGCAAATGATGAGCCAAACACTAGCAGTTGCCCCCAATATATTTGCAAAATCAGGTCCGGGCTGTACTTTTGGTCACTGTACCGAGGGCAAGTTTAATTGTGGCAAAGCTAAAGAAATTAGACAAAAACGCAAGGACTTGACTACCAAAGTGATGTCCAACAAATTGATACCAGAGATAGTTGATGGGTTGTCAGTTGATGATAGTCAAGAAAGAGAGTTGATGAGTGTTTAAGTTTGATTTCAATTATTGTCATATATAGATTGTCACAAGCTATTTGTTTTGTAGTTTTTTGAGGGATATATAAATGGTATATTAATATGAAAAAGAGTAAAACTTAAATAAAAACAACATTAAATCGTTCGTGGGTAAATTCACACCCCCAATAGTTTTTTGGTTCTTTTTTGTGCGTCAAAAAAGAATATCGTTGGTTGTTGAAAGTTTTTGTTTTATTGTTAGTGCTGTTCACTCCGTTCTTTGATATCATTCTTATTGTGTTAGTATTAGTACATTTAGTATTGTTTTTGCCATATAATATAAATAATTTGTATTATTATTTTGGATTTAATTGATACTCAAAAATTGTTTTTATGCAATAGATTTGGGAGGAAATATGAAGTTAATAAAAAGAAAAGAACCTGCCGAAAAATCACAAACAGGCAATGACAAGTTGCTAGAAGCTGCAAGAAGTGAGGGGCAAGCACTACTTGACAAATACAACAATACTATAGAGCAAGGCTATGACGAACAACAAGTAGAAGCCGCTCAAGAAAAGTATGGCAAGAATCAGATTAGTCACAAAGATCAAGATACTTTGGGCAAGAGATTGATGGAGTCTTTTGTCAATCCTTTTACTATTGTGTTGTTTGTGTTGTCTATCATCATGATTGTATTTGATTTGATTTTGCCAATAGTCAACAATGAGCCAGACAATGTAGACCCTTGGGGTTTTAGTATACTTATAGTGATGGTATTGTTGAGTGGTGGACTCAGATTTGTGCAAGAAATGCGTTCGTCTAATGCTGCCGAAAAACTCAAATCTATGATACGGACAACAACCTGTGTTGTCCGTGATGGCAAAAAGATAGAGATACCATTGGACGAAGTTGTAGTTGGGGATATTGTTTGGTTGGCTTCGGGAGATATGATACCTGCCGATTTGAGAATACTTTATTGCAAAGATTTGTTTGTAGGAGAGTCATCTCTTACAGGCGAATCAGAACCTATAGAAAAGACATACAATCAACTTACATTTGACCATATGAATGCTTTAGAATTAAACAATCTAGCATTTATGGGTACAAATGTAGTCAGTGGTACGGCTATGGCTATAGTTATAGCTACAGGTGACCACTCTCAGTTTGGCAGTGTGGCAAGGACATTGGTAGGCAAACGCAACAAGACTAGTTTTGACAAGGGTGTCAACTCAGTGTCGTGGCTGTTGATTAGGTTTATGGCTTTGATGGTACCGACTGTGTTTGTAGTCAATGGTATTACAAAGGGGGTTGTACTTGGTGGTGGATTAGAGTCATGGGTACAAGCTTTGATGTTTGGTTTGGCTATAGCAGTAGGACTTACACCCGAAATGTTGCCAATGATAGTTACTACAGGTTTGGCCAAAGGTGCTGTCAATATGTCCAAAAAAAAGACAGTAGTAAAGAGTATCAACAGTATCCAAAACTTTGGAGCTATGGACATACTTTGCACTGACAAGACAGGAACTCTAACTGAAGACGAAATTGCATTAGAGTATTATTTGGATATAAGTGGCAACGAAGATACACGCATATTGCGTCACGCTTTTATCAACAGCTATTATCAAACGGGTGTAAAAAATGTAATGGACAATGCTATACTCAAACATTCTAAAGATAAGGAAATGTTGGGGTTAATGCACAATTATATTAAGGTTGACGAAATACCATTTGACTTTATTCGTCGTCGTATGAGTGTTGTGGTAAAATCGGCTACAGGCAAAACACAACTCATAACCAAGGGAGCGGTAGATGAGATGCTTTCTATATGCAGTCAGGCGGAGTATGGTGGTGGAGTAAATCCCGTACCATTGACTGACAGTATCAAGGCAAACATACTACAAAAAGTAGAAAAATTGAGTAGTGAGGGTTTGAGAGTACTGTGTATAGCACAAAAAAACAATCCATCAGTAGAGGGTGTATTTGGGATTCATGACGAAAATGATATGGTGCTGATAGGGTATTTGGCATTTTTGGACCCGCCAAAGCAATCTGCTACAGCGGCTTTGCAAGCTTTGAAGGAACATGGTGTTCAAATCAAGATACTGACAGGTGATAGTTTGCCTGTGACAAGATGTGTGGCTAGCAAAGTGGGATTGAATGCGGACAGATTTTTGATAGGTAGTCAAATAACATCTATGACTGATGCCGAATTGAGTGCAGCGTGTCAAGAAGTTACGATTTTTGCCAAGCTTACACCACAACAAAAGGTTCGTATAGTCAAATTGCTTAAGGATAATGGACATGTGGTAGGCTTTATGGGTGATGGTATCAATGACTCCGGAGCTCTAAAGGAAGCCGATGTAGGTATATCAGTAGATGGCGGTGTAGATATAGCCAAGGAGTTTGCGGACATCATTTTGTTAGAAAAAGACTTGATGGTGTTAGAACAAGGTATAATTGAAGGACGCAAAACTTTTGCAAATATAGTAAAGTATATCAAGATGACAGCGTCTTCCAACTTTGGCAATATGTTTAGTGTAGTTGTAGGTAGTGCATTAATGCCTTTTTTGCCTATGCTTCCAATACAAATACTTACACTCAATTTGATATATGACATCTCATGTATGTCTATACCATGGGACAATGTAGATGCCGAATATCTAAAAAAACCTCGCAAGTGGGAAGCAAGCTCTATAGGCAAGTTTATGTGGTGGATTGGTCCTACTAGTAGTGTATTTGACTTGACTACATTTGGGTTGATGTTGTTTTATATAACGCCTAAGGTTCTTGGTATACCATTGGGTACACAGTATGCAATTTGGAATCCAGAAGGGTTTGGCAATTTGTCTACAGAACAACAATTGCAGTTTATGGCAATTTTTCAAGCAGGGTGGTTTGTGCTTTCTCTATGGACTCAAACTCTAATAATACACTTTATTCGCACAGAAAAGTTACCATTTGTCAAGTCTAGAGCGTCATGGACAGTCACTGTACCTACAATGATAGGTGTGATAATAGGGACAGTTTTGCCGTTTACTATCTTTGGTGAAGTTATAGGAATGCACTCACTTCCAGCTGAGTTTTTTGCATGGCTAGCACTAACTCTAGTGTGTTATGCCGCTTTGGTAACCTTGTTTAAGCGTATATTCATACGACGATACGGCGAATTGTTGTAGAGTGTAAGTTTTTGATAGGTTGCATTTTGGACTAAAATATGTAGGAAATTAGTAAATGAATATTAAATCCAATGAATTAAAACAAATTACGCAACAAGTTGAATTAAATAATAATATCATTGAAAGTAGTAGAGCCGTTGTTTTGCCACTATTGTTGCCACAAAATGAATTTAGATTTGATTTTATAGATTTATTTGCAGGTATAGGTGGGATTAGGCGTCCTTTTCAAAAATTGGGTGGTAAATGTGTTTTTTCTAGTGAAATAGATAAATTTGCTAGAGAGACATATCAAGCTAATTGGGGAGATATTCCTAGTGGAGATATTATTCAAATAAAGGCAAGCGATATTCCAAAATTTGATATTTTGCTTGCGGGCTTTCCTTGTCAGGCATTTTCTGTTGCTGGCAAAAGAAAGGGGTTTGATGATATTAGGGGGACAATGTTTTTTGAAGTCGCAAGAATTATAAAACACCATAGACCTAAATGCTTTATGTTGGAAAATGTCAAAGGACTTCTTAGTCATGACAAAGGCAAAACATTTGCCACTATGATCTATATATTGCAATTTGATTTGGGTTATAAGGTGTATTATAAAGTGCTGAATGCTAAAGATTTTGGTGTTCCGCAAAATAGGGCAAGAGTTATTATAGTCGGGTTTAGAGAACACTCTTTGGATTTTGAATTTCCACAACCATTAAGCTTAATTACTAGAGTTGGAGATATATTAGAATCAAAAGTTGATGAAAAGTATACACTTAGCAATAGACTTTGGGAAAGTCAAAAAGAGAGAAAAGAAAAACATCGTTTAAAAGGAAATGGATTTGGTTATTCTCTCTTTAATGAAAACTCTAAATATACAAATACAATATCTGCTAGATACTATAAAGACGGTAGTGAAATTTTGATAGAGCAAAATGGTAAAAATCCTAGACGACTTACACCTAGAGAGGCTTGTAGATTGCAAGGTTTTGATGATAATTTTAAGATAGTTTGTAGTGATTTGCAAGCATATAAACAATTTGGCAACACTGTTCCAACTAAGATGATAGAAGCTGTTGCAAACAATATTATTGTATCTTTAAGGGGATATTGATGGATAGGCGTATAACAATATCAAGTAGCACTTATCATAATAATTTGCAATTATATAGTACTATAAAAACACTGATTAATAAATTTTCTGATGCAGGCTTGGTGAGACTACAAACGGCAATTGATAAGTGTGACGATATAGAGCAATTATGGGTACTGTTTGATAATTTTGCTGACAACACAAATAGACAAAGTGCATTAAGTATAGTTAGAGGTCTTTTTATAGAAGAAGCAATAGAAAAAATAAAAGATATGCTTAATATTGCAATAGACTTACTTCTTATTAAGGATTTGATAATAGCAGAAGCCAAATCATATGCAAATTTTGAGTTTAAAAATGATATACAAGATATAACCGATTGCCTTAGTTTGTCTTATGATACTGCAAGTTTGTGTTTGCCTTATGGTCATAGAGTTGCGAGTGCTTTAATTTGGTTTGCATTATCTTTTAAAAAAAGAGAAAGTGAGTTTATTTTATCTAAAAGTAGTACTATAGTTTCTAAACTAAATAGTAAGATATCAAATTTAGAAGCTATTTATGATATTAATATAACAAGTATTTTGCAAATTGTTTTAGATGAATGTGTAAGTCAAAGCATTAGGTCAAGTGCAGGACAAAGTTGGGAACAAAGAGTGAGAAATGCATTGAGCTATATTGTAGAAAATATTGATGGTCATTCTCATGACAAAAATATTCCGTCTGTAGAATATGACAATATATTTATTTGCAATGGTAAAAGATGTGGTGTGAGTGCCAAGCGTACACTTAGAGAAAGGTATAAACAAAATCATGATGATGTACAAAATTTAGAAGTAGATTATATGTTTGTAATTACTTTAGGTATAGATTTGGATAGTAATAAGCTTGATAATATACTTTCAAAACAAGGTAATTTTGTAATTGTAAGTGCCGAACAATATAAGTTAAAATCATATTTCTTTACAAATCCTAAAGTAATTTCTAGTGATGATATTAAGTTAGGATTTGATAGGTTGATTGTATAGTTATTGGTTTTGATTATTTGTTGTCAAAAATATGGTTTTGTGTATATATACATTTATATAGGAATTAAAATATTTGAGGTTGGGATAAATGCCTTATCAACTACAGTCTAATGGCAAAAGTATGCTTGAGATAAAAAAGTCTAAGTTTTTTGGGTTTTGTCAAAATGTCAGTAGTGTGTCAACGGCAACAGATTTTGTGGAAAATATCAAGTTATTACATTTGCATGCAACTCATGTGTGTTGGGGATATAGATTGCAAAATGGTATTGCAAAGTATAGTGATGATGGCGAACCTCAAGGTACAGCAGGCAAGCCAATACTAGGAGTATTGGAAAAAAAAGATTTGATAGATGTTGTTGCAGTTGTGGTTAGATACTATGGCGGTATACAGTTGGGAGCGGGGGGACTTGTTAGAGCTTATACTCAAAGTGTGAGTATGGCAATAGGAGATGCAAGAGTGCAGTTGCTAGACAAGTATACTTGTTATAAGATAGAATGTGAGTACAACCAAGTAGAGCAAATTAAGTACTTTGTAAAAAAGTTGGGTATACCTATCGTTATTGAAGAGTATCAAAGTATGTGTATTGTTGTGGTTGAAGTTGCGAACAGTGTTTTGGAAAAATTTTTGAAAGTTGTGGATTTTGGAGTTGTGATAAGTACTGTTTGATATATTCAATAAATTATTTGGTCAAGTTTTGATTGTTTGATTGGGAGAGAGTGTACAACTAGATATTATTAACAATAAGATACAAACAATAAACAAAATCAGTGATATTCTTTTTTGACGCCAAAAAAGAACACAAAAAGCATTTTGGGGGTTGCGAGTTTCCATCCCAGAACGCTTATTAAGGTTGTTTTTATTTATGTTGTTACTTCTTTCCATCTTATATGTACTCTATTTGTACACTCATGATTGGGTTAATATATTAATAATTAGGTCACAAATAAGTTGTTTGGATTTTTTTGCAAATAATGCTATAATGTATGTATGAAAATAGAAGGCAAGAATGCTGTAGCTGAGGCTATCAATGCGGGGACAACTATAGATAGGTTGATTGTACAAAAGGGATTGAGTGATCCAAGTTCTCAAAAGATTATTGACTCTGCCAAATCTAGGGCTATCAAGATTTTTTTTAGAGACAAACAACATTTGGATAGAGAGAGTGTTACAGGTAGACATCAGGGATTTGTAGCTGAAGTGACAGATTATAAATATACTCCATTAGAGAATGTATTACAATCAACTCAAAATCAAAAAGATGCTCTAATATTGATTTTGGACGGTATAGAAGACCCACACAACTTGGGGAGCATAATTAGGGTTGCCGAATGTAGTGGTGTGAGTGGTGTTGTTATACCAAAGCATAGGGCAGTCAGTGTCAATGAGACAGTAATCAAGGTGTCTTCAGGTGCAGCAAGTCATGTTGCAGTATCTAAGGTTACCAATGTCAATGACTCTATCAAATTGTTAAAGGATAATGGTTTTTGGATATATGCCGCTGATTTGGGTGGACAGTCTCTATATCAAGCAAAATTGAGTGGCAAGATAGCTTTGGTTGTAGGTGGAGAGGGCAATGGTGTCAAGCAACTTACACGCAAATTATGTGACGATGTATTGACTATACCTATGTTTGGACAACTCAATTCGCTCAATGCTAGTGTAGCATGTGGGATTGTAGTGTACGAAATATTGAGACAGAGATAGTAGTACGATAAATCTAAAATTGTATGATTGTACAAATAGAGTACATTGAGAAGAAAATGCAGTAACATTTAAATAAAATCAATCTTAAGGCGTTCAGTGGGGGGGGGATTTGCAATCCCACAAGAGCTTTTTGGCTCTTTTTGGGCGTCAAAAAAGAATATCATTGGTTTTGTTGAACGCTTGTATTTTATAATTAATAACCTTTCGTTGTACACTCTCAAAATTAGATACAAAAAACAATTTACTAATGCATGCGTATGTGTTAGAATAATGTTGATTATAAGAGCTTTTTGTAAAAAATAAATTAGGAGTAAAATAGTGAGTAAACCAACAGTAGCACTAATAATATTGGACGGAGTAGGGATTTCTAACAAGTCTGAGTACAATGCTGTGGCAATTCAAGGAATGCCTAAATTGGATAAGTTGAAAAAACAATACAGTCATACTACTATCAAGACTAGTGGTTGGGATGTGGGTTTGCCAAAGGGGCAAATGGGCAACAGTGAAGTGGGACATCTCAACATAGGTGCGGGTAGAGTAGTCAATCAAGACATCACGACCATTGACAAAAGTATAGAGAATGGAGAGTTCTTTGTAAATGAAAAATTGACAGGGGCAGTCAAAAATTGTATTGAAAAGAAGACATCACTACACTTGGTGGGATTGTTGAGTGATGGTGGTGTGCATAGTACTATCAACCATTTGTATGCTCTTTTGCAACTAGCTAAACGACATAGTTTGCCGCAAGTTTTTGTACATTGTATTACAGATGGTAGAGATGTTCCCCCAAAGTCTAGTGTCAAATACCTCACAGAATTGCAAAACAAGATAGATGAAATAGGTGTGGGCAAGATAGCTACTGTAGTTGGTAGGTACTATTATATGGATAGAGATAATAGGTGGGAGAGAGTTAAGGTTGGTTATGACTGTATGTATGCTGGAGTGGGAGAGAAGTTTGACAATGTATTGCAATGTGTACAAAATTCTTATGACAACAATTTGACTGATGAGTTTTTGCCTGCTATGGTTGTGTCAGGGTACAATGGTGTATCCAAAAATGACAGTGTGATTTTTTTCAACTTTAGACCGGACAGAGCAAGAGAAATTAGTCGTGCTGTACTAGACCCTGACTTTGACCAATTTAAGAGAGAAGGTGGATTTAAGCCCGTATATTATGTAGGGTTTACTCAATATGATATCAAGCTTGATACATTTGGTATACACACAGCATATGCGGCAAAGTCACTCAAAAATACTTTGGGCGAATGGCTTTCTGCACACTCTCGTACTCAAGTTAGAATAGCCGAGACCGAAAAATATGCACATGTAACTTTTTTCTTTAATGGTGGGGTAGAAGAACCCAATGATGCCGAACAACGCATATTGGTTGCATCGCCAAAGGTTGCTACCTACGATTTGCAACCTGAGATGTCAGCTAGAGAAGTTACGGACAAAGCTATATCTTCTCTCAAAGATGGAATAGATGTAATGATACTCAACTATGCCAACTGTGATATGGTAGGACATACTGCCAATTTGGAAGCATGTTGCAAAGCTGTAGAGACTGTTGACAATTTGTGTTTTGAGTTAGTTCAAGAGATAATCAAAGTGGGGGGTACTGCTATTGTTACTGCTGACCACGGCAATATAGAACAATTGGCTTATGAAGATGGTAGTCCATGTACTAGTCATACAACCAATGATGTAGATTTGCTTATAGTTGGGGATAATTTTAAGAACAAGCAATTGAAGTTAGGTGGACGACTTGCCGATATAGCACCTACAATGTTAGAAATATTGCAATTGCCAAAGCCCGATGAAATGGAAGGTGTGAGTTTGATAGCTTAATACTGTATGGTATTGTTTTTACGATTTATATATCTATATAGAAGTGTACAAATAGAGTACCTTAAGATGGAAAGAAGAAACAACTAAAATAAAAGCAACCATAAAGCGTTCGGTGGGATTCACAACCCCCCAAATGCTTTTTTGGTTCTTTTTTGGCGTCAAAAAAGAATAGAGTTGGTTTTGTTGATTGTTTGTATTTTATTGTAATAACTCTTGTTGTCACTTTCATTTATATATTGATAGCAATATACTTTGTTATTTACAAATTCTTATTACAAGTTTTATTTGTAATACAACAAAAACTCTCCAATTGTTTTGCAAATGGGGAGTTTTTGTATTGAATGTTGTCAATATTTGATAAGTATTAACAAAATATGAATGTAAAGTAAAATTTAAATTTTTGTAACAATATATTGACAACTTGTAAACATGTAGTAAAGCTTGATTTGTTAACAAATTATGTGCTATAATAGTACAAAAAGTAAATGTATTTGTGTAAATATATTTTGATAGGTGAAAATTATGAACAATTATAGTACAAGAAAAGGAAGAAAGTCATTAATTTTGTTTGTATTTTTTTTGTTGATTACTATTATTTTGTTGGTATTACGGGTCACTGTATTTGGTGATACAGGACAAAAAGTAATAAGTTTGTCAAATCAACTTGTTATTGTAAAGCAACCAGAAATAGACAGTGTTGTATATGTAGGTAGCAAATTTGAACTCAATGTTGTAGTTGAGGGTACGGGTAAAATAAATTATACTTGGTTAGGTACAGATGTTGGGTTAGACAAACCAATGGAACCTGTTTTTACTAACAACAAAATGATAGTGCCAACAAACTTGCAATCAGAAGTAAATTCTAAAAGATATAAATTTTGGGTAATAATAACTAATGGAGAGAGTACAATTGAGAGTGAAAAATGCACAGTGTTGGTAACTAGAACTAAAGTTGTTGACAAACCAACAATAACAAAGGATTTGCCAAAATATCAAGAAGTTAAAAAAGGTGATGAGATTTCTTTGTCTATAGAAGCAACAGGACAGAACTTGTCATATAGTTGGTATTATTTAGATTTTAAAGATAACAAAATTTTGATTGATAAAGAAATTGAGTCATCGTTGGTTGTACCAAAAAAAGACTCTGATACTGTTGGAGATTATAGATATATTGCTTTAGTGAGAAATGTAGATGAAGAAGCTACTGCTAGTACTTGGTCCAGTATTGCAATGGTGAGAGTTAGACCAACTGATTATGATTTTGATGGTGTAGTTGAAATAAAGCATAAGACGCCTAGTCGAGTTGTTGCGAGTAGAGGACAAGAAGTTGAGATGTCTGTAGATGTACAGGGTGATAGCATAATCAAAATAGAGTGGTTTGAATCTATAATCAATTATAGTCAACAATTTTATACTTTAGATAAATATGGTGAAAATAATAGTGTAGAGAAGAAAGACTTAGGGACATACTACTATATTGCAAGAGCAGAATTTATGTATGAAGGACAACGCAAGATTGTAGATAGTCAACCTTTTGAAGTTCAAATAGTATCTAAAGTTTTAGATGATGCAACAATCAATACGCAACCTGAAAAGGATTCTAAAGTAGAAGTTTGTGGAGAATTGGTATTGAGTGTTTCAGCAAGCAATGATAGTCATGATGTGATAGAAATTGGATACCAATGGTATTCGTCAACACAACAAGATTTTGTTGTATCAGATGAAAATAAGATAGATGGAGCTACATCACCAACGCATAAAGTAGATACTGCGACAATTGGTATCAACTATTATTGTGTAAAAGTGATAAGTATATATAGTACTATATTAAGCACATCTGTAGTAAGTGATTTGGCAAAAGTGTCAGTAGTAACATTGTCCGAAAAGCCCAAACTTGTGTCACAACTTGGATCAAGGGAAATATATATAGATGAAGAAGTTGTATTTAGAGTAGAAGCTACAGTAAATGAAGGTAATTTGATTTATGAATGGTACAAAAATGATGAGAACAAAAATAGTGGTGGTACAAAAATAGATGGTGAAACAAAAGAAACTTTATCTCAAAATTTTGCTAAAAAAGGTATATACTATTTTTATGTAAAAGTATACAATGATGATGGTGTCAATGCAATTAGTAGTGTTGTTAGCAATGTATCATTGATTGTAGTTAGACAAAGTGGTGCGTCATATGATACCAACTGGGGGTTTGTTGGTGGTAATACTACACAGTGGATTGCAATTGGTGGGTTGAGTTTTGTTGTGATAATCGTGGCAATTTATCTATTAAAAAGTAAGAAAAATGTGGTGTCAAGCAATGCTATTGGTAGGACAAATAGACCCAATTCAAGCACACTTGTCAATAGAAATATTAGTCGTATAAGCAATCGCAGTGTTGGTAGCCGAGGAATTAGTCCTTACAACAATCGCAAAAGGTAGCAGTAATAATCTTTGATATAGTTGAATACAAAAATTAGAGTAATAATTTTCAACAGTTAGGTGCAATCCAGTATCTACTGTTTTTTGTCTTGTTTAGGATTGTATAAGGATAGATTATTAAGATGGAAAGAAGAAATATCTAAAATAAAAACAACCATAAAGCGTTCGGGGATTTGGTGAATTCGCAACCCTCAAATAGCTTTTTTGATTCTTTTTTGGCGTCAAAAAAGAATCACGCTTGTTTTGTTGAAAGTTTGTGCTTTATTGTTAATAATCTCTCGTTGCAAACTCTTTCTTGTTATAGATTAAAAATATTGTTGACATATAATGCTATTGTACTGCTACTATGCAAGTGATATTTTGTTTAATAAAAATATTTACTTAGCCAAAAACTAAGTTATATATGTTTTATAAGAAATTGCAAGTTTTAGTATTGATTTGTTTGATTTTGGTAGCGTGTATATCAACGCTATTTTGTCAACCAACAAGTGCTATAATGTTGAATAATATACAAATTCAGGATAGCAAAATTGTAGATAGAATTGATAGAGACAAAGATATTAGTATATGTGATGCTCAAGAATTGGGTATAGATGATATATTTTTTAAGACACAGTGTGATGAGGTGCCGCCAAATCAACCAAACAACAATCAAGAAATCAAGCTAACTCGTTCATTTGTTATAGAAGGCAAGGGTAGAACGGTAGAAGAAGTTCAACAAACTGAGCTAAAAGCATCTGCATGGTGGCCTTATTTTGCAACAGGTATATGGTGTCAAGCTAATGAAAAAATAACAATAAATGTTGACAATGAGATTTTGGTATCAATAGGTACTAGACGATTTCCATATTCATTCAATTCTCCCCGTGAGTTTTGGTTGTCACCTGGTTCTAATACTATTAGTAGTGATAGAGCGGGGCTGCTGTACTTTTCGCATCATCATTTAGGCACAATCAATGCAACAGTGACAGATGGAGGCACAGCATCACCACTTTTTGTATTGGATGAACATACAAAATCAGATTGGCAATCTATGTTAGACAATTGGACTCAATCAGGTATGTGTGAATTTCAGTCAAATAGAGTTTATGTAGCTGTTAGTCGTAACAGTGCTTATCAATGGTTGAATGGAAAAGATCCTAGTATTATGTTAACAAGATTAGAGCAAGCTAGTGCAATGCAAGATGTAGCTTGTGGGCTTTCAAAAGATGCAAGTCACATAAAAAATAGACCAGATCCATATCAATTGGCTTATATAGAAGATACTAGCGAAGAATATTATATGTATGCAACTCAATATCTTACGGGATATAGTACTTGGGGAGTTGGTGCGGTATTAGATGGAGAGAATTTTCACAAAGATGGTTGGGGACCGTGGCATGAGCAAGGACATACTAGGCAAATGCTTTCGTGGGTATGGCAGGGGACTTTGTCAGAAGTAACAAACAATATATACAGTCGCACATGCGAAAGAGAATTTGATAGACCATCAAATTCTGACAGTGATTATGATACTACATTCAAATTTTTTAATCAACCAAACAAAAATTATGACGATATTGATGACTTGTTCGTACAACTTGTTATGTTTTGGCAATTGGACTTGGCTTTTGGCAAAAACTTTTATCCAAAATTGCATAAGATGTATAGAGAGATAGCCCCCACACAGTTGCCCGGTCGTGCAAGTGGTGAATTGGGCAAGCAGTGGTTTGTATATATGTCATCAATTTGTGCCAACAGAAATCTAACCCCATTTTATGAGATGTGGGGTATACCTGTGGCACAAAATATAAAAGAACTCATAAAAGATTTGCCAACACTACAACAAGATATATGGAATAGCAAAGATACTTCGCCTATCGTAGAGTACACAATTGCTGATGATTATGCTGTACCTACATTTCAAACAACATACCCACCACAGTCACTTGGCGGACAAGAAGTTGTAATACAATCTGCTGTTACGGGTTCATATTATCTTAGTATAAAAGATAATATGGTAGGTTGTTTTAGCAAAAATGATTCGCCAGCATATGTGTGGGAAATTATTCAAAAAACAGATGATACATTTGTATTAAAAAACAAATCAACCAATCAATATCTACAAGAATATAGTATTTTGCTAATGACAACACTAGATGAGTCAAATGCATCATCATGGAAATTTTCTCATCTAAGTAGTGGTGTTATGGGGCATGTATACAAAATAAAAAGTACAACTGACGAAAAAGTTTTTGATGTAGACAAGAATAATATAATAATATTTGGCGAAACCAATGATGCTAATCAACGATTTTATTTTGACTTTTTAAATTATGTAACGCCCCCACCAACAGACCCTTCTCCTACGCAACCACAAGAAGTAACAGGTTTGCAAATTGTGGCAAAAGGTACTGATTTATATTTGACATGGAATATGGTATCAAGTTCTACTGACTATAGAGTTTATAAAAGTTTGGATAGTATAAATTATTCTTTAGCAACCCAAACAGAACAAACAATGTTTGTGGATAAAGGTGCGGCTTTGTATCAAAAAGTAAGATATTTTGTAAGGTCAGTCAATGACGGGATAGAAAGTAAAGATGGACTTATAGTAGAATACCAAGCCGAAGAGCAAAACAACAACAATAATCAAGAAAACAATAACACAGACAGTTTGCAAGAGATAGAGCAATCAAATTTTATGACAATAGCAATAGCTTGTTCAATAGCTCTTGTATTGTCAGGTTGTATACTTTTTTATATTGTTTTCTTAAAGCAAAAAAACTAGATGACAATCAATTTTTGGCACAATTACAATTTTTGGGTATAGCATGAAGATGCGTGAGTGTATAAATAAATTATATTAGGATGGAAAGAAGAAACATCTAAATAAAAATAACATTAAGGCGTTTGGGAGTTTTTGGGGATTTGCCCTCTCACAAAAAATGTTTTTTGGTTCTTTTTGGCGTCAAAAAAGAAGAAGGTTGGTTGTTGAAAGATTGTATCTTATTGTTAATAATATTTCATTGTACACTTTTGAAGTCGGTGTGTTATCAAATAATATTTGCAATATAAATGCGTATATGCTATTATACACTGTATGAAGACTATAGTAGCTTTGGCGACGCCACAAGGTAGAGGGGGTGTGGCAATTGTACGCATAAGCGGAGTAGATGCACATTTGCATTTGGACAAAATTTTTGAGACTAAGTACAATCAAGTATACAGAAAATTGTATCACGGCAAAGTTGTGTGCAAGGATTTTTGTGACAGTGCTATGGCGGTTAAGTTTGTTGCACCTTATAGCTATACAGGAGAGAATGTTGCTGAGATACATTGTCATGGCAGTCCTATTGTAACTACTGGGATTTTGCAACAATTGATAGACAATGGCTGTTTTGTGGCAGAAAAGGGTGAATTTACCAAAAGAGCATTGTTGAATGGAAAGTTGGATTTGTTGCAAGCAGAAGGTGTGTTGGGTATTATAAACGCAGATACTACAGCACAAGTTGTGCAAAGCAATTTGCTTTTAGATGGAGCTTTGTCAATCAAAATAGATGCCTTGCAAACAAGGTTGCTTGATTGTATAGCAAGTATAGAAGTTGCTTTAGATTATCCTGAAGAGGGACTAGAATTGGATACTGTTGCACAATTGCAAGACAAGTTGACAAGTATACAGACAGATATATACAATATGCTAGCAGACTATAAGCGTGCAAGACTAATAAAAGATGGGGTAAAGGTAGTATTGTTGGGCAAACCAAATGTGGGCAAATCTAGTTTACTCAATGCTTTGGTTGGATATGAGAGAGCTATAGTAGACAGTGTTGAAGGTACTACTAGAGATGTTGTAGAAGATAGCTTTGCATATAATGGGGTCAAGTTTTTGGTATATGATACTGCCGGAGTGAGGGATACTGACAATTTGGTAGAACAACAAGGCGTGCAACGAACACATATTCAAGCCAAAGATGGGGATATTTTGGTATGTTTTGATGAATATATGGCAAATGATATTAGAAGTGTATTGGTATCAAACAAGTGTGATTTGAATAAAAACATTCAAAAAAAAGATATTGAAAATAGTGATAGACTTTTTATAAGTGCTAAAAATGGTATCAATATTGACAAATTGAAATCAATATTGTATAATAAATCTATACACAGTACGCCCAATCACGCTGTCATCAACACTATAAGACATTACAATTCTCTTAGACAAGCATATGATAGCATTGAATTGGCACTTTCAAGTTTGCATAGTGTCACATTAGATTGCATAGCTATAGATGTGCGACAAGCATGGGAAAGTGTCAAATCTTTGACGGGGCAAGCAATTACTGATGATATATTAGAAACGATATTTTCTCAGTTTTGTGTAGGAAAATAGGAGAATTAAGCAATGCAAGTTTTATTTAAGAAAGATGTAAAAGGTGTAGCTAAGATAGGTGATATAAAAGAAGTTGCTGATGGTTATGCACGCAATTTTTTGCTCAAACAAGGACTGGCGGTAGAA
Source organism: Bacillota bacterium (assembly GCA_009787385.1). Lineage (GTDB taxonomy): Bacteria > Bacillota > Clostridia > Christensenellales > Pumilibacteraceae > WRGC01. Next base: position 37,074 of record WRGC01000007.1, read on the forward strand.
GCTACAAATATGGCAATCAATGCCAAAAAGATGCATGATTCGGCAGTAGCTCATCACAAAGCTGAAGAGATTGCAGCTGCTAAAGAGTTGGCAAAAAAAATATCTGATTCTAAGTTGGCATTGTCAGTCAAAGTTGGTACAAACGGAAAGCTTTTTGGAGCAATTAATACCAAGGATATAGCTCAAGCATTGCAGGAAAAAGGTATAGAAATTGATAAGCAACAAATAGTATTGCGAAGCCCAATCAAAACAGTAGGTAGACATGAAGTTGCGGTCAAGGTGTATGCCGAAATTGTTGCCAAAGTAATGGTTACAGTGAGCGCTGTATAGCAAATGTGTTGTATCAACTCAATTTTGAGAGGGTAAAAATATAGCGTATTAACAAAAAGATACAAACAATCAACAAAACAGGCGTTATTATTTTTTGACGCCAAAAAATAATCAAAAAAGCTATTGTGGGGTTGCAAATCCCCCCAAACTCTCTAATGCTTTAAGGTTGATTTTATTTAAGTTGTTAATTTCCTTTCATCTTAATGTATTCTATTTGTACACTCATCTCAATTTTATAGTACAGGAGATAAATATATTGGACAACAATTCTATTAGGACAAAATTTGATATACAAATCAATACAAAAACTATTGCACTCAGTGGTATAGGTATTGCGCTATGCTTTGTTGTCACGGCTTTTATACAAATTCCTATGTTTGGGGGTGGGAGCGGATATATCAATCTTGGAGATAGTGTAGTATTTGTTTTAGCTTTTTTAGGGGGGCCTTTTGTGGGTGCGGTCACTGGTGGAGGTGGTGGATTTTTTGCAGATTTGTATCTTGGATATCCTATGTACTCTGGGTTTACTCTTATTATTAAAGGTATAATGGGGTTTGTTGTTGGGGCTTTGGGAAGAATTTGGCTTAAGAGTATATGGGGATATATTTATACTATGATGATTGCTAGTGTATGGATGATTGTAGGTTATTTTTTGGTAGATGCGTTTATGTTGGGATTTGAAGTATCTGTTGTATCAATTGGTGGCAACTTATTGCAATTTGTAATTAATATATTATTGGCAATAATGGCATATCCAACAGTAAAACGATTGTATGATGCCAATATTGTAGAAAAGGAATTGATGAGTTTGTTGAATATAGATGATAAAATAAATAAAGGATAAACTATACAATATAATGTCGTTTTATTTAAGTATAAACTGTTGTGTAGTATTTGTGTATAAACTGTTGTGTAGTATTTGTGTATAAACGAATTTTTTGAGAAGCTTTGGGTGTTAATCCAAAGCTTCTTTCTATATCAATTATCAATAATTTTAAAGATTTTTATCAATTTTAAATATAAATTCAAAAACTTTGTTGAAAGTAGTTGACAACAATAATAAAGTATGGTATAACCTAACTTAGTTAACAATTAATTAAGTTAATTATTAATCAAATTAAATATTAACTTTGCTAATATTTAATTTAATTATCTATTAGTTCTGAGTATATCAATAAAGGTTGTTGAATACTCTATGAGATACTGTGTGGGAGATATTATGGATTATAGGTCTTTGGCTTTAAGAATGTTAGAAAATTGGCAGTTGCATTTTAAGATTGGTAATAAGTTTTTTAATACAGTCAAGAGTCATGTCATGTTGTTGATGTGTATCGAACAAAATCCTGAGATTTTTCCTAAGGGTATAAGTGAGTTGGTTGGAGTGAGTCCACCTAGGGTTGCCACAGCTATCAAAGAATTGATGGCTGACGGACTTATTGTAAGAGAAATGGACGATGGTGATAGGAGACGAATATTTATTAGATTGACACCTAAAGGAAAAGAATTTTTGCAAGATCAAAAAGAAGAGTTTGTAAGAGGTACTACAACTTTGTTTGAGCTTTTGGGTGAACATGATGCTAAGGAGTATGTAAGGTTGTTAGAGAAAATTGCTACTATAAAAAAACAAGGTTTGTGTAAGAAAAATTGAGTACAAGGTTGTTGAGGATGATGTGTGTTAGAAATATGCACAACGCATGTAACTGATTTTTAAAAGATAATATTAAAGGAAGAATATAAATAAAATATGTTAAAGATAATGAGATATCTAAAGCCTGTAGAGTGGTTGTGGATTGCTTTGTGTATTGGCTTTGTGGTGTTGAGTGTATGGCTGGATTTGACATTGCCTGACTTTATAAGCGATATCACTAGAGAAGTACAGCATGAATCGCCAGATATAAACAATGTAATGTGGTACGGTGGACAAATGTTGTTGTGTGCTTTGGGGAGTGTAGCCGCTACAATTGTCGTTGGTTTTATTGCAGCAAGAGTGGCTAGTAGATTTTGTAAAGAATTGCGAAGTCGTATATATAGCAAGGTAGATGAGTTTGGTATGGCAGAAATCAACAAATTTAGTACTCCTAGTTTGATTACTCGTAGTACCAATGATGTGGTGCAAATACAATTAGTCGTTACTATGGGACTACAGAGTGCAATCAAGTCACCTATACTTGCTATATGGTCTATGGGCAAGATTGCAACTGGTGGAGTTGAATGGACAATCGCTACGGGTATAGGCATTGCTGTTTTGATATGTATGTTTGTTGTTGTACTTGCATTGGCAATGCCTAAGTTTAGGCGTATGCAAATTTTGACTGACAATATCAATAGAGTAGCTAGAGAGAATTTGACGGGTTTAAGTATAGTTAGAGCATACAATGCCGAAAATTATCAAACTGACAAGTTTGAACAAGCCAACCAAGATTTGACTAGTACTCAAATATTTAGTGCTAGGGCTATGTCCTTTGTAATGCCTACAATTGCCACAGTTATGAGTGCTCTTACATTGGCTATATACTGGATTGGAGCATACTTGATAAATAGTGCAGGACCTGGAAATGGGGCTTTAGAATTGTTTAGCAATATGGTTATTTTTAGTAGTTATACCATGCAAATTATATTGGCAATTATGATGATGACTATGTGGTTTATTATGTTGCCCCGCTCTCAAGTCTCTGCAAAACGAGTTATAGAAGTTTTGGATACTCAAGTAACAATAAAAAATGGTACGGCAATAGATGGTTTGAGTGGATTAAAAGGAAAAGTAGAGTTTAAGAATGTAGAGTTTAAATTTAGTCCTACAGCTGAAGCAGTTTTGGATAATATCAGCTTTGAAGCTAATAGTGGAGAGACGGTAGCTTTTATTGGTAGTACGGGAAGCGGTAAGTCTACACTAATCAATATGATACCTAGATTTTTTGATGCTACAAGTGGAGAAGTTCTTATTAATGGTGTCAATATCAAGGACTACGATTTGCAAGCACTTTACAATAAGATGGGGTACATTTCACAAAAGTCAGTTATGTTTGATGGTACAATCAGATCCAATGTTGCATTTGGTGATATAGGCAATGAGATGTCTGATGATGACATATATAGGGGGCTAGAGATAGCGCAAGGTAAGGAATTTGTACAAAACTTGGAAGATGGTCTAGAATCTCATGTAGCTAGAGGTGGAGCCAACTTTAGTGGTGGACAAAAACAAAGGTTGTCTATAGCTAGAGCAATAGCAAAACGCCCAGAGTTTTTGATATTTGATGACAGTTTTTCGGCGTTGGATTATAAGACGGACAGAAATCTTAGAGCGGCAATCAAGCAACATACTGCAGATACTACTGTGTTGGTTGTAGCACAACGCATAGGAACAATTATGGACGCTGACCAAATAATAGTATTGGACAATGGCAAAATGGTTGGCAAGGGCAAACATAGAGAGTTGTTGCAAAATTGTCCTGTATATTTAGAAATAGCTAAATCACAACTCAGTGAGGAGGAATTGGCAATATGAGTGAAAAGGAAAATAGTACAAGTGCTACAACATCAAGTCCAACAGTGATGCGTGGCATGCAAGGTGGCAAGGCAAAGGCAAAGAACTTTAAGGGTACAATGGCTAAGTTGCTAAAGTATGCCAAAAGATATATGCTTTGGGTAGTATTGTCAATGCTTATGATAAGTGTTGGAGGGGTCTTGCAAATCATGGGACCTGGTCTTTTAGGCGATCTTACCAACGAGATACAAAATGGTTTGAGATTGGGAATAGACATGGTAGTGATTTCACGCATTGCGTGGACTATGGCAATTATGTATGGTTGCATGTATGTGTTGTATATACTTAGTGACTATATTATGGCATCTATAATACAGAAAATTGCCAAATCAATGCGTACTGATATATCCAACAAAATAAATAGATTGCCTTTTTCATATTTTCATGGACACAGTTATGGAGATATTTTAAGTAGGATAACCAATGATGTGGATACCATTAGTACATCTTTGAGTCAAAGTGGAAGTATGGTTGCTAGAGCTAGTGCTATGCTAGTAAGTTGTATTATTATGATGTTTTATACCAATTGGATTTTGGCTTTTACAGCTATTGGTACTGTATTGTTGGGATTTGTTGGAATGGTATTGGTTATGAAACAGTCACAAAAATACTTTATGCTTAATGCAAAACAAATGGGTGATATGAATGGGCATATAGAAGAAGCTTATTCGGGTCATGGTATTATTAAGGTTTATAATGCAAGTCACAATTCCAAAAAGGCATTTGAAGATATCAATCGCAAGTTAGATGTAAGTGGGTACAGGTCACAGTTTTTTAGTGGTTTGATGATGCCAATAATGGGATTTATTGGCAACTTGGGATATGTTGCAGTATGTGTAGTAGGGGCAGTATTAGTTATTAATACTGGCATGGAATTTGGAGTAATTGTTGCTTTTATGATTTATGTGAGATTATTCAACTTTCCGTTGTCACAATTGGCTCAAGCAGCTCAAAACTTGCAAAGAGCGGCAGCTTCATGTGAAAGAGTGTTTGAATTCTTAGAAGAAAAGGAAATGGAAGATGAGAGTCTTAAAGAAAAAAGATTGCAAAATATAAATGGTTCTATAGAGTTTGAGCATGTTAAGTTTGGATATACTGCCGAAAAGACAATAATAAAAGATTTTTCAGTCAAAGTTAGTCCTGGGCAAAAGGTGGCAATTGTAGGTCCAACAGGAGCGGGCAAGACTACGATAGTCAATTTACTTATGAGATTTTATGAGATAGATAGCGGTACAATATATATAGATGGAATACCTACCAATCAAGTTAGACGAGAAGATGTCCACGAACAATTTGATATGGTATTGCAAGATACTTGGATATTTGAAGGGACAATTAAAGAAAATATAGTTTATTCAAAGAAAGGTGTGACAGATGAGCAAGTAATAGAAGCGTGCAAGACTGTAGGCTTACATCACTTTGTAATGACTTTAGCTGATGGTTATGATACAATACTCAATGACAAGGCAAGCTTGAGTGAAGGACAAAAACAGTTGTTGACTATAGCTAGAGCAATAATCAAGAATAGTCCATTGCTAATATTAGACGAAGCAACATCAAGCGTAGATACTCGTACAGAGAGAATAGTACAAGCAGCTATGGATAGACTTACTCAAGGCAGAACTAGCTTTGTAATAGCACATAGATTGAGTACAATCAAAAATGCTGATATTATTTTGGTAATGAAAAATGGTGATATTATTGAGAGTGGCAATCACGATGTTTTGCTTGAAAAAGGTGGTTTTTATGCCGAACTTTACAATAGTCAGTTTGAAGAAGGTGAAGCCGCTTAGGGCTGGTTGATAGAATTGAGCTAATTTAAAATAACAATGTATTGCTATTTTGTAGAGATTGGATGTGCCAATCTCTACTTTTTTAGTATTTGATAAAGTTAAATACTGTTAGTAATATTTTTAAAAATTTTGTTATGATATTTATTTGCAAAATAATAAATACTATATATATGTCAAGCAAAAATTATGTGACAAAATATATCAACATATTGCATATTGCAGTATTGACTGCATTGCTTATTGTGAGTACAGTATTTCTTTTGGCATGCGAGACCAAAAACCCCGAGCCTCAACCTACATACTATACTGTGCGATTTGATACAATGGGTGGTACAAATATTAGCACTCAAACTGTCAAAGAGGGGGATATTTTGGGGCGTCCTTTCAACAACCCAACTCACCCTGATGGATATACATTTGTAGATTGGTATGCAGATACTGGGTATACCATAAAATATGATTTTAATTCTAGAGTTACTAGAAATTTTACTATATATGCCAAGTGGGACAGTGATGGCAAAGATGTTTGTATGGTTACACTTTTTGGAAATGGGGGGCAGTTTGACAATGGTGCATTTGAGCTAAGTCAAATTGTGCCAGTTGGTGGATATATTGTACAAAACACTCCTACAAAGTCAGGTTCTAGTTTTGATGGATGGTATTTGGACAATAATACATTCAATAATTCATTTAGCTTTTCAAGTCCAGTGTATACAGATATCAATTTATATGCCAAATGGCAACAAGATAGTGGGACTACTCAAGAAGTGACAGTGACATTTGATGCTCAAGGTGGAAGTGGTTTGAGTATGCAGTCAAAGCAAGTTAGTGTGGGTGCTAGTTATGCAACTTTGGCAACACTAACGCCTCCATCGGGTAAGATAATGGTTGGGTGGTATACTCAACAAAGTGGTGGGAGTCAAGTTACAAGTTCTACTACAGTGACAAATACAAACAATCATACATTGTATGCCCAATATCAAGACAACAATACAGGTGGTGGCGGTGGAAACAATACTACGGATAGAGAAGATACTACACCTGATGCAGTAGAAGCTAGATTCAAGAAATATTTAGATGAACAAACATACAATATATTTTTTCCTATGCGTAAGGGAGTGAGTCCATGGGACGCTGACGGGGCAGAAGATTTTTATAGTTATGACAAGTTGATAGAAGCGATGAGAATGATGGCCAATATCAAGATTAGAAATATTCGCAATTCTAATGATTTGGGTGATATAGGAAAAATTTTTGTAACCAACAAGTCTACAGGTGTTGAGACATTGGCATTTACAAGTATTGGATTTGATGCCAATTCCAATGCATTGTTTGAAGAAGTTGTAGACTATGGAGCTTTTTTGGCAGATGGAAATGAGAATACTCAAAAAAGAGAATTGGCAGCATTTTTGGCTAATATATCTCATGAGTCCACGGGTGGAGGCTTTTCGGCTACTACTAGAGAGTGGGGATTGTTTTTTAATGAAGAAAGTGGACTCAATGACAGTACAGTAGGATGGTATACTACAGACCCACGCAATCCAGGTGAAGAATTGCCACATGCCAATTTTCCACCCAATCCAAACAAATCTTATCATGGTAGAGGACCTATTCAACTGTCATGGAATTATAATTATGGATTGTTTAGTAGTATATTGTATGGTGACAAGCAGGTATTGCTAGATGACCCTAACTCTGTCAAAAGAGAGAATAATGGACATCTAGCTTTTGCATCGGCTATATGGTTTTGGATGACGCCACAAGGATTAAAACCATCTTGTCATTCTGTTATGACAGGAGTTTATGTCCCTACGGCTCAAGACATAGCAGCAGGTAGAACTACAGAAACTTTGGGTATAGCATGGACAATAGTTATAATAAATGGATATTATGAGGCTAATCAAAGTAGAGATTATCCATCTGTAGGCGATAGAATACTTTTTTATGAGTTTTTTACGGGCAATGCTTGGCATGAAAATGGCAAAATTCCTGGTGTAACTACTACAGGTATAGATGCTGACATATCGGGTGAAAAGTTGGATACTTTGGGAATGTCTTCATACGCATGGTAATATGTTGTTGCAAGATTTTAGTACTGTATTGATATATATCAGGATTGAATATTTGATATTTTTGTATAAAATAAAATCTTTAAGAAGTTTTGAGTTGTTGTTCAAAACTTCTTTTTGTTGTTGTGCTATACAATTTGTTTTTTTATATTTGTATAATATTAATCAATTATATAATTTTATTTTTATATTATCTCCAAAAAATTTGTATGTTGACAAATTTGTTTTTTTAGAGTATAATTAGAGTATAATATATAGACGAAATTTGTTTTGTATTTGCCATTTTGTCGTGTTGTCAAAATGGCATTGACGCACGCCAATTGTGTGATTTTTGTTATATATAAGATATGAAAGGGCTGTATTACATAAGTATAAGAGGGTAAAACAAAATTAGACATATAGACAAACACGATGATATACTAAAGAAATATGGCTATGATGAAGCACAACGCAAAATTGTTGCTATGGCTATAGAGCTTGGCACAAAGGCACATGAGGGGCAACTGCGGTATAGTGGTGAGCCTTATATTGTGCATCCATTGGCTGTGGCGGATATTTTGGTAGAGATGGGTATGGATTGTGATACTGTTGTCGCTGCTATATTGCATGATGTTTTGGAAGATACTCAAATTGATGAATCGGAGATAAGACTTAAATTTGGTGATAGTGTATTGAGACTAGTACAAGGGGTTACAAAATTAGCTAGTATACACTTTAGTAGCAAGGAACAGGAACAAGCTGAGAATTTTAGAAAAATGTTTGTGGCAATGGCTAGTGATGTGAGAGTTGTTTTGATTAAGCTTGCTGACAGATTGCATAATATGCGTACTGTGGCTAGCTTACCTACACAAGAACGCCGTTTGAGAATGGCACAAGAAACTATAGAGATTTATGCACCTCTAGCAAGTAGATTGGGAATTAGTCATATCAAGCAAGAGTTGGAGGATTTGTATCTTAAGACTGCCAAACCCACTGAGTTTGCTAATTTGAAACGCAAATTTGCTTCTAAAATTAGTAGTAGAAAAGATATAGTCAACAGTATAGTAGACGAAATTAATGTAATGTTGACACAACAAGGTTTGCATGCAGAAGTTAGTGGGCGTCCAAAGCATTTTTATAGTATATACAAAAAGATGGTTGGGCAACAAAAAGACTTTGATCAAATATTTGACTTAACAGCTATTAGGATTATAGTTGCTGATGTCAAAGATTGTTATAATGTATTAGGAATTGTTCATCATGCATGGACGCCTATGCCGGGGCGTTTTAAAGACTATATCAATTTGCCAAAAGCAAATAATTATCAAAGCTTGCATACTACAGTAATGACAGAATATGGTATGCCATTTGAGATTCAAATTAGAACTTTGGATATGCACAAAGTTGCCGAATATGGTATTGCGGCACATTGGAAGTATAAGGAAAAACTTAATACCAAAATTGATGACAAAATGGGTTTGTTGCGACAAGTAGTAGAAGCTAATAGTGATGCACAAAGTTCGCATGAGTTTTTTGAAAGTTTTAAAAAAGATTTTTTTGCTGATAGAATATTTGTTTTTACGCCTCAAGGTGATGTTGTAGAATTGCCTCAAGGCAGTACCCCTGTAGATTTTGCATACAGTGTACACAGTGCTGTCGGCAACAAGTGTGTGGGTGCTAAAGTAAATAGCAAAATTGTTCAATTAGATGCTGTATTGAGTACGGGTGATTATGTAGAAATTATTACTCAATCTAATGCTAAAGGACCATCTAGAGATTGGTTGAGATTTGTAAAGTCTAGTCAAGCTAAGTCCAAAATTAGGTCTTTCTTTAAACGAGAAATGAAGGAAGAAAATATCCTAAGGGGTAAGGAAATGCTTGATGTAGAGTGTCGTAGTCGTGGTATTAGTTGGGCAAATATATGTTTGCCAAAAAATATAGAAAGTGTGATGGTAAGGCAAGGTATAAATACACTAGATGACTTGTATGCTACTGTGGGTTATGGTGGTCTTACAGCAGTCCAAATAGTCGCCAAACTTCAAGAATTGTTGCGAGAGCAAACTGTACCAACAGAACCTAAAATACTCAAGGCTACAACCAACAAAAAACTTAGTGGAGATGCAATACTTATTAGAGGGCAAAGTGACTTGCTAGTGTCATTGTCAAAATGTTGCAAGCCTGTACCAGGTGACGATATTGTAGGATTTATATCTAGAGGTAAAGGCGTTGCAGTGCATCGTATTTCATGTCCTAACTTAAAGGGTGTGGAGCAATATAGATTGATAGAAGCTGAGTGGAACAACAACAAGGACGGTGGATTTGTAGCCAATATTCAAATAGAGGCCAAAAATAGTGATAGTTTGGTTGTCAAAATTTCTACTATAGCAAGCGAAAATAAGTTGCCAATAAGACATATCAATCTAAGACAACATAAGGATACAGCAATAGTTGTACTAGGTGTACAAGTAAATGACGCTGCTCAAGCAACCCAAATTATAAGCCGTATAGAGAGCTTGAAAGAAGTTCGTACTGTTTATAGGATATAATAGTGGGGATAGTGTACAACTAGAGTATATTAACAATAAGATACGAACAATCAACAAAAACAACAATATTCTTTTTTGATGCCAAAAAAGAAGTAAAAAATCTTTTTGGTGGGGTGGGGCTAATCCCACCCCCAAAACCCCCGAATGCTTTAAGGTTGATTTTAATTAAGTTTTTACTTCCTTTTCATCTTAATGTACTCTATTTGTGCACTCCTATCGTGAGAATAGTGTGGGGAATAAGTGTTGATAGAATAAAAACACATCAAATGATGATGTGTTTTTTTGATTTATTGTATTTAATATTGTATAATTGTCTCAATGTAAGATTGTCTTTCATTAATTAGGAGAAAATTATTATGAGTAACAAAAAATCTATAGTACCTGTGTTTTATGCAGTAGATGACAATTATGCCCCTGTATTGCATGTGGGTATACAAGCAATAATATGTCAAGCTGATCCAAGTAGACAGTACAATATACATGTCATGGTAGAGACTTTATCTCAAGTGTATGTTGATTCTCTAAACAGTATGTCTACAGACAATGTAAAAGTCTTTGTAGACAACATAGCAGAAATCAGCAAGAAGTATGCAGGGCAGTTTTATAATAGAGATTATTATACCAATGCAGCATGGTTTAGATTGTTTATACCCAATATGTACCCTCAATATGACAAGGTTGTGTATCTTGATACTGATACTGTATCTAATTGTGATATTGCTGAGTTTTTTGATGTAGATATCAATGACTATTATGGTGCTGTTGCTACTTGTGAGACTTGTGATAGCTTTCCTGTATTTACTGACTATATTCACAAATATATGGGCTTTGCTATGCCTTGGTATTTTAATAGTGGTGTATTGCTACTCAATTGTGATATTTTGCGTAAAGAAAATTTTGAAAAGAAATTTTTTGACCTTATAAAAAAACATCACTTTGAACTTATACAAGATCAAGATAGTATGAATGTGTTGTTTAGAGGTCGTTGCAAATTCTTGCCACAAGTATGGAACAAAATACCACTACCAAAAGAAGGTATAGATGATACCAATGTTAAGATTGTTCACTTCAATCTCATATTTAGACCTTGGAGATATGACGGCGTAGATTTTGTAGGAATCAAGTTGCCAAAAATTCCGTTTGAAGATATCTTTTGGAAGTATGCAAAAATATGCCCAATGTACGATAAAATCATGGAAGATAAAAGAAACTACACTGATGCTGATAGAGCAAAAGACAAGCAAATGGCTGACAACATAGTAGAAAAAGCTATAAAGTATGCAACAATGCCTATAGAACAAAGGTGGTCATATTTGGAGTTTATGAGACAAGTAGAGATAACTAAGTAAGTTTGTTTTGATACAAAATTTTGTCATTTATAAAAAGTACTGTGATTAGTGAATTAATTGCAGTGCTTTTTTTGTTTTGACTTTTGTTGATTTTGAAGATTGATATATATTAAATTTATTACAATATAATGAGTACAATGGGAGTGATAAAATGTTTTATAAAAATTACTTGTCAAAACTATGTAGTTTTGTTAAAATAAAGATGTAAATTTTGTTATAGTATTATTGCGTATATATGTAATGCAATTGTATAAGGAATAAATAAATGAAAAAACAAAATAAAATGTTTAGATTGGGCTTGTTTGGTGTTGTGTTGCTTTTTGCTCTTAGTATTGTATTTGTGTTGCATTCTAAAGCAATTGGGGTTTTGCTTAATCCACTTGCATTTGTAAGTACACCAACTCAAGCACAAGAAGGTTCGGTTGAAGAACTTCAATTGAGAGAGAATAATAAAAATCTACAATACAATTCTTTTTGGTCTTATGACGATAGTTTTTTGGCAAAAGATTTTGATGGTGGTGATGGAACTGAGAACAATCCATGGCTTATATCTAGTCCAGAACAGTTGGCATTGATGGCTTATAGAGTCAACAACGGTGGTAGTGAGTGGGGTAAGATGCATTATTGGTTGAATAGTGATATTGATTTGACAGGGCATTTTTGGAATCCTATAGGTGTTTGGGAAAATAATATGTTGTTTAGTGGATTGTTTGATGGTAGAGGGTATGTTATAACCAACATGCTAGCACTTACTCATTATTTTGTGAGAGAGGGTAGTATGGCGGCCTTTTTTGGTGTATTGGGTGATGGAGCATATATTAGAAATGTAGTGTTTAAAAAAGCAATAACAATGCCTGATCCAAGCCTTGTTGTATATAAGCATATTATGACACTTAGTATTTTGGTAGCTCATATAGAAGGTAATGCCAATGTATATATAGTCAACAATTATATAGAAGAGAGTACTGTATATTCTCCTCATATAGGCAAAGAGTATATAGAAAGAGATATAGCGGCAGGTGTCTTTGTAGGTATGCAATTTATAGGTAGTGGGAGTTTGTATATTGACAGTGCATTTGCAAGAATGTCAGGTGTAATGCTCAATACTCTTATAGACAAAACTAGTTGGGAGTTGGATGGTATTACTGTAGTCAATCGCATTGGTGGAATGGTTGGAGAAGCTAGATGGTTTAGTATTACCAATAGTAGTTTTGATGGTGTGATTGGGGTAGAATTGATTAGGATAAATCGCAATATGGATAATTGGCGTTATATATATGCCGTTGGTGGCATTGTTGGTAATGTAGATATTCCAAAGGACAAGACAAGTGAAATAACTAATGTGGATATAGGTGGTTCTATTTATGTAGATACTTTTGGCAAAGATGAGTATAATGGTAGATATAATGATGAGCGGGATATAGAATGGGTGGCAGATGTTAGGTATATTGGTGGACTTGTTGGTAGTGCTAATGGTCAAGAAGGCAATGGAAATTTGTTGATTAGTGATACTCAAGCTAGTGTATTTGTAGATGCCCCAGATGCAGACGAAATTATTACTCCACCTACAGCACAAGACAAAGAATTATTGGAGAATGAGTACGAAAGACTTCATGCTCAACCTAATGTACTTTTGTCAACTCCAACAATGTTTGACAAGTCTAGAGACTCACAAGGGAGTGGATTGCAAGGTCCTCCAGTATCTTCTGAGGCATATCTTCCATTGCTAGCATTATCGCCTATAATTGTTGGTTTGATTAGTTTTGCTATTTATTCTACTGTTGCTGTAGTACTAGCTCTCATTTTTGGTATTGCTGCTACATTCTTATTAGTGACGCTAACTATTGTGGTAGCGGTGATTGTGGCTATTGCTATTGTTGTGCTTGCTATTTTGTTTGCTTATTGGGCAGGTGGGCGTCCAAAATGGGAGAGTCATGTGCATTTGGGTAGTGCAATAGGTAGCGATGGTAGAAAAGGTATAACAATAAACAATGTAGATATAGCCAATAGTGCCGTGCATACCAATACTCTATTTAGCAACAATGATAAGCAAGCTACAATCATCAATTCTAGTAACACTCTTCCCACTAAGGCAATGATAATTGACCAACCACAATCTCAAACTATAGAAGGTGTGGGTGAGATGGTGGATATGAAAATAAGTGGCGTAGGTACTATAATGGGTGATGGCACTAAGGGAGTAAATAGCTTTTTAAAATATCAATGGTATTACAATACTATAGATAGCAATCAAGTGACAGATGATACAATCATAATAGAAGGTGCAACAAGTGATAGATTAAGATTTGAGATGGATTGGATAGGCAGTAGATATTATTTTGCAACTATAACCAATCAAGTCTTGCAGTTTATTGGCACCAATCCCACAGTTACGGCAAGAGTGGGTAATAGAGATGTTTCGGCAAAACCTGCCGTGATTGTACAACAACCACAAGATAGTACAATTTTGATTAATAATGCAGGCAAACTTAGTGTACAAGCAGAAGCTACAGGTACAATGACATATCAGTGGATAGTTAGCAAATCGCAAAATATGAGCGACTCAATAGTATTGACAGGAGCTGTAGATACAGAATATTTTCCAGTACACAGTTTGGCAGGTTATTATTATTATCAAGTAGTGATTGTTACTAGTGTTAGTGCTAGTAGTGGAGAAGCTGTTAGGGCAGAAACTAGAAGTGTAGTAGCTAAGTTGACAGTTCAAGCCAAAGCAAGTCAAATTAGTATTTTGGCACAACCAACTGATTCTATCACAGTTGCAAGATATCAAACTGCAGTTTTGGGTGTGCAAATTGATTTGAGTACTGTAAATGGTCAAGTAAGTTATCAGTGGTACAAGAATGTGATTGATAGCAATGATAGTGGGTTATTGTTGGAAGGGCAGACCAACCAAAGTATTTTGGTTGATACTATGACTGTAGATACTGTATATTATTATGTAGTAGCAAGCAATACAGTCGGTGATAGCGTGACAACTGTGACAAGTGATGTTTGTAAAGTTCAAATCAATGATGTAGCTATAGTTGAGGTAGATATAGTGCAACAACCAATTGGCGGTAGTGCCATGATAGGGTATTCGTGGCACATGACAATATTGGCAACGGCAAATAATGCTGTTGTATCATATCAATGGTATGAAAATACTACTCTTAGCAATGTGGGCGGCACAAAGATAGACAGTGCCAATTTGCCTTATTTTGATGCTATGAGTAATATTGCTATTACTAAGTATTATTATGTAGAGATAGATAGTGTAACGGGTGAAGGTGGAAAGTTTAGAGCAGTTTCCAATCCTGTACAAGTACAAATATTAGATCCAAATCAAAGAAAGTTGCAAGTATTGTCCGTGTCTAAAGATGCCAAGGTACAGCAAGGGGAGTTGCAATCTTTGAGTGTATCAGTAGAAGACCGCAGTGGAAGTATGAGTTATCAATGGTATGAGAGTCTCAATGCCGACGGTAGTCAAGCTATAGCAATACAAGGTGCGGTAGGCAATAAATATATGGTATCAAGTCAAGAAGTAGGTACAAAATATTATTTTGTACAAATCAAAAATGCTTGTCAGGTAGCAACTAGTCAAAGTGCGGTAGATGGTAGTGTTGTGTACGGTACCTATATCAACAGTGCATCATCATTGCAATCATTCAAAGCAATTAGAGTTGATTTTGTAAAAAATAATATTGTATCTAACAACCTCACTATTATGTGGATTGCAATAGCTTGCATATTGGTTTTGATGGCAGTGGCAATAGTATTGGTGTTGTTTGTTGCACATACCAAAAGACTGAAGTTCGGTTGCAAATAGTATAGATAGTTTTTATAAATTTTATGGAATATTGCACAATAATGTAGTGCAATATTCTTGTTTATTAACAAAATATATTATTTGATTGGTTGTCAATATGATAGATAATGAAAATGGAGAGTACAAATACAGTACATTCAGATCTAAAGGAAGAAACACTCTTAAATAAAAACAACCATAAAGCGTTCGGGGGTGGGGGGATTCCCCCCNCCCCAATAGCTTTTTTATTCTTTTTTGGCGTCAAAAAAGAATAACGCTAGTTTTGTTGAAAGTTTTTATTTTATTATAATAAACGCTCGTTGTATACTATCAATAAAAAACAAATAAGCAACTCAATACCATTTAACACATAATATTAATTGACAAAATAATTAATTAGTGATAGTATAATTGTATTGTATACTAGTTAAAGGAATAAACTAAATAATATGAAAACACTAATTATTGGTGCAAATCACGCCGGTATAGCGGCTGCCAACACTTTGCTTAATAATGGTAGCAAAGAAGTGATTATGATAGATGCTAACTCCAATCTAAGTTATTTGGGTTGTGGTACAGCGTTGTGGGTGGGTAGACAAATAGATGGTTATGAAGGACTATTTTATACCAAAGTAGAAGATTTTAGGTCTAGAGGTGCTAAAATAGAAATGCAATCAATGGTAACTAAAATTGACTTTGATAAAAAGGTTGCATACTATACTCAAGATGGCAAAGAAAAGACACAAGATTATGATACTCTTGTACTTGCTACAGGTAGTATTCCAATTATGCCAAAAGTACCTGGTATGGATTTGGGAAATATTCACTTTTTGAAAAGATTTCAAGATGGGCAAGATGTGGACAAGCTAGTATCTACTGACAACATCAAAAGAGTTGCTGTCGTAGGTGGTGGGTATATAGGTGTAGAAATTGCCGAAGCTTGCAAGCGTCGTGGCAAGGAAGTCATGTTGTTTGATGTATCTAACAATGTGTTGTCCAATTATTATGACCCTGAGTTTGGTCAAGAGATGGACAAAGTTCTAGTCAAAAATGGTATAGATTTGCATACAAGTGAAACTGTAAAAGAGTTTGAGGGCAATGCAAACAAGTTGGTTTGCAAAATCACCACTGACAAAGGTAGCTACCCTGTTGACTTGGTTATCAACGCTATAGGTTTTAGACCAAACAATGAGTTGGGCAAGGACAATCTAAAGCTATTTACCAATGGAGCATATCTAGTAGATAAGCAACAAAAAACTAGCTTAAAAGATGTATATGCCATAGGTGATTGTGCTACAATTTATAGCAATGCACTCAATAATGTCACTTATATCGCTCTTGCTACAAATGCAGTAAGGACAGGAATCGTGGCAGGCTTGAATATATTGGGTAAAAATATAGACGGAAATGGAGTGCAAGGTAGCAATGCTATTTCTATATTTGGATACAATATGATATCTACAGGTTTGAGTGTGGGTGCAGCTGCTAAGTTTGGGGTTAAGGATGCTTGTTATGTAGACCATGAAGATTTGCAAAAGCCTGCTTTTATCAAACACAACAATCACCCTGTCAAAATTCGTATTGTATATGAGAAAGGCTCTAGACGAATTATAGGTGCTCAGCTAGCTTCTTTTGAAGATATGTCATCAGTTATACACATGTTTAGTTTAGCTATTCAAGAACAAGTAACTATTGACAAGCTTGCTTTGACTGACATTTTCTTTTTGCCACATTTTAATCAACCTTACAATTATATTACTATGTGTGCATTGAAAGCATAACAATATTTATAGATACAATATTGTATTTAACAAAGATGCATCATGAAATTGTGGTGCATCTTTGTATATTGTTTATTTGTGAATAATATATTAATAAATTACAAACTATTATGTTGCCGTAGTAGTTGTTGACAAATCTGTATATGTGGTATAAGCTTGCTTAATCTCTTAATATACGGTATAATATTGTTATGGTGTTTGGGTGTATGTATATTGATAGGTGTTATTTTTGAATTTATATACTATCAAATATATATTGCATGAGATTATGCTACATAGTTGTATTACCCACACACAGAAATTTTGATTATTATAGTTTAAACAGGGGAAAGAAAGATGTTAAAGTATTATAGAATATTGGCAAAGTGCGGACATGTTGGTAGGAATTATTATTATGAGGGAGAGTTTTTTGTGTCCGCAAGCAATCCTAGTATTGCGGCACAAATAGTGAAATCTTTTCCTAGAGTTAAGCGTAATCATAAAGATGTAATTTTGAACATTCAAATTATAACTCAAGAAGAGTGTAAATTGGGACAACAAGCACAAGCTAGAAATCCATATTTTAATTGTGTTAGTCAACAACAACAATCATTGTATTGGGATGATATAGCTCCATTTATCAAGCCTGAGACTGAAATGCAAAAAGCATATAGAGAATACAAATTTGATTCTAATTTGCAATACAATAACAAGTCAATGGAGATTAAGGTTAAAAAGCCATATAAGAGAGACAAGTTTAGTTTAAATGTTTATTTGAAGCAAGTTGATTATATGTTTTAGCAATTTTTTAGGCTTTATATAAGTATCGTTGTTGCAATATATAGCTTTATCAATATTTAAAATCGTCTAAGTTGATAGCTTTTGTGGCAAATTGTGTATATGCAAAACAATTGTAAGTGATTGTATTTATAGAAAAATAGTAGTTTTCTACTATTGATAGCTATATAAATTAGGTTAAGTCTAGATTGATTTTTTAAAAATTGAATTCAAGCAATCCATTGGTATAATGCCTTTGGGTTGTTTTTGTATGTAAAAATTTTTATAAAACATGTTTTAAACCTAGGTCAATTTTGTAGTCTTATAGTAGTTTTCAAAGTCAACAATACACATATTTCCGTTTATATTGCACACACTCTATACATGATAGATTTTAATCAAATCAAGCAAGCTTTGTATAATCCATCTGATTTAGCTAATAGAGATATCGTATTGGGTAATGGTGATATTGCTTTGCCAATTACTGTAGTTTATATAGAAGGTTTGGCATCTAGTACTCAAATGCACTTTATGCTGTCTGCTTTGCTTCAGTTTGAACCTAATATTTCTCAAACTTCAAATGAAATTTTAGATGTTTTGTATGACAGTGTTTTGGCTCAATCTAAGGTAACAAAAACTAATACTGTAGAGGATGCTATATCGCAGTTGTTGTTGGGTTGTGCATTGATTGTAGCTAATGATTGTGATATGGTATTGTGCGTAGATTTGCGTGAGATACAAATGCGTGGTGTAAGTGAGTCTGGTGAGAATGTTATCAAAGGTGCAAAAGACTGCTTTGTAGAAAATTTTAGAGTTAATACGGCGTTGTTGAGAGCTCACTATAGGTCACCCGAACTCAATGTTGATGAGATGGTTATAGGTAAGAGTGTGCAAACTGTAGTTGCTATATGTTATAATAGAGTTCAAGCTGACAAAACTGTGGTAGATGCAATTGCTAACAAGATTAAGGCATTTAGCAAGCGGGGTGTATTTAGTAGTGCAGATTTAGAAGACCATTTATCACGCCACAAGAATAAGGTTTTTCCACAAATGACTTATAGTGAGCGACCTGACAAGGTTGCTGCAAATATCAATGAGGGAAAAATTGCAATAATTATAGACAATCTACCATTTGTTTATATTACTCCTACTACTTTTGCAATGATGATGCAAGCAGTAGAAGATTATAGTCGCAATTATATAGTTGCAAGTTTTACTAGATTGCTACGATATACAGCGTTTTTTATTGCTACAATATTGCCAGCACTTTATATTGCGATAATGTTGTATCATCATGAGATGATACCTAGAGACTTGGCTATTTCTTTAATTGCTAGCAAAGATGGTGTGGCATTTCCTACTCCATTTGAAGTTTTGTTTATGCTTATGGCATTTGAAATATTGGTAGAAGCAGGGTTGAGAATGCCTAAAGCGGTAGGTCCTGCTGTAAGTATTGTTGGTGGATTGGTTGTTGGGCAGGCTGCTGTGTCTGCTAGTTTTATTAGTAGTAGTGTAGTAGTGGTAGTTGCACTTACTGCAATATCTGGATACACTACTCCTGATCAAGATATGGGTAATGCAATCAAAATTTGGAGGTTGGTTCTAGCTATTTTGGCATGGATAACGGGATTGTATGGATTGATTTTGGGGCTTATTACAATGTTGTCACTTATGTCTAGGATGGAGTTTATGGAACAAAGTTTCTTAAAACCATTTGTCAATTCAGGTGGAAAGTTTTTGCAAAAAGATACATTGATTAGAAATTAATAAAAACTGTTGTAAAAATTTTACAAATTACACATGCTTATAGTAATTAAAAATTAGTGATTAAACTAATTTTTAATTATCAATTTTTTAAACTATTATTAATATATCACTAATGATTAATATAAAGAGAATGTGCAATAAGTATTATTAATAATAAGAAACAAACCATCAACAAAACTAGCGTTGTTCTTTTTTGACACTAAAAAAGAATTTGGTGGGCGAATCTTTTCAATCCACTGAACGCTTAAGGTTTATTTTATTTATGGGCTTCTTCTTTCCATATTGATTACTCTATTTGTACACTCCTAATTTAAAATTATGATCAAACAACAATCAAAATTTTTACGCACAATAGTGTTGTGTCTAATTCTGTGTATGATGCTTTCGTTGTATGCTTGCAATTTTTTGCAAGCACCTATTGCTATAGAACGCATGGAGTTTTGTCAAAGTTTGTCTGTTGATATAGAAGGGGACAATTTTGTATTGGGTGTAGCTCTAAAAAAAATCAAACCATCTTCTGGAGGTACAGGTGACGAAGGTGGTAGCGGGGATAGTAGTGTAGAATTGATAAAGCAGTCGGGCAAGTCTTTTAGCAGTATTATTCAACAATTGCAATCTAGACGCCCAAAAATTATTTTCTTTGGTGATATTGAGATGGTTTTAGTATCTAATGAATTGCTAAAACAACACTTTGGTAGTTTTGTGGATTTCTTTGTTCGCAATGGAGACTTTAGTGAATATACAAGCGTGTTTGCTGTTGAGAACAATGCATATGATGTATTAGATAATATGCAAAAGAATGACCGCAATAGTGTGGATATAGCCATTAAAGCAAAGTCAATACAGTCTAGTATGTGGACTAATCCAATCAATTTTTTGCAAATGATATCTATGTTAGAACCAAACACAAGTGGGACAATCCCAGCTATACAGCAGATAAATGTTGGTAAAAATAAAGAGTTTGAAGTTTCGGGTTTTGTGGTAATACACAATACTAAGATGGTTGGTGTGTTGGACAAAAATCTTTCAATGGGATTAAATGCCGTCAAAAATCGCATAAAGGACGGATTGATAGATTTGGAAGTAAGTTATAATGACCAAAAAGTTGTAGTGGGTGTAGACAGTATAACTGTTAAAAGTTGTATCCTATCTAAGGACGATGATGCAAAAACTTTTGATATAAAGGTTTGTGTAGATGCCGCAATTACAGAGCTTAGTGACAATGATATACCTGCAGATGATTTAATACAATTATCACAAGATGAGTTGTCACGCATTTTTAGAGATGTTGTACAATCTTGCACAACAAAATCTCAAGATATGAAAGTTGATATATTAGGACTTTATAATGCATTTAGATGGAATCACAAGCTTAAGGCTCAAGATTTGCATTCTCAATGGGGTGAAATATACAAACAAGCACAAGTTAATTTTCTAGTAGAAAGTAGTATAAAGCGGACTCATTTGGCGTCAGTAGAATAGTAATATTGATTGATGCTTAACGCTACGGCATATAGTTTTATTAAAATTGTACAAATTAGTGTCACTGTATATAACCAATCTTTGATAATTTGCATTAGATATTCAAAATAAACAATCATGAAAACACAAAAAAACAAATTTCATATTTCTAGCACACAATTTTTTGTGTTGTTTTGCCTTTGCTTTTTTAGTCCTAGTACTGTATTTTTGCCAAAGTTGATTACTAATGTGGCAGGTAATGCTGCATGGATTTCGCCTCTTGTGAGTCTTGTGGCTTTTGTATTGCTGTTTTGGGTACTTAAGTTGGTGTTGAGTAGTCGTGGTAGTGGGTGGTTGCATACACTGCAAGGTATTTTGGGAAAGACATTTGGATTGATAGTATCTTTGTTGATAGCAATATGGTGTACCGTGTTGGGAGCTTTTTTTGTTAGACATTTTGCTGAGAGAGTTATATTGGTGTACTTGAGCGATGCTAGTCATATTTTTGTTATATTGTCACTTATGTTGGTAGTGATTTTGGCATTGCTGGGTGGAATGTTGAGCTATGCTAGATTGTGTGAAGTTTTGTTTTATTTTTTTGTTGTACTATTTGTTGTGGTTACTGCACTCGCTCTTTTTGATGGTATCAAGCTTGACAATGTATTGCCTGTTGTACCACAAGATACTATAGGTATTTTGCATGGGGCTTTGTATATGGCTTTGCCATTTAGTATTGTAGTGTATATGTCATTTTTTGCAGATAGAGTAAATTTTGATAGGAACAAATTGTTGAGACAGGGTATAAAGAGTAGTGTTTTTATAACTATACTAACTAGTGTGATACTTGTATTGACTGTTGGACAGCTTGGTGTTTTTGGAGTACAGTATTTGCAATTGCCATACTTTAGTATTACTAGACAAATTGCTTTTTTGGGACCACTCAAAAATATAGGAAGCATAGTCTTTAGCCTTTGGATATTGGCTGATTTTGCTTTGGTTGCTACCTTACTATATACGGCAGCTAGCATATGGCAAAGGATACTAAAAAAACAACGCCGCAATATACCAATTTTTGTAGTAGTCATAATAGCTTCAATAATAGCTATCTTTGCTTGGAGAGATATGTTTGCTTTAGAAAAATTTTTGAATATAGTAGTTATTCCTGTAAGTGTATGTACAAGTATTGGAATACCTCTTTTGCTACTAATAGTGGGCTTGTTGCGAAAAAAGATAGGTATCAAAGAAGAGTTAAATCAAATATCAGATTCAGACAATAGTGTTGTGCCAATAGGATTGGGGCAGATTGAATATGAAAATAAGGAAGATGACTAGAAGATTTTTGGAACATAGGTAGTCAAAAATATATTGTACAAATATTTCCCCTACACCAATTAGGTGTTGGGGGTTTTATTGTAATATTGTGTACAACATTACAACTGTCAAATATTAGTCAACATTTGGGTTTATCTATCATATAAATAGTACATCATATGGCAACAACTGTTGAAAAGAAAATAATAATACTTAGTGGTATAAGTGATAAGAGTACTGCTACCGCTATACTCAATCATACTCCATATGGCGTAAGTGTGCAGCTTAGTGCAAAGATGCTTTGTCTACATATAGACAAGCTAACTTTGATTGTTAGATGTGGTAGTGTGCGAGAATTGGTTGATGTTGGAAATTCTAATAAGGTTTGTCTCAAGGTGTTGCTAAAACATGATATTGCTGATTGGGATAATATACATTGCATAATTGCCAATAATGTCAATGGAAATTTGACTCCATTATTGTATGGTACAAATGCACAAAAAGTCTTGTGGCAAGGAAATATGCTAGATGGTATAATTGTAGAAAAGAACTTTGATAATGTGGAACAAGACATGATTTTGCCAATGCAGTCTAGTCAAGAAGAAGTAGTTGTCACATATTCTCAAAATAATCTTCAAGATAGTATTGATTCAAAACTTGCACAATCAAAAGAGCAAATGCATTCTAAAGTTGTAGAAGTGGACTTAGACACACAAAACTCTAATATAGAGCAAACTATCATACAACCCAAACAGCTTATAGATAGCTTAGAACAAGTGCCAATATTGCCACAATTTGATGAGGTCTTTAATAGTCGTATGTCGGGGCAAGTAATGCCACAAAATTTTGATGCAATGCAATCATCATCAATAGATAATTTTCAATCTCACTTTAATAATGGAGAGAATTCAAATTCTGTGTATTCCCCGTTTGACAATGTTTTGGATAATAAGCCATACAATGATGTTGCTATTGCTAGTGTGAATTATTATAATAGTGAAAATGATACTTTGGTTAAAGACAAATTTGTGCAAAAAGATTTGTCGCCAAAACATAGTTCTAGTCCAGTATACAATAAAAGAATTCAACAACAACCATTAAAAACAGTATCGCAAAGTTTGAAAGTACCCAATTCAAGACCTAATGTAAATGGAATAGATTTTGCCAATTTACCCAATAAATACAAATCATCAAATAATGGTGCAAATGGGATAATTAACTCAAAAGTACGCCCAATTCCATCTCCCATTGTGCAGCGTAATACAAATGCAAAATATCTTGCACAACAATCTCCAAAAATTGCACAGCAAAGTTTTGTAAATCAATCAAAAACTTTTGGAAATTCTTTTGATTATCATGCTAATATATTAAACAATGATGAATATAAAGAAATTCCAACAGCACAAAAGGATACTAGCAAAGTAGCTTATCAGCCTATACATTCTACAACTTTTTGGGAACAGGTTCAAGAGCAAGTAGAAAAGCTATTTGAAGAATATCCTACAGAATCCAATTTGACAAAGTTGTTGCCTGACACTAAGTGGGCAAAAGTAGATTTTGACAACAATGGAAAGTACTTTGTAGTTGGGATAATAGGTAAAGAAAAACCTCAATTTGTATGCTATGGTGTACCTGCAACATATACGCCACAACCCCCAAAAGAATTGGATGGCTATTGCCAATGGATTCCTACTACTGATGACCCTACGGGAAAAGGTTATTGGTTGATGTATCAAGATGCTACAACGGGAGAAAGTGTTAGGGGGTAAGTTGAAAGTTATTATGTAGAATGTATTATTAAATAGAATAGATTACTAAAAAATATATTGACAAAATTTTGTAATAATGATATTATTTACTTAATAAATGATGTCGTTTACCCTATATTTGTTTGGGTAAACTTATTCATAGGGAGATAATATTATGTCATATCCTTTTAAACTTCAGCCGCTTCCATATGCACATGATGCTTTGGAGCCGTATATAGATACAGCAACTATGCAAATCCATCATGGAAAGCATGTTCAAGCTTATACAGATAATCTCAACAAAGCTCTAGAGTCTCATACTAATCTGCATAAAATGAGTATAGATGAATTGTTGTTGGGATTGGACAAATTGCCTACAGATATTCAAGTTGCGGTACGCAATAATGCTGGTGGGGTATACAATCACAATTTATATTTTAAAGTATTAAAAAAAGATACAGAGTTAAAAGATGGTGTTTTAAAATCCGCTATTGTGTCTAAGTGGGGTAGTGTAGAGAAATTTTTAGAAGCATTCAAACAAGCGGGCTTGACACAGTTTGGTAGTGGTTGGGCGAGTTTGGTTAAGACCCCTAAAGGTGATTTGGAAATTGTTAAGACCCCAAACCAAGATACAGCTTTGGCAATTGGTAAGGTGATATTGAATGTAGATGTGTGGGAGCATAGTTATTATTTGAAGTATCAAAATCGTCGTGCAGAATATCTAGACAATTTTTTTAAAGTAATAAATTGGGATATAGTACAAGAATTGTATAATTCATAATTGAGTTCATAATTCGTAGAGTATCACAGTATATGCAAAGAGCTATTAAATATAATGATTTTTGTTGTATTGACTGTGATATGGTAGTAAAAGACTATTGAGAGAAATAATAGTAACGAACACTAGTGTTGCAAAATAACACTAGTGTTCGTTGTTGTTAAAAAAGTATTGAAAGTGCCATTGTGTAGACTTCGGTAGAGTTAGCAGCCCAAATTAGACCTGCAATTGAGAATATGAAAACAAAGATTAGGGCTATAGATATTATAGAAAGTATTAAGCCCGCTTTGGCCATGCCACCGCCGACACCCGTTTGTTTTGCTTTTGATATGCCAATTGCACCAAAGACTATTCCTAGTATAGCGGTTATACCATAACCGCCGCAAGAACATATTGCAATTATGCCAAGAACCATGCTTGCAACAGCCATTCCGTTGCCTTGTTGTTTCTCATTCATATCTTACCTCCGTTTTTGAGGTAATTACTCTCTCTCTCTTTGTGGTTTAAGAACATAGATGGTAAACTCCTTAAAAATTGTGATAAGTATATTGT
>WRGC01000008.1 GCA_009787385.1 Bacillota bacterium
CTGTATCTAACTTTTAATGGATACTCGGTATATGTCTTGCGACATCTTCCGCACAATACTTTTTGTGTCCCTGATGGGTGGTGTCCATTATTCATTTGTTGCTCTTTACTCTTACATCTAGGGCATTCTCGTTCCATTCAATTATTTTATCATATATCATCTAATTAGTCCACTTCTTGGTATATGAAGAAATCATATGAGGATAGCAACTTAATCTTGGATTGCGAAAAGCAAAACTTTAGATATAAAATAATTGAATGTTTTAATTACTTTGTGCCAAACAACCTATCTCCAGCGTCTCCAAGACCTGGGACTATATAGTTGTGTTCATTTAATCCATCATCTATTGCAGCAGTATAAATTTCTACATCTTGGTGTGTATTTAATATATTATCTATACCTTTGGGTGCAGATACTATAGAAAGAACTTTTATTTGAGATGGATTATGTTTTTTTATAAGACTAATAGATGCGCAAATACTACCTCCTGTAGCTAACATTGGATCTAATATCAGTGCGACTCTTCCATTAAGTTCGGGAGCTTTGAAGTAGTACTCATTTGGTAAGCTTGTATCATGGTCTCTATACATGCCTATGTATCCAACCGCAGCAGTAGGTAAAAGCGTTAGCAATCCATCTTGCATACCCAAACCTGCTCTCAAAATAGGCAATAGTACTACACTGTCTTTTATAATTAAATTTTGAATAGTTTTTTGTAGTGGGGTTACAATTTCAGTAGGAACTGTTGGCAAATCTCGTAGAGCTTCATAACCCAAAATATGTGCAATTTCTGTTGTATATTCTCTAAATTCTTTAGTCCCTGTATTAACGCTTCTCATCAAAGATACTTTATGAGTTACTAAACAATGGTCTATTTTTCTGAGTTTTGGATTGTTTTTATTTTTGAATGTATAATTCATAATTAGCTCCTTTTTATTATTTTACTAATATGTGTTTTTCATTATCAATTATTGCTTTGCATTTGCATTCCAGTATCTTCGCAAATTGTTTGTATAATGCTACATATAGACTTGCCTTTATTACAAATACTTTTAAAATTAGATGCATCGTATTGTTTTACAGTATATCTTGCAGAATGAGCAACTCCATCACTATCTCTATTTGACACTTCTAATATCCCAGTCTTAATTGGATATTCTTCTAATATGTGGTATTTAGTACTGCCAGTTCTCCAAACTAATACCTTTTCTAAAAAACTTAATACTTTGTATTTTTCTTTATAAAACCTTATGCTTTCAGGAAAATCTCTAATTATACAGTCATCACCACTTAATTCTGATTTACTTTTCCATTTACCTTTTACATTTGTGCCGACTTTAAATGAGTTTTGTACCTCAATTGGATTGTTTTTAATTTTATAAAACTTAAAACAAACCATTCTTTTTCCATCACTATATATATATTTTCTATTTGTAATTCGCTTAATGTAGTACCGTTTATCATTCTGCAAAAATACATATGAATACCGAGAATGCTTAGATACAACTAAAAAAACAATAAATATAATCAATAAAATTAAAAATAATGGAAGTGCAATCCATGTGACTATAATCATAAACATACCTAAAAACAATAACACAATTCCCAACACAATAAAAATGCTTAACTCAATATGCTTATAAAATTCTATTACAACATCTACCTTATCTGAGTCTCCTATAATTTCATCACTATCCATTACTTCTCCATATTATTGTTTACCTTATATTAAACTCCGCCAATTTTATATGCCAACCATCTACAAGCCAATGAGCATAAATATTTTGTGGTGGTCGTTTTATTACATAGATTATTAAGTTAGAACAACCTGTAAAAGCGTTTCTAACTACATACTTTTATAAAATTATATGTATATTTAATAGATTATAATTTTTATTTATAATGCTTAATATTTTGTTATGACTACAAAATTTTAGCAAAATTTTGTAGTCATAACATTGATTGGCGCACCTATAGGGACTCGAACCCCAAATAATGGTTCCGAAGACCATTGTGATATCCATTTCACCATAGGCACAATGATAAAAGATACAATATTGTTTGTTTTTGATTTGCAACTATAAAACTTTAAGAGTCTAACATAATTATACATATCTTGTCAACAAAATAAATAGTAGGGTGTGGGTAATTAGTAATTTAGAAAATAAATTTACTTAGTGCGACAATTGTGGGTTTCAATTTGCTAATTATTATTTGTGCATTTTTTATAATACAAATTTCTTGACTAAATCTAAAAATTTATATTATAATCAATCCATAGGGATAGATGGTCGAGTGGTCTAAGGCACACGCTTGGAAAGCGTGCAGAGTATAATAGCTCTCGGAGGTTCAAATCCTCTTCTATCCGCCAATAAGATAAAGTCTAAAATAGTGGGATTGTATTAAATCCCACTATTTATATTTTTAATATGAGATATTTTATTAAATATCTATGTTATCTCTATATATATATACTTTATCCACTAACAATTTTTTGTCTTTATATAAACCCTTACCCATATGTGTCCTATCTTGTATCAACATATCTTCTGTGCTATATGCTGACAAAGCATCATCTTGAGTTATTACAACTACTTTATAAGGTTGCTTGACTGTAGAAGCAAAAACTATTTTAGTTCCATTACCCTTGACTTTAGAATCCAATGTGGTGATTTTTATTCCCTTACGGTATCTAGACATTATATCTATATCCGCTATTACTACTCGTTTTGCCCATCCCCTATCCGTCATCAATACTACTTCACCTTCTCCATCTACTTGAGTTATCATTATACAAGAATCGTCATCAGCCAAAGCTATGCCCTTTACTCCACTACTAATTCTACCTTGTATAGGGACATCACTTGAGTCAGCGTTGAGACACATTCCACTCTCAGTTACAAACAATAAGCTAGTTTGTTTTTTTTCTTGTTCTATTGCAATTATTTGGTCACCTTCTTTTAGTTTGCAAGCAAGAAAGCTGGATTTAGCTACACTATATTCATTCCACGCTGATTTTTTTATCATGCCTTGTTTAGTAAAAAACATAATATTGCGTTTATTATTTTGAATATCTTCATCACACAAAAATAGCCTAATTATGCGTTCATCACTTGGTGCATCACTAAATAAAGTATTAAGTGTGCCACCTTTTTCTCTCCATCTGCCATCAGGAATTTGACTTATATCTATTCTATAAGCATTGCCTAAAGAGCCAAACATAAGTACTTGTTGGTTGGATTTAACAGAAATTATAGTGTGACAAATTTCATTTTTGGAGCTTGTTTCACTAAAGTCCTTAGTAGCCATACTAAAGTTCTTTTTAAGCATTTTCTTTATATTTCCATGAGAATTTACTACCACTATATACTCTTCTATAGGTTTTTCATCATCTACTGACGGTACTGAGTACTCATCTATTGATTGTAGTATTTGAGTTCTACGATTTTCTTTATATTCTTTACGAATACTCAAAAGTTCGGTTTTTACCAAATCCATTTGTAGAGTTTTTGAAGCCACAATCGCTGTAAGTCTCTTTATCAATTCTTTTATGTCTGCCAATTCTTTTTCTAATTTATATATTTCTAAACTCGTCAGACGAGCAAGTCTCAAATCCAATATAGCTTGAGCTTGTCTATCACTCAACTCAAAGCGGCGTTTTAATGACTCTTTGGCTATACTAGTATTTTGACTAGCTTTAATTATACGAATAACTTCGTCTATATTTTGTACAGCAATAACTAATCCTTCTAGTATATGTTCTTTTTCTTTAGCTTCTGCAAGTTCAAATTTGGTGCGACGAAGTACTACTTCTCTTTGATAGTCAACATAATAGGCAATTATGTCCAACAACCCCATTTGCTGTGGTTTGCCGTCGGCTATTGCTACCATGTTGATGCTATAATTGGTACTCAAGTTAGTGGATTTAAATAGCGTATTGAGAATCATTTTAGGGTCTGTATCTTTTTTAAGTTTTATTACCGCACGCATTCCCTGTCTATCTGATTCATCTGTAATACCAACTATGCCCAAAAGAATCCCTTTTTTTTCTTCTCTAAGTTCATTAATATCTTCTAGCAAGCCTGCTTTGTTGACTTGGTATGGAAGTTCGTCTATGACAATTAATCTTTTATCATTATCACTATCTTCTATGTGACACCTTGCTCTAATGACAATTTTGCCTTTTCCAGTTTCATATGCTTTTTCTAGTTCGTTAGAAATCAAAAATCCATTTGTAGGGAAGTCAGGTCCTTTTATGATTTTCATCATTTGCTTAAGTGAAATTTTTGGATTTTCTATATATGCTATTGTTCCATCTATGACTTCTGTAATATTGTGTGGTGGAATATTTGTGGCAAGTCCTACTGCTATACCACTTGAACCATTTACAAGCAAGTTGGGATATCTCCCTGGCAACATTTCAGGTTCTATAGTAGTGTCATCAAAGTTGCATGCCCATCGCACTGTATCTTTGTCTATGTCTTTAAGTAATTCCAAACTAAGTTTAGATAAACGGACTTCGGTATAACGCATAGCTGCAGGACTATCACCATCTATATTTCCAAAATTGCCATGACCATCTACCAAAATATTACGCATATTAAATGGTTGTGCCATACGCACCATAGCGTCATATACAGACTTATCACCATGTGGGTGATATTTACCCAAACAATCTCCAACAACTCTAGCTGATTTGCGATGAGGCTTGTCAGGTGTAATCCCCAATTCATACATACTATAAAGTATTCGTCGTTGTACTGGTTTCAATCCATCTTCTACTCTAGGCAAAGCTCTGTCTAGTATGACATGTTCACTATATGGCATCATAGAGTTGTGCATAACCTCTGCCATAGTTTGGTCTATAATATTTTGCACAATAGATAGATTGTCAGATTTGTTGAGTTTAGCCATAGTACAGTTTTCAGTTGTAAATAATTTATAGTAATATCAATGTATATTTGTGTTAAAAATGCATCTAATCTAGCAATTTATTCAATTGTCTTTGTGCTGATTCATGCCCCTGTTTTGCTGCTCTAGTATACCATTTTATAGCCAATTCATTGTCTTTTGCTACTACTATACCCTCTTTATATCTATCGCCTAGCCAATTTTGAGCTTGTGGAAATCCAAGTTCTGCTGCCTTTGTATACCAATCTATAGCTTTATTGATATCTTTTTCTACTCCATTACCTACATAATAACAATATCCCATCATTACCATACCTCTTAGAGACCCATTGTTGGCACATTTTTCAAACCACATAACTGCATGTTCAACATCTTTTTGCATAGTACGCCCATTAAAAAGACTTAGTCCTACACGGAGTTGAGATTCATCATGCCCAAGCTCAGCTGCCTTTAAGAACCACTCAAATGCAGTAATCATATTTTGTTTTACTTCTTGTCCATTTCTAAATGCCAATGCAATTTCATACATGGCATAGACATCTCCATCGTCTGCTTTGTTGTACAACTCTTCTAAATTCATATATTATTAAAATTATTTCTTCATCTTATATCATAAGATACCTGTTAATAAGGTCTTGTTTATATATGATAAGAGATATTGATAAAATGCAAAAGTAAATATATATTTTTTAATAACTACAATACAGTATCTACAAACTTGTCCACTTTATTGAAGTTGGCATTTTCCACTATATAAGCTTTTCTAAGGTCTATTGCATCGCCCATTAGAGTAGATACTATTTTTTCGGCAATAGCGGCATCTTCTATAGTAACTCGTACAAGCATACGACGAGATGGATCCATTGTGGTATCCCACAATTGGTCAGCATTCATTTCACCAAGTCCCTTATATCTTTGAATAGCACTTCCTCTACCTATTCGCTCTCTTGCGGCATCTACCTCTGTATCATTGTACACATATTCAATTTTATCTTTTTTGTGTACTTTATACAACGGTGGCATACCTATATATACATATCCCTCATTGATTAAATCTTTCATATACCTAAAAAAGAAAGTTAGCAAAATAGCTCTAATATGTGCACCATCTTGGTCAGCATCTGATAAAATAACTACCTTATGATAATTTAGTTTTTCTAAACTAAAATCGCTACCAATACCGCAACCAAGTGCAGAAATAATTGTCCTAATTTCTTCGTTTTGCAATACTTGATCTATTCTTTTTTTTTCTGCATTGAGAGGTTTGCCCCTTAATGGCAATATTGCTTGAAAATATCTGTCTCTAGCTTGCTTTGCAGTACCTCCTGCACTATCTCCCTCTACTATAAACAATTCATTATTTTCTGCTTTTTTGCCTGTACAATCGGATAGCTTACCAATCAAGTTAAAGTTCTCTATACTGTTTTTGAGTCTAATATTTTCTTTTTCTCGTCTAGCTGCTTCTCTAACTTTTGCCGCCAACATTGCTTTTTTGAGTATTGTATCACATACAATTTTGTTGTCATCTAAGTATTTAGATAAGTGTTCCTGCACTAAAGCTTCTACCGCCAACTTGGCAGTAGGGTTGCCCAGTTTGGTCTTTGTCTGTCCTTCAAATTCTACATTTTGCATTTTTATGCTCAACACAGCAGTCAAACCTTCTCTAAAATCTTCACCAACAAAAACGGGATCTTTTTTAGCAGATCCCACTCCTGATTTTTTGGCTTGGTCTTGCAGTACTCGTGTTAGAGCAGTTTTAAGTCCAGTAATATGAGTCCCACCTTCGGCAGTTGGAATATTGTTAACATAGCTAAATATATTCTCTGTATATGCATCTGTGTATTGCATAGATAGTTGCATCCAGACACCATCTCTTTCTCCTTCTATCATGATAGGTTCTGTATGTGCTACCGCTCTAGTTTCGTTGAGATACTTTACAAAGTCTACTAGTCCACCTTCATAATAATATTCTGTACTAAATGGTTGTTTTAAAGAATTTAAAACTCTCTCATCTATCAATGTTATTTTGCAACCACGATTCAAAAAAGCCAATTCTCTAAGACGCCTAGATACAGTATCTAGATTGAAAGTAATATTTTCAAATATCCTATCATCAGGCAAAAATTGTACTCTAGTACCTTGTTTTGCCGTTTTTCCTACTATTTCTAGTGGATATTTGGGTACTCCTCCCTTAATATCCCCCTTATCATTTGGTACGCTTTCAAACTCAATCTTATATTCTTTATTTTTTTTATAAACCGAAACTGTAAGCCATCTACTCAATGCATTGGCTACAGCTGCACCTACTCCATGCAATCCACCACTAGTTTTATAATTGTCATTATCAAATTTACCACCTGCATGCAATTGAGTAAATACAACCTCTACTCCACTTACACCCAATTTTGGATGTTGATCTACAGGTACACCCCTACCATCATCTTCCACACTTGCACTACCATCTGTGTGCAATATTACTGTACATTCATTGCCATGACCATTGCTAATCTCATCTATGCTATTATCTACAATCTCCCAAAGTAGATGATGCAATCCTCTCATACCCGTAGTCCCGATATACATACCAGGTCTCAAACGGACAGCGTCTAAACCTTCTAGGACTCTTATATCTTTAGCTTCATATTTCTTACTCATAAAATAGTATTGTTTATCAATTTTTAGATATAAGTTATCGTTCTTAAAAAATAAACCTACATACTACTATAAAAATTTATAGTATCAAAATGCATTATATATCTAAAAGCTATATTAATTATAGCATAATTGTAAAAATTTGACAAGCAAAATTTGTATAACCAAATCAACGACAATTTGTACTGTATATTTCATTATATACAAAAACTATCACTATAAATTGTGATAGTTTTTGAAAAATTAATTTTAGTTATGAATTTTTTTGTACAAATTTTTTTGCAATACTCAAACATTGTGCAAACAACATTATTATATATGACGACAATGTATAACCTATATAATATACAACAACCCATACTATCCACGGAAAATGCTCATAAAATACACTTACTATAGGTATTTCTGGTGCATAATTTGGACTAATAAAAATTGCGTTAAAGTAGATATCAGGGAACATATTGTTAACTATCAAATTAGCTATAGCAGCAACAACAAACCATATTAAAAAAATAATTTGAGCTAACAAAAAGTTCTTATGGTCTACCTTAGCTCTGCCACACCAAAACAAATATACTCCTATCACGATATATAAACCATGAAAAATCATAGTGTTAATAATAATAATCAATTTAGGTGTATCAAATATACTATGTGGAACTAATAATGCTGTAAGCCCTGAGAAGAAACCATAACAAGCTATAAATAAATAAGATATATCTATTAACTTTTGTCGTCTAGAAGATTTGTTGTCAATATCCAAAAAAGTCACAACCCAAATAGTATACAACAAAAACGAACATGGAACTATAGGCAAAGTAAACCAATAGTATTCTTCAACCCATTTTCCATCTACAGTTAAGTTGGCAGCTAATTGTTTTAATATTTCAGATACTGTAATCAAAGTTGCAGTACAAAGTAACAAAATTTTGTTTTGTTTGTGAGTAGTATTTTTAAAAAATTTCAATACGAATGCTATCAAAGCTATAATAACAACAGCCCAAATAATATGAACTACTCCATATGGTGTTGGTGATGAAACTTCTTTGGCTATCCAATTTAGCATAATTTATTAATATTATAAGATTTTATTTTCTATTTCTACCAAAATCTTATTTTCAAATTCATACAATGACATTGTTCCCAAATCACCGTTTTTTCTATCTCTTACTGCTACTACATTTTCAGTTTTTTCTTTGTCACCTACAATCAACATATAAGGTATTTTTTGCAATTGTGCTTCTCTAATCTTGTATCCTATTTTTTCACTACGATTATCTTGTATTGCACTTATTCCCTTAGATTTAAGTTGCTTAACTATGTTGTCAGTATCTAGTGCTGTTCTATCAGTAAGCGACATAACAACAACTTGAATAGGTGCTAACCATGTTGGAAATGCTCCCGCATATTTTTCTATCAACAATGCCAATGTGCGTTCATAACAACCTATAGAGCTACGATGTATTATTACAGGGCGTTTTTTTGCTCCATCTGCATCTGTATATTCCATATTGTAGCGATCAGCTAATGCAAAATCTAACTGTATAGTAATAATTGTATCTTCTTTTCCATAAACATTTTTAATTTGAATATCTAGTTTAGGACCATAAAATGCTGCATCACCGATGCTCTCTACATAATCAATTTTTAGAAGATCCAAAATTGTTTTTAAACTATTCTCTGCATTGCCCCACATTGATGGATTGTCTATATATTTAGACATATTGGCAGGGTCGTGTTTTGAAAATCTATATGTTATATCATTTCTAAGTCCTAATGTATCTAGCAAGTAGTTGACAAGATCTAACGCCTTTTTAAACTCTTCTTCAATTTGGTCAGATGTACATACTATGTGTCCATCACTCAAAGTAAACTGCCTAATTCTAATCAATCCATGCATTTCGCCACTATCTTCATTACGCATAAGAGTAGATGTTTCGGCATACCTTATAGGCAAATCTCTATAAGAGTGTGGAGTGGATTTGTAAATGAAATATTGAAAAGGACAAGTCATTGGTCTAATAGCCATATAATTGCTATCATTGTCACCTATAACAAACATTCCGTCTCTATATTTATCCCAATGTCCAGAAATCTTATATAAGTCATTTTTGGCAATAATTGGAGTCCTAGTAAGTACATAATCTCTTTTAGTTTCTTCATCTTCTACCCATCTTATAAGTGTTTGCAATATTTTAGCACCTTTTGGTCCAAAAAGTGGCAAACCTTGTCCAACACAATCCACAGTAGTAAACAATCCAAGTTCTCTACCCAATTTTATATGGTCTCTTTTTTTTGCTTCTTCAAGCTTTGTCAAATGTTCCTGCAATTGACTATTTTTTTCAAATGCTACCCCATATATTCTAGTGAGCATTTTTTGTGATTGATTACCCTTAAAATATGCTCCTGTCAATTGTGTCAACTTAAAAGCTTTTATTTGTCCTGTATGTGACAAATGAGGTCCACTACACAAGTCTACAAATTCACCTTGAGTAAATAGTGTTATAGATTTATTATCGGGTATATCATTCAACAATAACAACTTGTATTTGGTTTGTCCAATATTTTGCAATTTAGCTTTGGCTTGAGCTTTTGTCACAGTCTCTACAGAAATTTCAAAGTCAGACTTTATTATTTTGTGCATTTCAGATTCTATTTTTACCAAATCATCTTGTGTTATTTTAAAATCTCCAAAATCTATATCATAAAAATAACCATTTTCTGTAGCGGGTCCTGTAGCCAACTGAGCAAATGGATACAGTCTCAATACAGCTTGAGCCATAATGTGGGTAGCAGTATGTCTAAATACCAACATACCTTCTTTATCTTTATTTGTCACAATTTCTAGCTTACAATCTTTGTCAAGACTAGTACGCAAATCCACCAAAATTCCGTCTACTATACCTGCATAAGCAACTTTTGCCAATCCTGCAGAAATAGTTTGTGCCACTTCTAAAATAGTACTATCTTTTTTAACTTGAATTATACTATTATCTTTTAACTCTACATTTATTTTGTGCATTGTGACTACCATCCATCACAAAACTATAACATTTTTTTTACATTAAGTCAATAAAATATGTATATCAAATCTTTCTAACAGTTGCTATTGTAAATAAAAAATCCTATTATATTTTTACAATAGGATTTTTTGTATTAATCTGAAGCTTGTTTTTTTACCATTATTTTTAAAAATGGTCTGAGAATTTTTGGAGCTTTTATGCATACAATTGTCATTTTGATTGTTTCCTTATTGTTTTAATACCCTACTATTTTTGATAAAACACCAAACACATACCACTGTTGACTTGTATTTCAAAATTTTCTTGTAGGGCGATATTGCTAATGGGGGCTATACCTTCTATGTTGTAAACAACATCTCTGATTTCATATTTTAACCCCTTTGTATATTGTATATGCACACTACCCATAAAAGGTGACAAAGAAACATAGTTGTTTATTGAAGTTCGTCCAACAAAATTATCTCTAATCAATTCTACCCAAAAATCACCTGCGTCCATAATAATTTGAGTATTAGGATTTGAGAAGTATAACAAAAAATAATTATAGTAATCCATATCAGCTCTACCACCTCTTGCACCCATAATTGTTATTTTAGATGGGTTTATAGAAAGTAGATGTTGAAGAGCTAGCATTCCATCAGTCAAATCTTTATCTTTTGGAAATTTTATATTAGGCAATTCTTTTGGTAAGTTGATTACAGAATCCTGGTCACCTATAACGATGTTAGGAATACAACTATGTTTTGCCCAATTATATGCCCCATCTGCACACACAATATAATCTGCATTATTTAATTCTGTGCAGTCTTTTGGTGGCGTTCCATTTAGAAGTAAGTAGGTATTGTGATATTCATTATTCATCATCTATGTCTATATATTCCTCTAATTGTTTCTCTCTCAAATCTATCATTGCTTGTTTCCAATCAGTACTACCCAATATACAATTTCCAGAAATTATTGTATCTACGCCAATTGCCTTGATTTGGGCAACATTATCTAATGTTATTCCACCATCTATCTCTATTTTGATATCTCTATCTCCTATTAGAGCCTTTAATTGTGTCAATCTATCATATGTTTTTTCCAACAACTGTTGCCCACTAGAACCTGGGTATACACTCATTAGTATTATATAGTCTAACGAATCTAGACAATTGGTTAGTACTTTTATAGATGTATCAGGACTTATTGCAAGACCAGCTTTAAGTTTGCGTCGTTTTATATCTCTCAACATTGGTACAACATATTCTCTATCTGTAGACTCTATGTGAAAGCTAATCATATCCGCCCCCGCTTCGGCAATTGCAGCAGTAATGCGTTCTGGTCTACCTACCATCAAATGCACAGCTAAGGGGATGGTAATATATTTTCTTAAATCCGCTACAAGTTTTGGTCCAAAGCTAAGATGTGGTACAAATATTCCATCCATCACATCAAAGTGCAATATATCCGCTCCACTCTCTTGTAGCTTGATAACTGTTTCTTTCAAATTAGAAAAATCTGCACTTAATATAGATGGTGCAATCAAAGGTGTTTTTTGTTGTATATTTATATTTTCGGTATTCATTTTAACTCCTAAATTCTCTTTGTACTAGTTCGCTGTATACAAGTACATAATTATTGTATCTAGTCGCACTAATTTTTCTATTTTCAACAGCCAGCTTTATTCCGCATTGTTGCTCATGGGTGTGAGTGCAACTACTAAATTTGCAATATTGCCTATCTTGGTCAAAGTCTGGTAAATAATGATTGAGATTGCAAGCCTTAATATCTTCGTTTACATCTAACATACTAAATCCAGGAGTGTCAATAATATAGGAATTTTTGTCTAGTGCAAACAATCTAGCAGTTGTGGTTGTGTGCTTCCCCCTTTTCCCTTTATTACTAAGTTCTCCTATACTTTGATGATAGTTTGGTGATAGGCAATTAATAATACTAGATTTCCCAACGGCTGATTGTCCTGCTAGTGCATGCAATTTGTTTTCTATAGCATAATACAAGCTATCTACTCTACCTGTTAAAGCACAAGTATGTACAATAGTATGGGCAACTCTATTGTAAGTATTATTTAAATTTTGCAAAAAACTATCTGTAGCCAAATCAATTTTGTTGATACAAAGTATAAAGTTGATATTTTGAAAGATACAGTTGTAAGAAAGTTTGTCTATTGTATACAAATCAGGTTTTGGAAATTGAGCAACAACTGCTACAATGCCATCAACATTAGATACTCTTGGTCTATTGAGTAGATTATATCGTTTTTCTACCTTTTCTATTACTGCTTGCTCTGCTTCTATACTATATTCTACAAAGTCACCAACAACTATATTACAGTCCTTTAGTTTTTTGCGTGCCACCATAGAAATCGGCAAACCATCTACTTGTACAATATATCTATTGCTACTAGATTGTATAACTCTATATTTG
Source organism: Bacillota bacterium (assembly GCA_009787385.1). GTDB lineage: Bacteria > Bacillota > Clostridia > Christensenellales > Pumilibacteraceae > WRGC01. The sequence continues at coordinate 13,014 of WRGC01000008.1, forward strand.
TTAGACATTTATCTCCTCAGTCTTTAGCAATTTGAGAGCTTGTATAAAATATTTCGAAATACACTATATCAAAATATTGCTATATATAGTAGATTATTGTATCTAAAATTTATTTTTCTTTTTTTTCTTAATCAATTTTTTTTCAACTTTTTTTAATTCGTTTAATTGGTCTCTCAACTTTATAGCTTTTTCAAAGTCTAAATCTTTAGATGCTTGTAGCATACTTGTTTGCAACTGAGTTATCGTATCTTCTAAATTGTCCAAATCTATATTATCTGTCACACTTTCAGAAATTTCTAAAGTATTTTTTATTTTTTTGTATATAGTTTTAGGAGTTATATTGTGTTGTAAATTATAATTGTGTTGTAGCTCACGGCGACTTTCTGTAATTTTTATAGCTCTTTCCATGCTTCCAGTAATTCTATCAGCATACATTATTACCTTGCCATCAGCATTTCTAGCTGCCCTTCCTATAGTTTGTATCATGCTACTTTCTGATCTCAAAAATCCTTCCTTGTCAGCGTCCAATATAGCAACCAATGCAACTTCTGGTATATCCAATCCCTCTCTCAAGAGGTTTATACCTACCAACACATCAAAGTCACCCCTACGAAGTCCTTGAACTATTTCAATGCGTTCCATAGTATCTATTTCACTGTGAAGATACTTGACTCTTATACCATGTTGTGATAAGTATTGTGTCAACCCTTCAGCCATTTTTTTGGTTAGTGTAGTAACTAATACCCTATTACCTTTTGTAGCTTGTATTGCAATTTCTATTTGCAAGTCTTCTACTTGTCCCTTAATTGGTCTAATTTCTATAATTGGGTCAAGAAGTCCTGTAGGTCTAATAATTTGTTCTGCAATATTGTCACTCAAGTTTAATTCATAAGTAGCAGGAGTTGCCGAGACATAGATTGCTTGTCCAATTCTCTCATTAAATTCTTCAAAATTTAATGGTCTATTGTCATACGCAGCAGGTAAACGAAAACCATAGTCAATTAGACTAGTCTTGCGTGCAAAGTCACCTTTGTACATTCCACGCACTTGTGGCAATGTAATATGACTTTCATCTACAAACAAAATAAAGTTTCGTTTAAAATAATCTAATAGTGTAAACGGTGGAGTTCCAGGTTCTCTATCATCAAAATATCTGCTATAGTTTTCTATGCCAGTACAAAATCCAACTTCTCCAATCATTTCTATATCATAACTTATTCTTTCTCTAATGCGTTGTGCTTCTATAAGTTTTCCTTGCTCTTTAAACCATTCTTCTCTAGCATACATATCCTCTTTGATTTGCTTTAGAGCCTTTTTCATTACTGACTGTTCGGCTACATAATGTGTAGCTGGCATAATCCCAACATGTTTAAGTTTAACTTTCACTGCTCCTGTCACGATATCAAACTCACTAATATTGTCCACTATATCACCAAAGAATTCTATCCTTACGCCTGTATCAACACTGTATGATAGAAATACTTCTACAATATCACCCCTTACTCTAAATGTACTTCTTTGAGTATCAATATCATTTCGTTTGTAGTTGATGCTTACTAATTTTCGTATCAATTCATCTCTATCAATAATATCTCCAGGTCTCAAAGATACCATAAGATTGTAATATGTTTCAGGAGCTCCCAAGCCATAAATACAAGAAACTGATGATACAATAATTGTGTCAGGGCGTTCGTACAAACTACATGTGGCACTATGTCTAAGTCTTTCTATCTCATCATTGATTTGCATGTCCTTTTCTATATAAGTATCACTTCTAGCTATATAAGCTTCGGGTTGATAGTAATCATAATAACTTACAAAAAACTCCACCCTATTTTCTGGAAAAAATTCTCTAAACTCATTACACAACTGTGCTGCCAAAATCTTGTTGTGAGCAAGTATCAAAGCAGGTCTTTGTACTCTTTCTATGATATTTGCCATAGTGTATGTCTTTCCACTACCCGTAACTCCTAGCAAAACTTGATTCTTAATACCATTGTCCAATCCATCTACAATACTGTTTATTGCTTTAGGTTGATCGCCAGATGGTTTGTAGTCGGATTGTAATTTGAATTTGTAATCACTCATAAATTTTTTTAGATATAGTTAAATTTATCAACAAAAATTGATATTTTTACAACTTATAAAAATGGAAAATAATAAAAATAAAATAGATGTATGCCTACAGTACATGTAAATCCCAACAACCAACCTCCAACTACATCATCTATAAAATGTTCTCCCGCTCTTATTCTACTATAACCCATAACAATTGGTGGAATACATAGTATTGCCATCAATATCATAAAATCATTTTTAAATGCTAAGATAGCTAAGGATAAAAATATAACTGTGGTCATCATTGTATGCCCACTAGGAAAACTATCAGTTATATCTGGAAATCTTTCGCTAGTAGTTGGTCTAACTCTACCTATTAACAGCTTTGCAAAGTATAGTACAACTGCTGATATAGCCAAAGAGCTTATAGTAAAAAATGCTATTCTAAATTTTCTATATCCAAATCCAAATCTTACAGTCAACTCTATACCTACAAGTGATACAAGTATTGCAAGTACCAAAATTTCCCATTTTATTAACAAAAATCTAATAAACCAGTTGTGTTTTATTTTGCTATTTTGCAGTTGATAAGATATAGATTCTAACCACTTCCATCCACCTAAAAAATAGATAATCAAAAATATTACACTGCTAGATATCAGTGCAACAAACAATATCAATTCTTTAAGATTTTGATTAAGATAAGAATGCATGAGATTAATTTTATTATTAAAACACTAACTTAGCTAATTATTTTTATTGATTTTAAAAAATAATTTATTGATATAAGTAGTTATACTTCAATTCTTTCTAAATACTTAATAGTTTTAGCCTTAAGCATCATGCCAAATAAAAACATCATAACTCCTGTAATAAAATATAAAAATATCCACATTATGATTTCTACAATTACCATAGATATATTAAAACTTGATGTCCCCAAAACATACCATACTATAGACAAAACAGTTAAGACAGCTATAATAGCTAAACTCAAAAAAGTAGGTAATTGTACATTTATATTGCGTTTTATTACTTCACTTGGATTGCTCCACTTTAGTTTTGGTCTAGATAAATCTAAAATAGCCACAAAGCTTATCAAAGCATTAGAATACATAAACAACATAGGCAAAGCTTTGATAGGCAATAAAACTTGTTTGGCATTGATTGAAAAGCTTAAAAGTGACAATATAATACCGGCTAAGCTAATTATTCTATATACTAACAATTTTGCCTTTACTTGAGTATGATAATCAACTGGCAAAATTTTTAGTAAATAAAATTTGTCACCCTCTCGTGAGATAGTAGTGGCAGCACCAACATTGATACCTGCACCTATCATAAGTATAACAAAAATTGTGATAATATTGATAATTCCTTGAAAGGATTGAGATGTTGTATCTCCAGTATAACCGTTATAAGTTGAAAATGAGCTTGTCATTACAATACTTAATATAGGTGCTAAAACGACAGTAAAAAGGCAGTTGACTGCATATGCCGGAGTACGAATCATTTCTTTAAACTCTTTGGATACTAGCGACCAAAAAACAGATCTATATTTATCATTAGATTTATAACTTACAGCATTTGTTGTGCTATTTTCTAATTGTGCAATGACGCCACGCATATATATTGCTCCACTTATTATGCGGAGTATTGCAAATACAAACACAAAAAAGATAACAAAACTTGTTAGATTAACCAAATTTGCAATACCTAAATTTTCCATTGTCCCAAATATAGTGTTGTTTTGACCTATTGCAACTCTTGTCATAACACTCAATGGAGCTAAGATGTCTACAAGAATAGATGCATTCCTAAAGAAATCCGCCAAGGCTTTGCTAGCGTCTACTACATTGCTTTCGTTATCATTGCCTTTAGTAAATGCATTATTTATAATAAAAAAATAAGTTACAAAACCTATACCAAATAATATGATGAATAAAATACTAGTAAGTGCAGCTCTCTTTTTAAAAAATGAAACAATATACATTGCAGGCATAGCAAGTATTGATGTCGCTAATAGTGGCAAAATAGGCATTGACAATACAACAACAAGCATAGCTAAATAAAATATTATATCAAAATTTAATACTACGCCTAAAGTAATTGTAACAGGCAACATAATTGCAGAACAGATTAATAACTGCAAAAAATAAGTAACTGCAAGTCTAGCAAAATATACAGATGAATTTCCTATTGGTAAGCTAGCAAAAAAATCTGCATCTTTTGATAAATACATGTATGTGATTGTTGGTACTAAGCCAAGTACAAACACTACAAACATACCCACAAACATAATAGAAGACAAAAACTCTACCAACAAACCCTCTTGTTCTAAATATGGCGAAAACTCTACAATTCCCAAAATAATAAATATTGCTATCCCTATCCCTACAATGATAGGGATAGTCAATAGTGCAAACTTCCACCAATTGTCTTTTGTCTTGTCTCTTTTAAATAAATAACAAAAAAGTAATTTATATATTGTCCAAAAATTTTGCATTACTATCCTAAATATATATTTAGTTTGTAATTATCAAATTGATAATTATTATATCTATTTTTTGCCTGATTTGCAATAAGATGTCCAATTTGCTATTGCTTCACTGTTGTCACCTATTTTTTCTAGGTATTTCCCTATCATCATAAAGTACAATGCACTATCTGCATTCTCTTCTTTATTTTTTATTCTCTCTATCATTTGCAACTTTAATTCTTTAAAATAATTGTCCATTATATCATCTTGATGTTTGACTTTTGTAGCTAAATCTATATCTAGATTGGCAAAACTTTCTATACAATTTTGCACCATATCTATAGCATGTTCACCCATAGTTTTTAATAACTCTGCATCAAATTTATAATCCATTTCGTGCAAGTCTGATACTATGTGACAAATTTCTCTAGCTTGTCGTGATATTCTATCCATGTTGGATACTACTTTAAGTGCCGTAGTAATAAATCTCATATCTCTAGCTACAGGTTGTTGCATTAGCATAGCTTTCAAAGCTCTCTCTTCTATTTTTTCTACTTGTGCCTTTGTCTCGTGTCCAATCTCTATTACTTGTTGACTAAGCTCCAAATCATTGTTGGCTAAAGAGTGTACACAATCTTGTATTACACTATTAACGACACGACCTAACTCTATCAAATCAAAATTGATTCCATCTAACTCTGTTTGAAATTTACTTCTAAACATTTATTCTCCAGTTGTCACCAAATTTATGGTGATTGTTAATTTCAATCCTAAAGTGTATATTGTTAATATTTTTGTGTATTATCCAAATCTACCTGTAATATAATTTTCACATTGTATATTTCTAGGTGTTTGAAAGACTTGTTCTGTTGTACCAAATTCTAATATTTCACCAAGCAAAAAGAAGGCTGTTTTGTCACTTATTCGGGTAGCTTGTTGCATATTGTGAGTTACTATAACTATAGTATATTGTTCTTTTAGATTTTCACACAATTCTTCTATTGTAGCAGTAGAAAGCGGATCTAAAGCACTAGTAGGTTCGTCCATCAACAATACCTTAGGTTGTACTGCCAATGCTCTAGCAATACATATTCGTTGCTGTTGTCCACCAGATAGACTTACAGCAGATTTTTTGAGATTGTCTTTTGTTTCATTCCATATACCTGCCTTTTTGAGACTATCTTCTACTATTATATCTAAGTCAGATCTTTTTTTTACACCATGAGTGCGAGGCCCAAATGCTATATTGTCATATATTGACATTGGGAATACATTGGGTTTTTGAAATACCATTCCTATATGTTTTCTTAAAGCATTTATATCTACATTTTTATCATATATATTCCCGTCCAAACCATGAATGCCATTGATATAAATATTGCCTTGTACTACACAATTGTCTATAAGGTCATTCATACGATTTATGCATCTCAAAAGTGTGGATTTTCCACAACCTGATGGACCAATAAATGAAGTAACCTCATTCCGTGCTATGGACATGTTTATACCCTTGAGTGCTTCTACCTTTCCATAATACAAATGTAGATCAGTTATTGTAATTATTTGGTTATTTGCCATATATTTATTAAGTAATATTTAAATCTATTTTTCATATATTTATAAGTAAAAAATACATTATAGCAATAATACAAATCTTACCATTTATCATATGAAAAAAATTATTTCCCTTGTTTTTTGGACAAAAGTTTTACTATTAAGCTCAATCCTAAATTGAGTATCAATACCAATATCAATAGTACTACACCTGTTGCAGCAGCTTGATCAGGATAAAGCGTATTGCCAAAGTAATATATATTGAGTGATAGTGTAGTCCCAGGACTTAATATATTGCTTGGCATCACTCCTACTACCATTCCAATAGTTAGTATAAGTACTGCACTTTCTGATATTGCTCTGCCAATAGTTTGTATCATAGCATTGCCTATACCACTTAAAGATGATGGCAATACAATTCTAAATGTGGTTCGTACTTTGCTAGCACCCAAAGCTCTACTTGCTTCTCTATAGGTATGATGTACAGCAAGCAAACTTTCTTCTGTAATGCGAATAACAGTAGGTAGTGTCATAATTGACAATGCCAAACCTCCAGCAATCAAAGAATAATCCCAACCAAATATACCTACAAATACTATAAAACCAAACAAACCATAAACTATGCTTGGTATAGCTGCTAGACTATCTATAGCAAGTCTAAGATATTTTACACCCCTAGCTTGTCTTGCATATTCTGACAAGAATATTGCACAAGCTACACCTATTGGGATTGCTATGACTAATGCAATTCCCACAACTATAAGTGTCCCAACTATTGCAGGCATAAGGGTGGGATTATCTAATGTATATTTTCCAAATATAAATTCCCAACTTAAGTAAGGTAGACCTCCAGATATTATAAAATACAAAATAGCTAGCAACATCAATACACCACAAGTAGATGCTATATAAGTCCACCACTTTAGTATTTTATATTTGATAGTTTGTCTATTATGAACACTCCACCAAGTATCTATCCACGCCCAAAATTTGTACCACAACAAAGATAATCTAGTAATTTTTAATAAATAGGCAAAATAGTATATTGGTTTTGTCAAAACAAATTTGATTGATTTGCCAATTGTTTGCCAAAAAATTTTCCAATATTCTTGTACAATTATAATAAATTTTGTTAAACCAACAATAGTAGATCTATTGGCTTTTTCGTTGTTTTTTTTGAGTTGAATTTTGTAATTGTGTGCTACTTTTCTTTCTTTGATTTTCATCAATATATAATTTAGAATGAGAGCAAAAAATAAAAGTACAACACCTACGGCTATCAACACTTCTACCAAAAATCCACTTTCTTCTCTAGCACTTCTTGCAATAAGTGCAGTCAAGGTATCAATGCTTTGAAAGAGACTTGTTGGCATTTGTGGCGAACCACCTATAACCATTATTACAGCCATAGTTTCACCAATTGCTCTACCTATAGACAATATAATGGCTGTATATACACCACTTCTTGCCGCAGGAAATATTACCTTAAATACAGATTGTTCACGAGTGGCACCAAGAGCCAATGCCCCTTCATACAACTCTCTAGGAACAGATCTCAATGCACTCAATGATATACTTACTATAGTTGGCAACACCATTATGGAAAGAATAATGCTAGATGCTAGTATTCCGTGACCTACAAAATTTGGAGCAATTTCTCTCAATACAGGCACTACTATCATTATGCCAAACAATCCATACACTATACTAGGTACCGCAGCTAACAAGTTTATAACTTGTTCTATTGTAGATCTAAACTTTTTTGGACAAAACTTGTATAAGAATATTGCAATAAATAATCCAAATATCAAACTAATTATTGTAGCAAGACCTGTTACATATATAGAACCTAATATCATTGGAAAAATTCCATAAACAGGTGTAGATGCATTAGGATTCCAGTCTGTGCCAAACAAAAATTTCCACAATCCAACTTGTGATATAGCGGGTATTCCACGAGATAACAAAAATACCACTATGGCAAATAATGCTATTACGCTAAACATTGCACTACTAAATAAAGAATACTTTATTACTCGTTCACGAACATGAATAAATTTAGAAGTGGTATTTTGTTGTATTGTCATAATAAAATTTAGTTATTAGTCAATTATAAAAATCAATTAGATTTTTATAACAATTTATAGTATTTAATTAATTAATATTAAAGTAATATAAATAAATTAAAGCTTGTATACAAAAATAAACAACAAAATAATTGATAATTATGGCAATAAAATCTAACCGCCATAATTTATCAATTCTTTCCAATTATTAAAAGTCAATCCACTATTAGAGCTATATAAATGCTTTAATTGCTCTACACTAATGTTGCTTATATAGTTTGTGGCATGTACTATTATCACTATAGCATCTAACGCTATTGTAGATTTTTCTACAATATAATCTCCATCACCACTTTGCATTTCTTCAATAAGGCTATCACTAATTTCTGCTGAATACATTCCAAAGTCATGAGTATTATCCTGCATTGCACTAATACTAGCACCACTACCTGTAGCATGAATGTTGTCCATATTGATATTTGGTTGTATATCCTTAAAAGCAACAGCTAGTCTTTGTATTAGTGGTTCAACCGTAGTGCTACCTGCTATTTTGATTGCACCACTCAAATCTGGTACATATTGATAAGGCTCTCTCAATGTATCATCAACAACATATTTTTGTTGTTTTACAATATCACTTCCATCTTTTGAATTTATAAAATCCAAAAAAGCTTTAGCTGCACGATTAGCATTGATTTTATCTAGTCTATACACAACACTAAGTGGTCTAGACAACTTATAACTATTGTCTCGCAAACTATCTTCGTCAGGAAGTACCCCATCTACCGATAGTTTGTTGACACCTCTATAATTGGTATTTATAAATCCCAATCCTTCATATCCTATAGCTTGAGGATTAGAACGAACAGAAGAAATTACAGCAGCTTCACTGGCAACTACCTCATACGAATCACCCTTTGGAAGTGAAACTTTTTCTTCTCCATACAAAGCTTGTTCTAGCCCTTTTCTAGTTCCACTGCTACTATCTCTAGAAACAACTTGTATTATTCTATCTTCTCTAAAGTCGCTAATACATGCAACTAATATAATAGAGATAGATAAGAACAATGATAGTATCAGCAAAAATCTTAATCGTTTAGTTTTTATATGCATGATTTTGTTAATATTTTTATGCAAATCAATTGTTATCTTTAACAATTGTATCGTTATTTATATCTTTATCATTACTCTTTTCTAAATGTTCTATTGTATCTTTGTCAGCCAATTGCATAAAAATCTCTTCTAGAGATTTTTCGCTATCATTGCGCAGTTGTTCTAGAGTGCCTACAGCTATCAATTCTCCTTTGATTATTATACCTATCCTATCACATATTTTTTCAGCTACATCTAAGATATGTGTACTAAAAAAAACAGCATTACCTCTATTGCAATGGTCTTTCATTAGTTGCTTTAGTTCATAGTTAGATTTAGGATCAAGTCCTGTCATAGGTTCGTCTAATATCCACAAAGCAGGATCATGTATTATTGCTCCAATTATGTGTATCTTTTGTTTCATACCGTGACTATACGACTTAATTGGCTTGTCATATGCCTTGGTTAGTTCAAAAGTTTCTAACATTTTTTCTACTCGTTCTTTTCTTTGATTTAATGGAACTTTGTATATGTTAGCCATAAAGTTAACATACTCTCTACCTGTCAATTTATCATATATTACATGACTATCACTAACATATCCAAAACTTTGCTTTGCTTTTAGTGAATCTGCTTTTAGATTAAATCCATTTATTTCAATTATTCCATTGTTATAAGGCAAAATTCCTGCAATAGATTTAATTGTAGTAGTTTTGCCAGCACCATTCGGTCCCAAAAACCCAAAAATTTCACCTTTTTTTAGTTCAAGGTTGAGATTTTTGACTGCAAATACATTAGACTTAGCATAACTCTTAGATAAATTATTTATTTTTAACACATGATTCCTTAAAAATTCTATAAAATAATATCAATGTAAATTAGAAATTTTTTTTATAAACATACAATTGCTAACTACTGTATATGATTTATAGTTTATCATATATAAATATAATTTGCAAACAGTTTTCCAATAAAAACTATTATGTTGGTTTTGGAGATAAACATTATATAACGACATTAATGTATTAACTTAAAATATGTATCGTTACCTAGGAAAAGTTGCATTACAATTATTGTGCATTAATTAGGTATTTAGTACAAGTAGTAATGTTTTTTGACTAAATCAAAAAATATCACTCTATACATTATGCATATTGTAGATTAAATTAAAAAAGAATTGATAATAACCAAATGAAGTGGATAAAAAATATAAAATGCATATTGCTCTAGTTTGCTTATCTTTAATTTTTTATCACTAAAATAAATAATAAATATTATACTAACAATAGAGAGTATTTGAATAGCAAAAGCTCCTTGCAAAAGCATAAGTATATTGAAAAGTAATAGTACAAAAACAGCTGTTTGTTTTGCAAAATACAAAGACTTAACTAAACAAAGATAAAATAGATATATTAAAATTATTCCTGCAATACCGTAATCAAATTTTAATATAGTAGATAAAAAAAGTATTATCCCAAAAGCCAAAATATACATCCCAAAAATTGCGATATATTTACCATCTGTCTTTCCAGAATATTGTATTGAAATTAGGATTTTGTATAAATACTTTTGGACTGAGTTATTGAGAATGATACAACCAACTGCTCCTGCTAGTGTAAAGAATACATTGAAATTTTCAAATATATGCAAATTGGTCACATTAGATACAATAAATATAATCAACTGCACTACAATTGCAAAAACTAATAATCTAAAAAAGTACTTATACAAGTTTCGTGTCTTTGTAGCACCAAAAGCTATCAAAAAAGCAAAAAGGGGAAAAGCAATTCTACCTACAATTCTCAACAAAATCAAATTAGGAAAAATAAAATATCCTATATGATCTATCAACATGGAGATACATGCAATAATTTTGATATGTCTTGAGTTTAGTATACTATTTTTTGTCATTTATTTTTGTAGATTTTTAAAAGAACTTCATAATAATTATTTTGAATATTTGTTATTTTTCAAGATATTAGTTTTAATAACTATAAATTTTTTATTAATTGATAGTACAAAATTAATCTTTATTTAATTTCAATACACTCATAAATGCTTCACTAGGTACTTCAACTGTACCTATTTGACGCATTTTCTTTTTTCCCTCTTTTTGTTTTTCTAATAATTTTCTTTTTCGGGTTATATCACCACCATAACATTTTGCTAAGACATCCTTACGCATAGCTCTAACTGTCTCTCTAGCAATTATTTTACCACCTGCTGCAGCTTGAATTGGAATTTCAAACATCTGTCTAGGTATGACATCCTTTAATTTTTCTACTATAGCCCTACCTCTATCATAAGCTTTGTCTTTGTGTACTATCAAACTTAATGCATCACAAACATCTCCATTGAGTAGTATATCTAGTTTGACTAATTTGCTAGTTTGGTATCCCTTTAACTCATAGTCTAAACTTGCATATCCCCTTGTGCGAGACTTTAAGCTATCAAAAAAGTCATAAATAATTTCATTAAGTGGAACTTCATATTTTAGTTTTACTCTAGATTTATCTAGATAAATCATATCTTTGTACTCCCCTCTTTTTTCTTGGCACAAATCCATAATAGCACCAATATATTCAGGTGGAGTAAACAACTCTATAGATACCATAGGTTCTTCAATATAATCTATTTCTACTTGTGGAGGTAAATTGCTTGGGTTGGATACTTGCAAAACATTTCCATCTGTTTTGTATACTTTATATATTACAGATGGGGCAGTAGTAATTAAGTCTAAGTCAAACTCTCTTTCTAATCTTTCTGTAATAATTTCTAAATGAAGTAGTCCCAAAAATCCGCATCTAAATCCAAATCCCAATGCTACACTTGTTTCGGGTTCAAAGAACATGCTAGCATCATTTAGCTTGAGTTTTTCAAGTGCATCTTTCAAGTCGTTATATCTAGCACCATCTGTAGTAAATATACCGCAGTATACCACAGGTTGTACTTTTTTGTATCCAGGATAAGCTTCTTTGCATGGTCTAGCATGTTCTGTAATAGTATCTCCAGGGGTAGTATCAGCTACATTTTTTATACTAGCACACAAGTATCCCACATCTCCTGCTTGCAACATCTCTATGGCTTGAGGTCTAGGATTGAATATACCTACTTCAACTACACCAAAATCTTTATTGTTGGACATCATGCGTATATTAGTACCAGTTTTGACTTTTCCGTCTAATATCCTAACAAGGCACACTGCTCCTTTAAAATTATCATAATAACTGTCAAATATCAAAGCTTTGAGCGGGGCATCAATATCTCCCTTTGGAGCTTCAAAATCTGTTATTATTTTGTCCAATACTTGTCCTATATTTAGTCCTGATTTAGCACTTATCAATGGAGCAAATTCTGCATCTATACCTATTATTTCTTCAATTTCTGCTTTTATTTCGTCAGGTCTAGCACTTGGAAGATCTATTTTGTTGATTATAGGCATGATTTGTAGATTAGAATCCAAAGCTAAATAAACATTGGCAAGAGTTTGAGCCTCTACGCCTTGTGCGGCATCTACAACCAATATTGCACCCTCACAAGCTGCAAGACTGCGAGAAACCTCATAAGTAAAATCCACATGCCCTGGTGTATCTATAAGATTGAAGATATACTCTACTCCATCTTTTTGATAAAACATTCTAACAGGTGTAAGCTTGATAGTTATTCCCCTTTCTCTCTCTAATTCCATACTATCTAGCATTTGAGCTTGTTGTTCTCTCTTAGATACAGTTTGAGTCTCATCCATAAGCCTATCTGCTAGAGTAGACTTGCCATGATCTATATGTGCAATAATACAAAAGTTGCGTACTCTAGATTGTCTATCGTTCATTGGAGTATATTATATAGGATTTTGTCACAATAAGCAACCTTTTTTATACTAGTCAAAATTGTCGCAGTGTGGTATAATATACAAATAGATATTGATAATATATAGTCAATGAGATATAGTAAAATATTTAATTACAATAAAAATTTTTAGTGAAACTTTAACTAAAAGGGGAAATAAAATGGATGCATTTGAAGAATTGATGCTCTCAGGTAAACTCAATCTAAGCGATAGAGAATTGAGAATATTTGAGGAATTTGTAACTACTCGTGATAAACTAGAAAAAGAAAATATTAAGCACACTATTGTCATTTTTGGTACAGCTAGAACTAAGGATAATGATACAAACCCAATTTCAAGACATTATTATCAATGCAACTATGAGTTGTCAAAAAAATTAGCTACATGGGTAAAAACTAAATATGTAAGTAGACCTCCTCAAGATAAGTACTATATTTGTACAGGTGGAGGCGGTGGAGCTATGGAAGCTGCCAATAGAGGAGCTAGCGACGCAGGAGAACGCACATTAGGATTTAATATAAAATTGCCATTTGAACAATTTACAAATCCTTATGTTTCTCAGGACTTGATTTTTCACTTTCATTATTTTTTTATTCGCAAATTCTTTTTTGCCAATTTAGCTAAGGCGTTTATTATATTCCCAGGAGGCTTTGGCACTATGGATGAATTGTTTGAAATTATGACATTATCCCAAACTCACAAAATGCAAAAGACAATCCCCTTTGTTTTGTTTGGAAAAGAATTTTTTGGACAATTTCTCAATTTTGATATGTTAATAGAACATGGATATATTAGTCCACAAGATAAAAACCTATACATTTTGACAGATAGTGTAGATGAAGCATATCAACATATAATTAATAATATTGAAAAGGATAAATTTTTAATTTAATTTGTTTAATGGTTTAAAAATAAAAAGTCGCTCCAAAACTTGAGAGTGACTTTTTATTTTTTTTAAGATTATGTTTATATTTAAATTTCTAACTCATTGCTAATACGAATGCAGAGACCCAAAACAAAATACATATTGCTATAGTAAGAGAATATACCAAACTTGCAACACTATTACCATGTATTGATGGAATAGTAGATATTTGAAGTGGCAACTCTGAGTTGTGGTTGCCATATTTTTTTGCTAATTTACTGATTTGTATAATAGAGAATGCACCAGATATAAAAAGAAAAATTGCAACAACTACAAACCACCCCTGACTAAATAGATAAACTAAAATCTCATTGAACCATACCCAATCAGTAATAAGAAAGGAAAATAGATTGTTGCAAGCATGTATAATTATAGCAGGAATAATGCTATTGGATTTGAATGTTGCTATACCACATACAACGCCTAACAGAAATTGATAAAATGTTTGCTCAGGGTTCATGTGCATCATTGCAAATGCAAACGAGCTAATCAACACTGCTTTGACTCCACCCTTGTTTTTAAATCCCTCTAATATACCAAATCTAAATACTAACTCTTCTGTAATAGGTGCAATAAAGCATATTACTAATAGTCCCAAAAAGAATTCTAGCGGAGTTGAAAATACTAAAGCCGTGCTTGTATAACCAATACTTTCTAAAAATATTCCAAAATATACATTAGTAGACAAAAATGATATAAAAGCAATAATCCACATAGATATTGCTATAAGTAATAGTTTTGGACTAATATATAATCTTTGTTTGATTAATCTAAATTTACTTGTTCCACTACTCAACACCGCTACAAAAAACATAACTTGTATCAAAATCATAATAACAAGATTGACTAGCATGCTTTCAAGTATATTTGTATCAGTCCCAATACTAAACACTATAACAAAAATAGCTATTGCAAATTGCAATGCAATAATAAAACCGATAGCTTTTGCAAATATCCATGCACTTTGTGTAGGTGTATACACACTTATTTGAGGAGTAGATTGAGACTGTTGTGTATTGTTTTCATTATTTGTTTGCATGATTGCACCGCAATTGCCACAAAAGTTTGCATCAAAATTATTTTTAAAATTACATATTTTACAATTCATACTTTTTCCTACAGTTGATATAAGTTTGACAACCTATCTTGCATAGCTATTTCAATTTTAGCATCTTTATTATCTATACCCAAACATTTAAGCCTGTCCACTACACTACTGTATGCAAGTTCTGGATAATTGTTGTTTTGTGACAAATGTGACAATACAAATTGTCTAGTCCCATTATTAATTAGAGTAGATACTAGATTACCACATTCATAGTTGGACAAATGCCCAAGATGTGATGCAACTCGTTTTTTTAAAAATTCTGGATACTTGCCATTTTTCAACATATCTTCATCATAATTGCTTTCTACAAATACAATGTCACTTCCCGACATAGCATCTATAACATCTTTAGTATATTGTCCCATATCTGTAGCTATGCTAAGTTGCTTTGTCATAGATA
Organism: Bacillota bacterium; assembly: GCA_009787385.1. Classification (GTDB taxonomy): domain Bacteria; phylum Bacillota; class Clostridia; order Christensenellales; family Pumilibacteraceae; genus WRGC01. The sequence continues at coordinate 28,543 of WRGC01000008.1, forward strand.
CTAGAGTATAGCCTACACAATGCACATCATGCTTTACCAAAAATGGACTAACTGTAATATCCTTTAAAAAAAATATATCCTCAAAAGGATGCACTTTGCTTTGAGTTTTACATATTATATTACCTATTTTGTCAGCAATTTCTGCATGACAGTAAACAGGTACAGAGTATTTTTTGCACAAACTTTCTAAACCTGAAACATGGTCATTGTGTGAGTGTGTAATAAGTATTCCATCTAATTTTGCACCTACACTACCCAATACGACAAGACTCATTTCCAATCTTTTTAGATCTACACCTACATCTACCAATATATTAGCTTGTTCTGAAGACACAAATAGACAATTGCCACGGCTTCCACTAGCTATACTACAAGCTCTAAGCAATTTTTTATACCTCCATATTTTGTATTACAAATTGCAAAATTTTTGTTATTGCTTATTTTATTAATTTATTCATATACAGTATATCAAAATAATATCAATTTTGCAATATATTATAATAAGTTTTTGGAAAATATTGACATTGTATTGTATGCACAAGAATATCTCAAAAAGTGATCAGCTAATAATGGCAAAATACAGGTTTTGTTTTCATTTTCATCAAACACTAATTTGCATACAATTTGTTGTAAATCTAAATAATAATTGTATGTATGAAACTTTGAATTGTGAAATTTATATATACTCAAATTATTTGCAACAGGATGTCCACATGAAATCAATTGTCCAAACAAATAACTTGCATGCTCTTCAAGATAACTAGTAGACAAAGCCATATTAGATTGCTTTGTATTTAATTTTTCTATGAGTTTGTCATAGTTAATTATGCTAGAACTTATATATTTAAGTATATTTTGTGGCAATGCACAATAAGTAGTTTGAGAATAATTGTGTATTATATTATCTACAATTTGAGACAATTGCTTTGCAAGTATTTTAGCTCTCAAACTTATTCCTACAAAATGGCTGTGTATAGTAGTTAGTTTACCTACAAATTTTTTAGGAATAAATGATTTTTTTTCTACAACAAGTATTCCAGTACTATCCTCTATATTTAGTTGCTGCATAGTACGCTTGATTGCAATATGTGTACAATCACTAAAAAACATATTATAATCAATATTACACAAGGTATAATACTCTAAACAATCTACAATAAGTTGTTGCCATTTCTCTATTTGTTTATACAAATCAACATAAAAATATCTATCTGCATTAGAAACTGAAAGACAAATAGAACTTGCAAAGTCATGCATAGCCATACCATAATAAAGATGCCCTATAGTTGCTCCATTGATATAATCTTCTCGCATAATTATTTATATGTTTTTTTAGCAACAAAATTCCTATACAATATAAAAAGATGTAGATTATAATATTTAAAGTTATGAAATTTTGTTGACTTTTTTGTAAAAATTATATACAATAACATGATATGAATGAAAATAATACTAAAATTAAATATGGAAATGTTGCTTTGTGGATAATCTTGTTAGTTGTTCTATTTGGCTCAGCTATTGGAGCATTTTCTATTGGAAGAGTTTCTGCTAACAATGAAAGAACAATACAAAATAATAAGGGTAAAACTCATTATATATATATGTGTTTTGGAACATTGCCAATATTATATCAAAGTATAAACTTGTTAAGTCACAATAATCCATCCTATGTATACTTTGGAAGAGTAGATACATTTAATCTTTCCAAACTTCCATCAAATGTAACTTTGTTAGATGATAAATCACATGTAGAAATTGGTGAACAAGGTGTACTAGATATGGCTGATAAAGTGGTAAAAAATATAAATGACAAGGACAATACAGCTAGATACAAATTTTTTGTAGATGATATTAGAGTACTTATGCCTTTTCATGCATTTCTTACAAATGGCATAGATAGTTCTAGATTTCAAATAATAATGGTATCAGATGGCACAGCTTCATACAACACTACTCCAAATACACTAATGGGGCAATATATTGGTGAAAATGGAATAGATGAATGGAATAAAGATAAAATCCAATTAGATGAAATATTGGACAACTTTAAAAATGGTGATGGAAAAATTGTTGAACCAGATGAAATAATGGGGGACTTAAATACTGCCTATGTAGCATCTCAAATACAAGGTGTAGAGTATTGGATGCAATACCCTGAGTTTGCTTTTTTGCACAAAGACATTTCTCAAGAAATTAGATCTGAAATAATGAGAAGTAATATTGTAAAAAAGCAACCATACAATATGTTGTCATCTCTTTCGTCTCAATCCAAAGAATTATTTTTTGAAGCAACTCTCAACAATCCAAACCATGCAGGTGGTGCTGTCAAATCACAATTGGATGAGTTACTAAATCAAGACAAGCCTGTATTGCTAATTAGTGGGACTCATATTGGAGAAGGTAAAAATCCAGATAAGTTTGATGATGCTGTCCAAGTAGTTATAGATAATTTTGCTGATGATTACACTATTATGCTCAAACCACACCCCGCTCAAGATATCAATAGTCCACAGTTTGATATAACCAAAGAAAGAGGCATTGCAATACTCCCCCCACAACTTCCTATGGAAGTTATAATGTGGTCATATCCTAGTATAAATGTTGGTGGCTACAATTCATCATTATACATGGCAGCTCAACCATCTCAAGTCAAATTCTTTTTTGGTAAAAGCTTTCCAAACGGTGGTCTAATTACTGAATTGCTAAGTATATTGTATGACAATAATTTCTTTGGTGATGCTGTAATGTTGGAAGATTCTTAATCTTAATATATATTAAATAAAAATACAACTCAATGTTTTTTGAGTTGTATTTTTTATAAATCTATTTACTGCTATCACTTTTTTTGCGTAGTCCCGCATCCAAAATTTTTTTTCGTATTCTAATATTTTTAGGAGTCACTTCTAGATATTCGTCGTCGGCTATAAATGTCAATGATTGTTCTAGACTAAAATTTTTGGGTGGGGTTAGTCGCAGTGATTCGTCACTTCCTGACGCACGCATATTGGTCAACTGCTTTTTTTTGCATACATTTACAACTACATCTTCAGGTTTTGCATTTTCACCAATCACCATACCAGCATATACTGGTATACCTGCTCCCAAGAATAAATTACCTCTTTCCTGAGCGTTGTATAGCCCATAAGCTGTTGTTTCTCCGGTCTCATGAACAATAAGGCTTCCTTGACTACGCCTGTCTATTTCACCCCTATATGTGTCATATCTATCAAATATACTACTAAGTATTCCCTCGCCTTTTGTATCAGTTAAAAATTCGCTTTTATATCCAAACAAACCTCTACTTGGGATATCAAACTCAAGTTTCATTCTAGTTTCACCAAATGGAGTCATTTCTATAAGTTCACCCTTTCTTAATCCCATCTTGTTCATAATTGCTCCAACGCAGTCGTTTGGTACATCACAAGTGATGCGATCTATAGGTTCTGTAATTTTTCCATTTTCATCTTTTTTGTACAAAACTTTGGGCATGCTTACCTGAAATTCATAGCCCTCCCTACGCATATTTTCTATGAGTATAGAAAGATGCATTTCTCCTCTACCGCATACCTTAAATGCCTCTGCACTGTCTGTGTCACTTACTCTTATAGATACATCTTTTATTTTTTCTTTATATAGTCTCTCACGCAAGTTTCTACTTGTGACGAACTTCCCCTCTTTACCAGCGAATGGACTATCATTTACTGCGAATGTCATCTCTACACTAGGCTCATCTATTTTTGGAAATTCTATAGCATTTATATGTTCGGGATGGCATACAGTATCACCTATTGTCAATCCATCTATTCCACTTATGCAAACTATTTCACCTGATTCGGCTGTTTCTACTGGAATGCGTTCTAATCCTTCAAATCTAAACATTGTAGCAATCTTAGATTTGCGTGGTTTGTCTGTAGTATAATAGTTGGTAATAGCAACAGGTGTATTAGATGAAATTGTACCATGCTCTATACGCCCTATACCTATAGGACCTACATAATCATTGTAATCTAATGCACTTATCAACATTTGAAATGGACCTACTGGGTCGCCCTCTGGAGCATCAATATGTTGCACTATAGTATCAAATAGTGGAATAAAGTTGTCATTTGGATTATCTATACTCAATGTAGAAGTACCAAATCTAGCACTACAGTACACAATTGGACTATCTAGTTGATCGTGAGTTGCATTGAGTTCCATCAACAATTCTAGTACTTCGTCACAAACTTCAGCTATTCTAGCATCAGGTCTATCTATTTTATTGACTACTATTATTACTTTATTATCTAACTCCAATGCTTTTTTGAGTACAAACCTAGTTTGTGGCATTGTTCCCTCGTATGCATCAACAAGCAAAATTACGCCATTTACCATTTTCAATACTCTTTCTACTTCACCACCAAAATCAGCGTGACCTGGAGTATCTACAACATTTATTTTATAATCCTTATAATTGATAGATGTATTTTTAGCAAGTATTGTAATACCTCTTTCTTTTTCAAGATCATTGCTATCCATTACTCTCTCAGCTATATGTTGATTGTTTCTAAATACTCCACCTTGTTTGAGCATTTGATCTACTAAAGTTGTCTTTCCGTGGTCTACATGGGCAATTATGGCTACATTGCGTATTTTTTGGTTTTTCATATTTTTTTATTTTAACACAAAATATGACAAGCTGTCAAATAGTAGTGACTATTTGACAGCTCATACTAATAACAGGATTGATAAATAGATGTTTTATAAAACTTATTTTCAAACCAATTTAAGATACTATCACAATAAATAAATGTCTATACGGAGTAATTATAATACCTACAACATACCCATAGCTACAAAACAATACTAAGTACCAACACACTTATACATATTATCATTGTTTATAACTAATTTCAAAATTTGTTGTATACAAACAAATATTCATATTGGTTTTATCAAAATTAATTACATAATATGCTTATTTTTGTTATTATAGCAAATTATTTCTTTGGACTAATACAAGTCATAATCTGTACCATTTCTTTTGGCATTGCATTAGCAAGAATTCCAAAACGGTCTAGAATACACTTTGCGGCTTTTCGTCCTGCCCCCATTGCAAGTGGGACAATTTTGTTGCCTGTAACCAAATCTCCTCCTGCATACACATTATCTAAGTTAGTCTTGCAATTTTCGTCTATTATTACCAAACCTTTAGAATCCAATGCAAGTCCTGTGTTGTCAGTAAGTTGATTGTCTACACCTGCACCTACGCATACTATTATAGTATCACAAGGCATTACAAAATTGCTATTTGGAATTTCTTTAAAAGTTGCCCTACCTTTTTCGTCTGGCTCTCCTAACGAAGTTTTTGCAAATTCTACTCCAGTTACTTTTCCATTTTCATGTAAAATTTGTTTTGGTGTGTGCAAGAAATGAAAAATTGCCCCCATATCTTTGGCGTCATTAACTTCATGCTCTCTAGCAGGCATTTCCTTTTCACTTCTTCTATATACTATGTTTACACTAACTGCACCCGCTTCTGTAGCTGTTCTAGCCGCATCCATAGCTACATTTCCTGCCCCCAAAATAATCACATTTTTACTTTGTTTTAATTTTATTAAACTTTCGCTAGGGTATGCATCTGGGACTTTATATCTTGCCATATAGTCATGACCACTGTATACTCTATCGCATTCTTCACCTTTTATACCAATTTTGTTTGGAATACCAGCACCTGCTGCTAAGTATACAGCATCATATTTTGTTTGCAATTCACTGAGTTGGATATCTCTACCCACTTTTATATTTAATATTATTTTGCCACCCTTAGACAACACCATTGAGTCAATCTCTTGATTTACTATGGATTTTGGCAATCGAGAATCAGGAATACCATATATCAGTACCCCACCTGCCATATGAAAGCTTTCATATATATCTACCTCTACACCATGATTTAGCAAATTGCTAGCTATAGTAAGTCCTGCAGGACCACTTCCTACTACAGCTACCTTTTTTTTATTTTGTTGTATATTACTCATATTTTCTCCTAAATAATAATATGTAATATATATCATTTAACTACAAATTTGTCAAGTTGGATAACAAAACAAATACACCACAAAGCAAATAACTTTGTAGTGTATTTGTTTAAATTGTACAGTACTACATTTTTGGAGCAGGAGCTGGTAATGTGGTTGTAGGAGATGGTGTTGTAGGAGTAGGGGTTGTTGTTTGATTTTGTATTGGAGGTTTTTTTATAGAACTATCCCTATCTCTACTAGTTGCAGTATTGCCAACTAATGCCATAGTGTTTACTGCTCTATCTCCTCTTGCATTTACATTTTCATGTCTATCTAGATTAGTTCTACCATCTCTCATTATATATTGCTCTCTTGTATTTTGTCTATTTTGATTAACTTGATTACTGTTTCTAACATTGTTATTCACATTTGGTATTCTATTAGTATTTTGTACTCTATTATTGGTATTATTTCTAATACTATTTTGAATTCCATCTAATCCTCTTCTTTCAGTTATATTTCCTTGACTATCTTTAATAAATTGCTTAACATTGTTTCTACGATCTTGGTTATTATTATGATGATTTTGACTATTTTTTATAATTTGTTTGTTTGAATTACTTTGATTGGTTGATTGATTAGAATTGCTTTGCACTCTTTTATCAACTGTATTATTTACATTATCTTGTCTTCTTTTATTAGTATTATCAACATTGTTTTGCTCAATTCTTGATGCATTTATGTTATTGTTATCTTGATTAGATTTATTATACCCATTTAAAAAAAGGTTAGGATTGATTTGTTGCAATAAAGCTGACATGGTTGACATATTGTCTTGTTCTACTCCTGCCCATTGCTTAGTAATTTGCCTTAATTCTTTTTCATATACACTTTGCAAAATATAGTATTGTTGATTTTTAAGTTGATCTTCATCTATTTCTCGCTTTAACTTAAACATATGTTCATATTTGTTGTTTAATTCTGCAATTCTTTGATTGTATTCATTGATACTCAATGTCGTAGATCCATCTTTACCTGACTTTTCTACTCTATTTATTGACTTTCCACTAGTATTGTTGATGTTGTTGTTATCACGATTATCTCTAACACCTAGATTATAATGTCTTGAGCTTGACCTTTCAATTTGATTACCAGCACTATTGATATTATCTATACTACTATATCTATTATCAGTAGCATTATCCCTACTATCTACATATCTACTATCAGTTGTATAGTATCTACTGTCCATATTTGCAAAATTGCCTACTCTTTCACTTTCATTAAAATAATATGGTAGAGTAGCAACATTGCTATAATCAGAAACTGACTGTTGTATAGCAGGTTCGTTGGTCATTATCGCTGCTGTTGCCATGGCATTGGTAGGCATAGACTTTGCTACAAAACTAGTAACGCCAGTAGCAACTAGACTTGCTGCCAATATAGCCTTAGTTATTTTTTTTACTTTTTTAGCTTTCAATTGCACATCCTCCTAAAGATGAAAATAATTTGAAATAAAATAATTTATATCAATGTTATGTGCAATTGTGTCCAATATTATGCAACTACTATTCTATATTATTTATATTTACTATTCAATTTGATTTAAAAACAAAATTTATCTTATCGTCTATTACACTTTGTACCACAACTTCAACTTTGTCACACAGTTTGTATTTATGAATTCTTCCTTTCAAACTTACGGCTATATTATCCAATTCATAGTCATCTTTAGGAAGGTCTTTAATGCCTACTCTACCTTCAATTGTGTTGTCTAGTTCTACAAATATAGCATTAGAAATTATACCACTTATCCGTCCTTGAAATAATTGACCAATTTTATCTTGCATATATTGTGCTTTTTTGATATCTAAAATTTTGCGTTCTACTTCTATTGACACTCTTTCTCTTATACTAGATTGCTTAGCTACTTGTTTGGTAATCTTGGAAAATGATTTTGTATTTTGGGGATTTACAAGAAATTGAGAAATTATTCTATGAATCATTAAGTCAGGATAGCGTCTAATTGGAGAAGTAAAATGGCAATAATGTGATGCAGCAAGTCCAAAATGACCTAAGTTGATATCTTCATATGTTGCTTTCATCTGTGCTTTGAGAGCAATATTATTGAGTACTTGTCCAATCTCAGTGCCTGCTACACTATTCAACATCTCTTGTATATTTATAGGCTTTAGATTATTCAAGTCTCCTTTTAATTGGATTCCAAATACTTTTACAAAACTTAATAAACTCTCTAATTTCTTTTTCTCAGGACTAGTATGCACTCTATACACAAATGGGATTTTTAATTCATCAAATTTTTTTGCTATAGTTTCATTAGCTATCAACATAAATTCTTCTATGAGTATGTGAGCTATATTTCGTTCTTTTTTTTGTATATCAATAGGATGCATGTTAGAATCAAAAATCATCTTAGTTTCTGGCAAATCAAAATCTATACTACCTCTTTTTTTGCGACAACTTGTCAAGATTTGTGAAAGATTTACACAATCATCTAACATTGGTTTTAAATTAATATATTCTGATTGTTGACAAGTGCCACTCAATATTTGCATAACTAAATTGTATGTGAGTTGAATTGTCTTTACTACACCTTTATTAAGTTCATGTTTGTATACTTTCCCATATTTATCAATGTACATAATCAAAGATAATGTCAATCTATTTTCGTTAGGATTTAGACTACATATACCATTTGACAGTTGTGGAGGCAACATTGGTATGACTGAGTTAGCAAAATATGTGCTAGTACCCCTTTTAAAGGCTTCCTTGTCTATTTCTGTACCTTGCAACACATAGTGTGACACATCAGCTATATGTACTGACAATATATATCCATCATCAGTTTTCACTACAGAAATAGCATCATCTATATCTTTAGTATCCTCACTATCAATTGTTACAATAATATCTTGTCTATAATCTACTCTGTAGTTCAATTCATCTTGCATTACATTGCTAGGAAGTATTTTAGTTTCTTTTAATACTTTAGAATCAAAGTCAGTTTGTAGTCCATATGCATTTAATATGGACAAAATATCAACTCCAGTAGAACCACTTTGTCCCAAAATTTTTACAACCTTTGCTTTATTGTGTTTGCTAGAATCTTGGTTTAGAACATCAATAACTACTTTGTCATTATCTATCGCTCCATTGAGATGTTGTTTTGCAATACAAAATTCGTCACCATAACGAATATCATCAGGCACAACAAATGCTATATCACTATTATCAATTTTTAATGTGCCTACAATATTCTTATTATTTTTTTCTACAATTGCTACAATTTTTCCTTCAAGCCCTATATTAGAATTATATACTTCTACTCTCACAGTATCACCATGATTTGCCCCATTGTAATTTCGTTTTGCTACAAAAATATCTTCTCCATTAGGGACAATCACAAATCCAAAACCTTTTTGTGTGTTTTGTAATTGACCAATAATGCTAAATACTGGTTTATCATTATGATAATAGGATTTTATATTTTTGTTAATGTTTTTTTTGTATGATACAGAACTAGATTTGTTGACAATTTTATGTTTTGATCTTTTGTTTGTTGATAATTTTCTTTTATTATTTATTTTTTTCATTATGTATTAATTATTAGCAAATTAATTATCAAATAAGAATCATTTTATCCAAGCATGCCCTGATGCTATAGTTAAGACATATACTTTTAAAGCACCTGCACTTTTTAATATTTTACTCAATTGCCCAACCGTAGCCCCAGTAGTAAATACATCATCTATAATTAATATAGACTTATTTTCTATATACGGAATAATATCCATTTTAAGATGCATTACACCCTTTAACAATTCAAAGCGTTGTTTGCGATTTAGGCGGGCTGTATCATTGTGCTGTACAGCCTTTATAAAACAATCTACTAACTCTAGTTTGAGAAAATCAACAAAATTTTGTGCAACAAGTTGAGATTGATTGTATCCCCTAGTTTTTAATTTAGAAATATGTATTGGTACAAATGTGACAAAATCTACTTGCAGATTATTTTCTATATAACATTTTATCAAAAATTGAGCAAAAAACGGAGCTAAGTATGCTTTGTGTCCAAACTTATATCCTCTAATTAAATCTTTAACTGCATCTTGATATACTAAAGGTGATCTAGCAAATTCAAAATCAAATTCCTCTCTTTTGCAAAATTGGCAAATGTCAACAATACCATTAATATTGCTACCACAAATTTTACAAAAATTTGAGTTGTGTGGCAATACACACTTGTCACACAACCCATATTTGTTATCATACTTTAACTCATAATCACATACAATACACTTTATATCATTAGGGAAAAATGTATCACTTGCAAATTTACTTAGTTGTTTAATTTTTTGCAAAACCAAAGGAATTTTTGTCATATTATTTACAATGCTTTAAAGTTTCTCTAGCAATAACCAATTCTTCATTGGTTGGAATAACAAAAATTTTCACCTTAGAACTTGATTTATTTATTTCTGCTATTTGTCCTCTTGGGCAATTGCTATTTTTGAAAGTATCTAGTTCTAAACCAAGATATTCCAAGTTTTTGCATATCATTTCTCTAACAAATACTGCATTTTCACCTATGCCTGCAGTAAATGCAATCATATCTAGTCCATTGAGTATTGCAGTATATGCACCTATATAATGTTTGACTCTATACGAAAAAACATCTAAAGCTATTTTGGCTCTTTTGTTACCATTATTTGCCGCTTCTCCCAAATTTCTAAAGTCACTTGATACACCACTTATACCCAAAACACCACTCTTTTTGTTGAGATACTCAATACATTGTGTCAAGCTCATGCCTGTTTTTTTAGATAAATATTCTAATATTGCACTATCTATATCACCAGAGCGAGTACCCATAACCAATCCTGCTAATGGTGTAAATCCCATAGATGTATCTATGCATTTATCATTTAAAACTGCAGACAAGCTTGCTCCATTTCCTAAGTGACATACTATAAGTTTTAAGTTTTCATCACCCCATATTCGTCGTGCTTCACTTGAAACAAATTGATGACTAGTACCATGAAATCCATATTTTCTAATTTTGTAATCGGTATAAACATCGTATGGCAATCCATAAAGATATGCTTGTTCAGGCATAGTACTATGAAATGATGTGTCAAATACGGCAACTGCAGGAGCATGTGGTATAGCCTTATTGCAAGCTTCTATCCCTGCAACATTAGGGGGATTGTGTAAAGGAGCAAGTTCTGCATTAGCTTCTATAAGTTTAATCACATTTTTGTCTATCTTTACACTAGTATTAAAATCATTTCCACCGTGTACTACCCTATGACCTACGGCTCCGACCTCTTGCATTGTATCTATACAACCATGTTGTTTGTCTGTTAACAAGTTCAGTACTTGTTGTATTGCAACTGTATGATTAGGACAATCAAACTCTAGTTTGTACTTAGATTTTTCAGTTTCTATTGTTATAAAAGAATTTTCAATTGCTATGCGATCTACTATCCCCTTTGCCAAAACATTCTCATTTTGCATGTCTATCAATTGATATTTCAAGCTACTACTACCAGCATTGATTACTAAAATCTTCATGTTAATTCCTTATATTTATTGTTATATTATTGTATCATTATGAAAAATTTTTTAATAAGTTGAAACAAATTTTGTATATGAAAATGCTACTGATTGCTTTGAATACAAGTTATTGCAACAACATCAATAATATCATCTACACTACAACCCCTAGAAAGATCATTTACAGGCTTATTAAATCCTTGACAAATTGGACCTATAGCTTGAGCTCCAGCTAGCCGTTGTACTAATTTATATCCTATATTTCCTGATTGCAAGTCGGGGAATATAAGGACATTCGCATTTCCTGCAATATTGCTATCAGGAGCTTTGAGATTAGCCACACTCTCAATAAGTGCTGTATCAGCCTGAAGTTCGCCATCTACATTTAGATTAGGTGATTTTTCTTTTATTATTTTTGTAGCCTCTACAACTTTATCTACAAACTCATGCTTAGCACTACCTTTGGTACTAAAAGAGAGCATAGCAATTTTAGGAGATATTCCCGCAATATTGATTGCACTTTGAGCTGATGCTATAGCTATACTAGCAAGCTGCTCAGCGTCTGGTTCTATATTGACAGAACAATCACCCATAATCAAAATATTGTTAGTCTTATATGGACTAAATTCTGGCAACAACATAATAAAACAACTACTTACAGTCTTGATACCTTTAGCAGTTTTGATAATTTGTAAAGCAGGTCTTAGTACATCTCCTGTATTGGTAATAGCTCCTGCTACCATACCATCAGCATCGCCATTTTGTACAATCAATGAACCTAAGTACAAATTGTTTTGACATAGCACAACAGCTTCTTCTCTAGTCATACCCTTGTCTTTTCTTAAGTTGTAAAGTAAATCCACATATTTAGATATATCATCCTGTTGAGGATTAATGATATTTACACCTTCCAACAAAATGCTAGGCTGTGCCTTTTGAATTTCTATAGGATCTCCTATTAGAGTAATCCTTGCTATTCTCTGATCACTTATATATTTAGCGGCCAAAATAGTCCTAGGTTCACACCCTTCAGGCAACACAATATGTCTATTCATTTCTGCGGCCTTTGTTCTAAATTGTTTAGTAAGATTATTCATATAAATTATCCTTATTGAGAACTAATATATTTTTGTATAAAATTGTAAATTTACTATATTTACAAAAAGTTGCTTTGACATTGTAAAGATGATATAATAAGTGAATTATATCACTTTTACTAGATTTAGACAAACAAATTTTAATACATATGAAACACTACTTTAATATTCACAATCCTATATTAGACAATGCATTGCTCCAAAATTCTATTTTACACAAAAAATCAAAGACAGCTTGTGCAGTTGTATGTGAGTATGATCCATTTCATACCGGTCACAAATACATGCTAACCGAAGCTAAGCTCAAAAGTGGCTGTGATTATATTGTATGTATTATGAGTGGTAGCATCACTCAAAGAGCCACACTACCTATTGTAGATAAATATACTAGAGCTAGGCATGCATTGAACAATGGTGCAGATTTGGTAGTGCAATTACCTGTAGTTTTTTCTAGTGCCAATGCTCAAGTTTTTGCACAAGGTGCTATCAAAATACTAAATCAACTTAAATTTGTAACTCATTTAGCATTTGGAATAGAAAAAGAAAATACATTAGATATTCACAAAGTTGCACATTTATTGGACAATAGTCAATTTGGAGAAGTTATAGCCAAGGCTAGCAAGTATGGGATTCCATATCCTAGTGCTTTGCAATATGCAATGCAAGAGTATTATCCCAACATTGTAACAACAAAAGATAAACTACATCCCAACACTATACTTGCAATAGAGTATGTAAGGGCTATAAAACATTATAATATAAATATTGAAACAGTACCTATAGAACGCACTAATAATTTTAATTCCATGTTATTAGAAGAACCTTATTCTAGTGCTAGTTCTATTAGAAATAGTATAAAAAATGGAGATATTCAAAACTTGAAAGACTATTTGCCATACAATGTTGAAGAATTAGATATTAAAGTAAATAATAGTATATACGAAGCCATATTGGTTGCTTACTTAAAAAATACTCCTATCAGCCGACTAAAAAAAGTTCATAGCATTAGTGAGGGACTAGAGTATAGATTGCTATCTGTTGCTAAAAAATACAGCGATTTAGATAAAATAATAAAATTTTCTAAGTCTAAACGATACATTTATAGTAGAATAAAACGAGCGGTTGTACAAAATTATCTTCAAATAACAAAGGAGATAGTTAGAAAAAGTACTAGCAAAAATACTCCAATTCCATTTAGAGTTTTGGGTATAAGGACAGGTAGTACTCATTTGTTGGGTTTTTTGCCAAATACGGCAATAGTCCAAAATACAGATATATTTGACAAATCAATTAGTACATTAAATATATATTTTGTAGATCAAGTGATGGATGTATTTAAAGAACTTATAAATAGAGATATTGTTGCAGACAATCTTTATTGTGTATGTAGCGGATTGGATAAGGATATGTATTTTGGTTCTAAATTAATAAAAGTATGAATTTTATATTGTTGAGTATTCTATTGTGGCTAAATAAAAACACGATTAATTATAGTAAATTAGTCGTGTTTTTATTTAGTATATTAAACCCAATTTGAATAATGTTATAGAATAACTACTTATTGTTTAAGCAAGCTATACCGGGTAATTCAATACCTTCCAAAAATTCTAAGGATGCACCACCACCTGTAGATATATGTGTAATTTTGTTTCCAAATCCCATTTGTTCAGCAGCTGCCGCACTGTCTCCACCACCTATAATACTAATACAATTTTTATTATCAGCTAATGCCTGAATAATTGCCCTAGTACCTTCCATAAAATTAGACATTTCAAACACACCCATAGGACCATTTAATACTACAGTACCAGCTTTACTTATTACTTCCACAAACTTTGCAATAGTCTTAGGTCCTATGTCCATACCATCTAAGTTATCAGGAATATTCATAGCATCATGTATGCTAGTAGGAGCATTGTTGCTAAATTCGGCACAACATACTTTGTCTATAGGAAGATAAAAATTAATATTATTTTTCTTTGCTATTTCCATCAACTCTTTTGCCAAATCAACTTTGTCATGTTCTACTTTGGATATCCCTGATTCCCCCCCTAATGCTACCAAGAAAGTATTTGCCATTGCTCCACCTATCACAATGCTATCTACTTTAGTAAGCAAGTTCCGTATAACACCTATTTTGTCTGATACCTTAGCACCACCCAATACGGCTACAAATGGTCTTTTAGGATTTTCTAGAGCCGTTCCAAGTATATTTAATTCTTTTTCTATTAAAAAACCTGCTACTGATGTGTTTATAAATTTTGTTACACCTTCAGTAGATGCATGAGCTCTATGAGCAGTTCCAAAAGCGTCATTTACATAGACATCACCAAAAGATGCTAATTGCTTTGCAAATTCTGGATCATTTTTTTCTTCTTCTTTATGGTATCTCACATTTTGCAACAATACTATGTGACCATCTTTTAGTGTTGCTATTTTTGCTTTAGCATCTTCACCTATTACATCATTTGCCAATACCACTTTGTTGTCTAAAATCTCATTCAATCTCTTAGCTACAGGAAGAAGTGAATATTTTTCATCAAAGCCCTTTGGACGCCCTAAGTGACTACAAAGTATTATCTTGGCATTTTGCTCTATCAAATACTTTATTGTAGGCAATGCTCCTTTGATTCTACTTTCATCTGTGATATTCCCTTTGTCATCTTGTGGTACATTAAAGTCGCATCTTACTAGCACCCTCTTACCTGATACTTGGATATCTTTGATTGTCTTTTTGTTCATAATACTACATTGTTCCTTTAAAATTGGTTTATATATTTTAAAAAATATTGAGGTAATGGAGCTTCAAACTTCATCTTTTGATTAGTTAATGGATGTACAAACTCTATTTTATAGGCGTGAAGCAATTGATGTTGGCATAGTTTGGTATTCCCATATATAATATCACCAACTATTGGTGTGTTTAGATACTTACAATGTACTCTTATTTGATGAGTCCTTCCTGTAAGCAAGTCAAATTCTACCAATTGAGATTGATTAAAATCTTTTAAAACTTTATATTTTGTAGTTGCATGCTTGCCACTTGATGAAACCGTCATTTTTTTGCGATCTGATTTATGCCTTGCAATTAGAGTATTTATTGTACCACTTTGTTGTTTAAGTTTTCCTTGAACAACTCCCCAATATATCTTTGATATTGTCCTATTTTTAAACTGTTGTGACAATATATTGTGAGATACATCATGTTTAGCAATAAGCATGATTCCACTTGTCTCTTTATCTAATCTGTGTACAATTCCGGGACGAAGTTCTCCATTTATTCCTGATAAATTATCCAACTTATACAACAATGCATTGACTAAGGTATCTGTATAAATGTTGTTTGCAGGATGAACTGTCATACCTTGTGGCTTATTTATTACTGCTATATCATTGTCTTGGTATAGTATTTCTATATTCAAATCTTGTGGCAAAATTTTTTGTTGCTCTTTTGGATTTGATAAAAATATTACAACCTTACTACCAATGCTTAGTACAAAGCTAGGTTTGAAAATTGCAACATCATCTACCAATACCTTACCATCTTTTATCAAATACTGTATCTTAGATCTAGTAAAGTTGCTAACTTCAGCCAAAAATATATCAAGTCTTTGTACTACTTTAGAATAATACTCATTAATATTATCATTCGGCTCATCACTCATTCATTGCTCCCAAGAGATTTTTTTGAATTCAATCTTTGCTTGTCTCTTTCATACATAAATACAACATACCATGCAAATAAAACTATACCAATACTTAAAAATGAATCAGCAATATTAAAAATTGCAAAGTCAGTACCAAGTAGTGGGATATCCAATCCAAAATATACAAAATGTACAAAATCTCTCACATATCCAAATATCATACGATCATATAGATTGCCAATTCCACCTACAATAATCAATAGAACTGCAATTTGCCCAAACTTGCGTTTGTCACGCCAAATATATAATAGTACACAAAAACACAGTACAACTAAGATAGTAAAGACTATAAAAAACCATCTAATACCATCTTCACCAAATATGCTATTTAATCCAAAACTAGATCCAAAAGCAGCATTGTAGTTGCGAATATAATATATATACAAAAAATTTGGTATGACTTCACTAGCACTTCCATTCCACAAAAACACTACCAACCATTTAGAAAATAAGTCCAAAAAAAGCAATGCTACAAACAATATTAATATTAGTCTAGCTTTTTTGATATACTCTAATGATTGTAGCCCAATCGTATGCAAGTTTATTTTCATATTTTGTATCTTGCTTTTTGATAGTTTAAGAATAACTATTTCAACAAGGTATATATATTTTTTAATCTAAAGTGGTGTGGTTACTTGTATTCCCTCAGGACATACCAAAAATATATTGCTACTTACCCTTTGGATAGAACCATTGAGTGCAAATATAGCTCCTGATACAAAGTCTAATACTCTTTGAGCTCTCATGTCATCAATGTGGTCTAGATTGATTATAGCAGGTTCTTTTCGTTTTAAATAGTCTATTAGCATTTCTACATCTTCGGGTGTTGTAGGTTGATATATAACCAAATTTGAATAGTTGCGAGATGCTATTGGATTGTGTGAACTAGGCAATGGCATTCCCATTGTTTGTAAATTGGGTTGTCCAATTCCTAATTGAACATTGGATACAGGCGGACTTATATACTGTTGAGATGAATAAGGTGGAATATATGTTTGGCTTGTTGATTGCACATATGGATTTTGACTTTGTGATGTAGTGTTTGACACAACTGTTGAATTTGAAATTGGATTTTGTAAAGCCCATGCACTGCGTTCTTGACCATTATGGATTTGTGTAGAGCTATTAAAAGCATTTGGCAATGCTCTATAGTTGCCATTTTTATCATGAGTATCCTCATAATATTCTGGCAAACTGCCTCTCTGGTAGTTGCTCCCCTTGTTCAAAAAATCTTCAAATGTCCCCATATATTGCTTCCCCTTTCTTGCAAATTATAACATTTTATAAACACACTGTCAACATTATGATTTGCCAAAAGTATTTTTTGTGCTATAATAACAAAATGGTTTCTAAAGTCCAAAGACGCAATTTAAGATATTATATAAAACAACACAAAGGACTAACTTTAGGATATTTTATAAGTTCAATATTAGCTCAAGTATTTAATGTGACATATTTATTTATGATTGCATTTTTTTTGGCAGATTTGACGGCAACTAACTATGACAATGCAATGATAAATTTGGTATTGGCAATATCGTGTTACATAGCTTATGAAGTGTCATTTGGGGTGATTTATAAATTTTTTTATATGTTGGTAGCAAAAGTATCTAATGAAATAAAAGTAGATTTGGCCGAACAAGTTTTCAAAATTTCTAGCAAGACTTTTGCTGAAAAATCTTCAGGTATTTTTATCAATCGTATCAACAACGATCCTGAGAGAGCTTTGTGGAGTATAGAGAGTATACTTGACAATGTGATGGCATTAGCTACTGCAACATTTACTACTGGATATATATTTTTTGAAAGTTGGGCTATTGGACTTGTATACCTAGTTGCACTCACAATATTGTTTGTACTAGAAATGTTTAGAATAAAAGTATATGCAAAAAATGAAAAAGCTGAAAAAACAGCAGCTGATGAAAGCAATGGACTGACTACAGAAATAATTAGATCAGAAAAAGATATAAAAGCTTTGAATTTAGAAAAGCAACTAAAAGACATTATCAAACAAAATTATGGAAATCAATCCAAGAATTTGCAAAAAAAACACACTATCAATATGTACTTTTGGTCATCTAGAGGTATTGCTGTGCAAATTACTCAATTTGTGGCTTTATTTTTAGGTGTATTTTGGGTAAAGGATATACGACTTAGTATAGCCACCTTTTTGTTCATTTTCACCAATCGTATATCATTTGAAAATATCATTTGGAGATTTGGCAACACAGCTACAGAAATAACCAACTTACGAGTTGCTACTAGTAGAATGTTTGAGTTGTTTGACAATAATAAATTTAAAGTAGAAAAGTTTGGAAATGTTGATATAGAAGTAAATGGAGAAATAGAATTTAAAAATGTAAAATTTAGTTATTTGGAAGACCAAATAGAAGATGACAGTGAAAATGATAAAAAAGAAACTAGTACTCAATCTCAAATGACAAAAAAGCTTGTATTTGAAGATCTTAGCTTTGTCATTCCTGCCAATTCTACGGTAGCTTTTGTAGGTAAAAGTGGAAGTGGCAAAACTACAATACTTAGCCTTATATCCAAACTTTATGATGTAGATGAGAGAGGACAAGTTTTGATAGATAATGTAGATATTCAACTATTGAGTCAAAATACATTGAGACAATCTATATCTCTCGTCAATCAATTTCCATATATATTTAATACAACTATTTTGCAAAATATCAAAATGGCAAAAGAAGATGCAACATTTGAAGATGTAATTGAAGCTGCAAAAAAAGCTAGCTTGCATGACTTTGTAATGGGACTTAGGTTTGGGTATGAAACTAAAGTGGGAGAAAGTGGGATAAAACTCTCAGGTGGACAAAGACAACGCCTAGCAATAGCTAGAGCATTGTTAAAAAAAAGCAAGATAATTTTATTTGATGAAAGTACTTCTAGTCTAGACAATGCAACGCAAGAAGAAATCAAACAATCTTTGCAGGACCTTTCAGGACAACATACAGTCATTATTGTAGCACACAGACTATCTACAATCAAGAATGCTGACAAAATATTTTTCTTGCATAATGGAGAAATTGTAGCTCAAGGAACTTTTGAACAACTTATATCATCTAGTCCTGATTTTGAAGATTTGTTTAAAGCCGAAATAATATAATTGGAGTTTATATTCTTATTCATTAATAAATATAAAACCTAATTACTTAATATCCGTCTTAATAATGTTTGCTAGTAATTAAATGATGTTGACAAATTTGTAAAAATATTATATAATGTGTAGGATATACAATATTTTTAGACTACAATAATCCAATTGTGGTTCTTTAGGAGAAGCATGAACAATAATGTGACAATGGACAAACTCACCGCTCTTTGTAAGGGACGGGGGTTTATTTTTGCGGGTAGCGATATATACGGTGGATTGGCCAATTCGTGGGATTATGGACCTTTGGGCGTAGAACTTAAAAACAATATAAAGACAGCATGGTACAAAAAATTTGTGCAACAAGATAGAAACAATATCGGGCTAGACAGTGCAATAATCATGAATAGTCAAGTATGGCATTCTAGTGGTCATTTGGGTGGTTTTAGTGACCCTTTGATGGATTGCAAAAACTGTAAGACAAGACATAGAGCGGACAGTCTAATAGAAGATTATGCTAATCGTAAACAAAAAGAATTACCTGATCTTACTAATGACACTGCTATGCAAGAATACATAGCTCAAAACAAAGTGCCTTGTCCAAATTGTGGCAACAGTGATTTTACCAATATTCGCAAATTTAATTTGATGTTTAAAACATTTATAGGACCTAGCGAAGATAGTGCTAATACAGCATATTTGAGACCTGAAACAGCACAAGGTATATTTGTTAACTTCAAAAATTTGGTACGAGTCAACCGCAATAAACTACCATTTGGTGTAGGGCAAATAGGAAAATCATTTCGTAATGAGATTACCCCAGGCAACTATATTTTTAGAACTAGAGAGTTTGAACAAATGGAGTTGGAATTTTTTTGCAAACCTGGTACTGATATGGAGTGGTTTGAATATTATAGGCAATTTTGTGCTAATTGGTTGACTAGTTTGGGAATTAATCCCGAAAATATGAGAATAAGAGACCACGAAAAAGAAGAACTTAGTCACTACAGTACAGCTACTAGCGATATAGAATACAAATTTCCATTTGGTTGGGGTGAACTTTGGGGTATAGCCAATCGTACTGACTATGATCTCAAGGCTCATTCACGCAATGATGGAGACATGGATTATATAGATACTCTTACTAATGAGAGATTTGTACCATATGTAATAGAACCATCGTTGGGTGCTGACAGGGTTTTGCTTGCATTTTTGTGCAATGCATATCATGAAGAGACTTTGGAAAATGGTGAGCAAAGAATTGTATTAAAATTGCATAATGCACTAGCTCCCTATAAGTGTGCAGTATTGCCATTACAAAAAAATCCAGAACTAGTAGCCATAGCTCAAAAAATACATGATAGACTAAGCCTTAGACACTCAGTGACATATGATGAAACTGCTAGTATAGGCAAACGCTATCGTCGTCAAGATGAGATAGGCACACCTATGTGTATTACAGTAGATTTTGATAGTTTGACAGACAAAATGGTAACATTGAGAGATAGGGATACAATGACACAAAGACGAATAAAAATAAGCCAAATTGGATCTACAATAACTAGAAAAACTAAGTTTTAGTAAATTTTTAATATATATGGAAAGAAAAATAAAATCAAATTTTATACAGTAGCAATATTTATTGCATGGCATTAAGCTATATACTGTACTGTTTGTTTAATAACTTGATGGAAATACAGTTGTCAACATTGCTATTAGAAAGTGATTCTACAAACAAGCAGGCAAGAGATATTCTTAATGCACATGCTATCATTAATGGAATAATAATAGCTCTTCTAATAATAACTATGATTATATTTATCATGTTTATATTGATAGAATATAACAGCAATAAGACACATAGGTATATCAACAATATGTATAGATATGGAAATGACAAAGAATATTATAAAGAAAACAATAGAGATGCTAACAACAATTTGATAGAAAGACTTGAAGAGTTGTTGAGAAATAATAGTAAATAGTCATTAATCTTAACTAAAATATGTTCAACAATAAATGCATATACACAATTGTGTATATGCATTTATTGTTATTATAAGTTAAATCTTATTGTATAAATCAAAACAGTACTAAAATTATTTTATTGCAAATCAATTATAGCATCTCCTACTTTAAGTTGTTCGCCTGCTACTATTCTCATGTCACTAAACTTGCCTAAAGATGTAATTATTATAGGAGACTCTACAGAAAACCCCTCTGCTTTAATTTTTTCTATATCAAATTCTACCAATAGTTGCCCTGCAATTACATCATCACCTGCTTTGCAATTAACTTCATAGTATTTTCCATCTAACTTAACAGTATCTATACCAAGATGCAATATTATTTCTACTCCTTGATTAGTCGTCAACCCAATCATATGTTTGGTTGAGGCTACGACAGTAAGCTTTGAATCACAAGGGGCATAAAGCTTGCCATCTTGAGGTATTATCAATATCCCTTTCCCCATAATTTCTTCAGCAAATACAGGATCACTGCACTGATTAATTGGTTTAAATTCACCTTTGAGAGGACTTAGTATAGTTAATAAATTATTTGTGTGCTTTGACATTTTCATAACTCCATTATTTTCTACATTCATTTTTAAAGTACCAGTTGCTAAGTTCCCATCTACTACAAGTTCACCATTCATTTCAACTGTATCATCTTTGTAAAATATATAAACTAATACAAACGAAATTACAACTGTTACAGCCAAACCAATTACAGTACCCCAAAAAGCCATTGTAATGCCAATTTCAGGATGAATAGTACTTGGCAATCCAAGTATACCAAGTGCTCCCATCATATAGGTATCAGCACCAAGCAAAGCTGCTACCATTCCACCTATAGCTCCACCCACACATCCCAATATAAATGGGGTTTTTCGTGGAAGAGTTAGACCATAAATAATAGGTTCTGTAATACCAAAAATACCTGAAATTCCACTAGAAATAGCATTACTTTTAGCTTTTTTGTTTTTCATTTTTATAGCCATTGCAAAAGCCGCCGCAGCCTGTGCCATCGGTGCTGCTCCACCTGATGAACCCAAAAGCAAATCATGCTTATTAACAATAATATTATTAATGATAATAGGTATAAAAGCCCAATGCAAGCCGAATATAACCAATACTTGCCAAAAACCACCCATAATAAAACCCGTTATCCATACAGGTGTGCTTGATATTCCTTTTGCCAAGTTTTGAGCTACCCAATCACTAGCAGGACCAACTATAATCAAAGTTAATGGTATAATAATAATTATACACAACATTGGTGTAGTAAAATTTACAATTGCATCAGGCGTATGTTTTCGTAAAAACTTTTCCAAATAGGCACATGCATAGCTAGCTAAGATAATTGGCAATACTGTACTACTAAAATTTACTAAAGTAAAAGCAAATCCAAAAGGCTTGAAATCAGGATTTCCAAATGCATGAGAAGCTTCATTGAGTCCAGGGTAAATCAATACTGCTCCCAATACAGCCGTGAGATATGGACTTGCTCCAAATTTTTTTCCAGCACTAAAGCCTAGCAATACTGGCAAGAAATAAAATACGGCATCACCCATGGCATTAAATACAATATATAAGTCCGGTAATTTTTCTCCCTCTTTAACTGCACCTGTTGCTACCAATATTGCCAAAATACCTTTAATTAGCCCCCCCCCTACTAAAGGTGCTAGTATTGGTGGGAATATCCCTGCAATAGTGTCAACAAGCAAGTTTAATAATCGCAAAATTATATTGCCATTCACTTTTCCTGTATGTCCGCCTAGATTGCTAGTTCCTATAACATCTATTACTTTTGCATACACATCAGGAACTGTATTGCCTATTACTACTTGATACTGCCCACCTTTGACAACCACAG
The DNA here is from genome assembly GCA_009787385.1 of Bacillota bacterium. Classification (GTDB taxonomy): domain Bacteria; phylum Bacillota; class Clostridia; order Christensenellales; family Pumilibacteraceae; genus WRGC01. The sequence goes on from WRGC01000008.1 coordinate 51,914, forward strand.
TTATTACACCATCTATTTTTTTGCATTTATCTATATCAGCATTTTGTGGGTCTTTTAGATTGAACCTCAATCTTGTAGCACAATGCACAACATTGGCTATGTTTTCCTTTCCACCCAAAGATTGTACTATGCTTTGTGCAATCTTTGCTTTGTCTAAAGCCATAATAATTTTCTCCTTTATATTAAAGGTTATATAAATATTATTTATATAAATGTAGATATGTAGATTATTATAAAAAGTTTAAAATATAAAGGATAATTATTGTTTCAAATTTTGATAAAAATCCCAATACTCCACAAACTTATTGTGGAGTATTGGATAAAAATGTCTACAAATACAGTGCTTTGCTGTAATTGGCAAAGTTGTACAATCCATCTTTTTCTACTAATACCATATCTTCTATTCTCACACCACCCAAACCATTGATATATACACCTGGTTCTACTGTAACTACCATATTAGCTTTTAAAATATCTTCACTATTGATAGAAAGCCTAGGAAACTCATGGACAGCAACACCAATGCCATGTCCTAAAGAATGTACAAATTTGTCTGCATAACCATTAGCTTTTAGATACTCTCTACTCAAACCATCTACAAAATTGCATCTCAAACCTTCTTTGATTTTTGACAGTGCATGCTCTTGTGCTTGCAATACCAATGCATGTACATTTTGTAGTTCTTGCGGTATATCACCAATACAAAAAGTCCTAGTCATATCACTACAAAAACCATTATACTTAGCACCCATATCTACAAGAATAATATCTGTCTTCTTGAGTTTTTTATCAGTAGGACTATGATGAGGATAAGCTGAATTTTCACCAAATGCCACTATTATATCAAATGAAGGACCTGATGCTCCTAGTGAAGACATCTCATAAGCTAATTGTGTTGCAATTTCTTTTTCTGATATATTAGGTTTTATTAGTCCCCTAACCTTGTCCAATGACTTTTCCGCTATATTTTGTGCTTGCTGCATGTTGGCTATCATGTAGTCATGCTTAATAGCCATATCTTGTTCTAAGTAACTGCCTACAGGTACAAGTTTGCATTGCAATCCTGCTGCAAGCTTGTCAAAGCTAGACTTGAGTATGGTATTTTGTTCGTAGCCCACTACTTGTGACTGCAATCCTATACATGTTTGTGCTATCACCTTAAAAATATCTTCACCTTGATTGAGAATAATTATTTCAAACTCTCCTGCGTTTTGTCTAGCATATGACGCATACCTAGAATCTGTAACAAAGTATTTTTGTTTTTCATTAAGTATAACTGCACCATAAGATGTAGCAATATTGCTATAAAAAAATCTATTGCTACCATGCAACAATACCATTGTATCTACGCCATTTTTTTTGTCCAACATAATTTAAACCTCAAATTTATTGTAACACTATTTTACATATTTTGCAAGCTATTTAAATATATTTTTGTTGCTCTTAAGATTGATGTAAATAAATTATTGATATAAAAAATAAAAATTATATTGGAAAATATTTCCAATATAATTTGTGACAATTTATTTGCTAATTCGTCAATAATATGTTAAATTATTTGTATAAAATATGAATACATTATTAATATAAAGGAATTTATTATTATGAAAAAAGTAGAAAAAGAAATAAAAGCAATGTTTGCTTGCCCAAGTTGCAGTTCTAGAAGAGATAAAGATAGTGAAGAATGTCCAAAGTGTAGGACAAGTCTCAAATCTATCCAAATCTATCCTACGCCAAGTATTGTATTATCTAAAGCAGATGCAAAGCAAATACTTATTGCTAAGTCTATGACTAGTGGCATATCTCGTATAAACAAAGGTAGACAAAATAATATAGATTATGATGAAGATATAGTATTGGGATATTAGTAATTAATATAGTTAAATATAATAAGCTTTTAAAATCAAAAACATGATTTTGAATATAAAATTATATTTTAACACATTGTCAATATTATTAGACTTTAATATTTCAACTCTAGTTTATTTCTTAGTTGTCCACATGCACCATCTATATCGTCTCCTTGTGTTCGTCTTATAGTTGCAGACACACCCAAAGAATTTAGTCTATCACAAAAGCGTCTAGCTTCTTGTTTTGTTATTCCTTGCAAAGACCTTTCTGTTACCCAATTTAATGGAATTAAATTGACATGACTAGAAAGTTGTTTAGAAATTTCAGCCAAACGAGTAGCATCTAAATAATTAGTATTGAGACCTTTTATCATTATATACTCAAAAGCAACTCTTCTACCTGTCTTTTCAAAATAATATTTTGCTGCCTCTACAACTTGCTTAATAGAGTATACTTTTGCTATTGGCATAATTTGTTGTCTACTTTCATCTGTTGTTGCATGTAGTGATATAGAAAGCGTAATACCTAAGTTGAGATTGGCTAACTGCTTTATTTTGTCTACCAATCCGCAAGTTGAAACAGATATATTTCTATTGCTAAAATTTAGTCCTCTCTCATCAACAACAAGTTGCAAAAATTTGACTATATTATCAAAATTATCTAAAGGCTCACCACTACCCATAAGTACAATATTGCCTATAGCTCTCTTTTGTATAGTACCACCATTGTCAACATTGACATAAATTAGTTGTGACAAAATTTCACCTGCGCTACAATTGCGACTAAATCCTGCCAAAGCTGATGCACAAAATTTGCAATCAAATTTGCAACCAACTTGACTAGATACACAAATTGTATTCCCGTATTTATTGGGAAGAAATACACTCTCTACAGTAGCACCATCTTGAAGTTGAAATAAATATTTTTTTGTACCATCTTTAGAGACTTGCTTTTTTAATATTGAAACTGATTTGCTAGTATACTCTGCTTGCAATTCTAACAAAAAATCTTTTGGCAAATTGGACATTTCACTATAGTCTTTACCCAACAAAAGCCAAGCATATAGTTGTTTTGCTCTATATTTAGGTTGATTGTATGATTCAATCAATTCTTCTAGTTGAATAATTGAGTTGTCTAAAAGCTGTTTTTTCATATATTAATGACAAAGCTACAAGGTATCAACTTATTGTTAATAATTACTGTCAATCTTTTTCAAAACTGTAGCAAAAAATCCATCTGTATTGTTGATATGTGGCAACAATCTTATACAACCATCAATATCACTTTTAATATATTGATTGTCTATATTAACTATCTCAAAGCAATTATTGTTTTGTAAAAAATTTTTTATAACTGATTCGTTTTCTATTTTTGTAATTGTGCATGTACTGTACAATATTTTGCCACCAAGCTTTACATAACGGCTAGCATTTTCTAATATTTGGGATTGAATTTTGGACAAATTTTGTAAGTCTTGTGGTGAAATATTGAATTTTATTTCATGTTTAGAATGTACCAAACCTAATCCACTACAAGGGACATCACACATAACTATATCAAAACTATTCTCAAATTTAGGATTAAATACAGTTGCATCATTTTTCAAAGCATTCAATCTCTCTCCTACCCCCATATTTTTGGCATAGTTGAGTATTATATCTATTTTATGCTTGTGAATATCACAAGCCAATATATTGGATTTTGGATTATTTTGCAAAAAATATACTGACTTTCCACCAGGAGCTGCACACAAATCTAGTACTTTGGATATATTATCACTCCCCAAAGCATGTACAACTAGCATAGAAGACAATGATTGTATAACAAATATATCTTTATCTAAAGAATGTAATTGATTTGCATTTACATAGTATCCCAATTCAGATTTGCATACTTCTCCCGTCTTGGCTAATATTTTTTCAAATTCATTGCTATTCAGTTTTTGATAATTGCATCTAATATGAGTATCATATTTTGGTTGATAATTCAAAAATTGTTTTGCAGTATCTATACCAATTTCTTTTATCAACAATTCTACTATCCATTTAGGGCAACTATAATTGATACTTAATGAATTTGGGGTATCATCTAATGTAGGTAATTTTACTGTATCAACTTTTCTTAAAATTGCGTTTACAAAACTATTTACGCCACCTTTAAACAAAATTTTGGACAACTCTACACAGTTATTAATTGTAGCATATTGAGGAGTTTTGGTGTACTTAATTGCAAATATACCCATCTTAAGTAGTGTTGATATGTTGGGCTTTGGAGGTTTGGAAGTAAGTTGACACAAAAAATAATCAAGTTGCAAATCAAACTTTAATACCCCATACACCATGTGTGTTATAGCTGCAACATCACAATTTGTATTGCTATTTAATGCCTTATTGAGTGCTATATTGCTATAAGCTCTGTCTCTATATACACTAGATAATATACTATGAACTATTTTTAAATTAGATATATTCATTATATTTTCTTTTGCAAAAAGTCCAAAACTTGTTGTGCATGTTGAGCAGGCTTTACATTTCTAAACTCTTTAATTATATTTCCATCAATATCTAAAATAAAGGAAGAACGCAAAATACCCATATATTTTTTACCATACATAGACTTTTCTACCCATACACCAAAATTTTGAGCTAGGACTTTTTGGGTATCACTAAGCAATATAAAGTTGAGATTTTGGTTGCAAAAAAACTTGTGATGACTCTTTATATCATCAGGGCTTACACCAACAATTATTGCCTTGTCTACAAATTCGGCTTGCCTATCTCTCAAGTATTGAGCTTGAAGCGTACAACCGCTAGTATTGTCTTTGGGATAAAAATACAATACTACAACCTGTCCCAAAAAATCTCTCAATTTAAAATCTTTTTCATTGCCTTGTTTATCTAAACCATGTAATGATATATCCAAATATTCCATATTACTCCAAAACTTTTCCTAGCAACTTGTTTCCATTCAAAAAGTCCCTTGCTGACAATATTTTTTTGCTAGGTAGTTGCAATTCTAGCAATTGTATATGTCCTTTACCACACGCAACAATTATACCAAACTTGTTGTCTGCACATACAACTTGTCCTATTTTCCCATTCAAATCACTCTCTACAACACTAGTCTTATAAACCTTGAGTATCAATTCATCTAATATACAAAATGCCCCAGGAGTGCTTGTCACGCCCCTAATATGATTGTGTATTGCAAGACTATCTTTTGACCATTCAATTTTTCCATCTTGCTTTTTTATGATAGGTTGATAACTTGATTGACTGTCATCTTGTGGTTGTTCTATGAGTTTTTCAAAATTAAACAAAAATTCTTGCAATGCACTTGCCCCAATAAAAGATAGGTGAGTATAAACATCATCATAAGTTTGATCTTTATCAATTTTGCAAGGGATTTGCAAAATTACAGGACCTGTATCCAAGCCCTTTTCTGTACGCATGATGCTAATGCCTGTATCAGTGTTGCCATCAATAATACACCAATGTATTGGACATCCACCACGATACTTAGGCAAGAGTGATGCATGAACATTGTATACCCCAATAGTTGGAATATCCAAAATTTGCTGAGTCAAAAGTTGCCCAAAAGCAGCAGTAATAATCAAATCAGGTTGCAAATCTTTGATAGCTTGTACACCCTCATCAGAGCGTATTTTTGGAAATTGCAAAATAGGCAAATTGTGCTTTAATGCCAACTCTTTGACAGGACTAAATTTTATTCTAAGATTGTAACTAGGCTTGTCCACTTGTGTACATACCCCAACCACATTAAAACCATCTGCAATTAAACTACTTAAAGATGGAACAGCAAACTGTGGCGTACCCATAAAAACTATTCGTTTTTTTTTGATATCCATTATTGATAGTATATAGAGTTTTGTCATATTTGTCAAGTAGACAGCTAGTAAATGACAACCTAAATCCAATTGATAGTGTACAACAATCTATTATTAACAATAAGATACAAACAATCAACAAAACCAATATTATTATTTTTTGACGCAAAAAAGAATCAAAAAATATTGGGGAATCCCCCTACAAAAAATCACAAACGCTTTAAAGTTGTTTTTATTTAACTTGTTACTTCCCTTACATATTTATCTACTATATTTTGTACACCCTATCCAATTAACACTTTAAATCAATATTTTTATTAAAATAGTGATTTACTAAATTTTACCAAATTTTATATGATTTTATTGTATAAAATTTTTGTCATTTTATGGTATAATAGATTGTATGCTTTTAAACAATTAGTATTGTTTAAAATATTTTAATTATTTAAAACACAAATATGGCAAATAACTTTATACTTCCACAATCTGTACAATTGCATGACTATCAAACCCAAGCAGTCAATACATGGATAAATAAAAATTGTAGAGGGATATTTGATATGGCTACAGGTACAGGTAAAACATTTACCGGACTTGCAGCTTTGGCTAAACTCTCACAAAAACTAAATGGCAACATGTGTAGCTTTATAGTTGCTCCTTATCAACATTTGGTAGAACAGTGGGTTGATGATATAAGAGCTTTTGGAGTAGAGCCAATAATATGTTATAGCAAGTACAATTGGAAAAAACAATTGGAAAATCTAATATCCGATTATAGACTTGGTGCAATCAATGGTTATTGTGTTATTTTTTGCAATGCTAGCTTTAAGTCTATCTTTGTACAAAATACATTAAGAAAATTGAGTGGCAACACAGTATTGGTAGTTGACGAAGCACACAACTTTGGCAGTCCTATACTGTCAAATTGCCTATTACCTAATTTTAAATATAGACTAGCCTTGTCAGCTACATTGGAAAGGTTTAATGATGAAAGGGGTACAAAGGCACTCTACAACTACTTTGGAGAAAAATGTATTAGTTTTGGATTGGAAGATGCTATTGATAGAGGGTTTTTGACCCCATACAAATATTATCCTATAGAAGTACATTTGACTGATGATGAATTTGATAAGTATGCGTCTATGGATAATGAAAGAGAAAAATTAACCAAGAATAATAATGGAAAACTCACATCAAAGACTCAAGGGCTTATATCTAGTATGGAAAATATTATTTATAAAGCTTCTAACAAAGTGTCAATTTTGAAAGATATTATACAACAATATCGCAATAGCAACAACATTCTTGTATACTGTGGGGTATCTAAAGAAAAGACTTCTAATTGGAATAAAGAAAATCTAGAATATGACCAACCAAATGAGACAATACGACAAATAGATATGGTATCAAATATGCTTGGCAATGAGTTGAATATGAAAATCTCAATGTATACCTCTAATGAAGATATACATGAAAGAGAGATACTAAAAGCAAATTTTGAAAAAGGAGAGCTTCAAGCTCTAGTTGCAATTCGTTGTTTAGATGAGGGCGTAAATATACCTAGCATAACTACAGCATTTATACTAAGTAGCAGTCAAAATCCTAAGGAATATGTGCAGAGACGAGGTAGAGTATTGCGTAAATTTGAAGGCAAAACTTGTGCCGAAATCTATGACCTTGTTGTACTTCCCCC